>JBEKNW010000165.1:0-10202 GCA_049522435.1 Xanthobacteraceae bacterium
CGGCGACCGCGGCGCGCCGAGAACGGAGTCACTGGGCCAGGCAGCTGCCGCGCGACCTCCGCAGCGGCGGGCTCGCCGCGCTCTTCTACGGCGTGTTCATCTGGCTCGGCGAGCTCGCCGCGTGCGCTTCCGGCCAGCGAAGCAGCCCAACGGGCGGCAGAGACGGCGGTGGCGGCGGCGGCGGCGGCGGCGACCCTGCGAAAAACACGCCCGTAGGGCTGCTTCGCCCGTTGGGCTGCTGCGCTCGCTGGCCGTCCTGGATGCGACCCCTCGACTGGCGATGGATCGTGGCCGAACAGGGCCCGCAGCAGCCGTCCAGAAACCTAGACGACTGTGGCGTCGTCGTGCTCGCCCTCGCGCGCCACCTCGCAGCATCCTCCTCCTCCTCCTCCTCCTCCTCCTCCTCCTCCTCCTCCTCCGCCGCCGCCGCCGCCGCCGCCGCCGCCGCCGCCGCCGCCATGCCCAGCCATGACGCCGGTCGCCATCGTCGCCGCGCCGAGCGCAAGGGCCGCAGCGATCGCAATCGTTGTCCTCCGCATCAAAGTCTCTCCTTCTGCCGCTCCTAGTACCCGGAATCACCAATCCGCGCAGGCAACGATGCGAACAAGTGTCTCATCCGACTCTCGAATTCACTGCCCGCGCGAATCACGTTTCTATGAAAGTGGGTACTAGACGCCCTGCCGGCCAACGCCCGCGCGGCGAAATGGTTGCTGATGCGCAGCAGCCATGACTAAATGACGCAGCTTCCGGAGACCCGACGTTGAAGCTGTGGCGCGCCTGCAACGATTACCACAATTCGGTGACGGCGCCTGCCCCGAGCACCTCGGCGATGCGCGCACGCGTCGAGCCAGTCGTTTCCTCAGGCAGCGTATCGGGCGCGAAAAATCCGTGGGCCACAATTTCGCGGTTCGGCTGCGGCGGCGCGCTCTGGCGGAAGGAGCGCACGACGTAGAGCGCAACGTGGTCACGCCGCGAGACCCGATGATTGAAATAGATCGCAAAGAGAAGCGGCGGACCGGTGAGTTCGATGTTGCCCTCTTCGCGCAATTCGCGCGCCAGCGCCGCGGTGAGCGTTTCGCCCGTCTCGACACCGCCGCCCGGCAAATGCCAGCCGGCGACGTAGCTGTGCTTGACCAGGAACACCCGGCCCTGCGCATCGAGGACGAGGCCGCGCACGCCGATGGTGAGCCCGCGCGCGAAGCGCCAGTAAAGATGCAGGAAGCGGCGCATTGCCGGCTCGAAAGGGCGGCGCATGGAACTAACTCCGCCACTCGCCGAATTGAACTCGGCAAATCGCATTGCAACTCCTCCCTCCGCCTGCCTTCAAGGCCTTGCTTGAGGCGAACGAATTCCTCGCACGGACCCGCTGTGCAATTACACCCTAGCGTCTAAGTTTAGAAGCATTCTAATATCGGGCCGACCATCAAGGCATCGAGGCGACGCCATGAAACGCTTTTCCGATTTGAGTGAGCAAGAAGTCCTGGCGCTCGCCATCTCCAACGAGGATGAGGACAACCGCATCTACCGCTCATTCGCGGATGCGCTTCGCGGCTCCTATCCGGACACGGCGGCGATGTACGACAAGATGGCGGCGGAGGAGATCGGGCATCGCGACATGTTGCTTGATCTTTATCGCAAGAAATTCGGCGAATTTCTGCCGCTGATCCGCCGGCAGGACGTGAAGGGCTTCGTCGCGCGCCGTCCGATCTGGCTCAATCGCCCGCTGGCAATCGACGCCACGCGCAAGTTCGCCGAAGAGATGGAGTACGAGACCGCGCGTTTCTACCGGCGCGCGGCACAAGCGGCGCGCGATGATGCCGTGCGCGACCTGCTGAACAAGCTTGCCGCGGCCGAGGACAAGCACGAAAAACTCGCCCGCGAGCTCGGCGAAAAGATCACGCCGAGCGCGCGCGCCACCGAGGAGGAGACCGCGCGGCGCATGTTCGTGCTGCAATACGTGCAGCCTGGGCTCGCCGGCCTCATGGACGGTTCAGTTTCCACGCTCGCGCCGCTCTTTGCGGCAGCCTTCGCCACGCACAATACCTGGGCGACGTTTCTGGTCGGGCTCGCGGCGGCGATCGGCGCCGGCATCTCCATGGGCTTCGCCGAGGCCTTATCCGATGACGGCTCGCTCACCGGGCGCGGCGCGCCCGTGATGCGCGGCCTGGTGTGCGGCGGGATGACCGCGCTCGGCGGCCTCGGCCACACGCTGCCCTATCTCATTCCCAACTTCTATGTCGCGACCTCGGTCGCCTTCGTCGTCGTCGCGGTCGAGTTGACCGTGATCTCCTGGATCCGCACGCGCTATATGGATACGCCGTTCCTGCAGGCCGCCTTCCAGGTCATCCTCGGTGGCGTGCTCGTCTTCGTCGTCGGCATCCTCATCGGCAGTTCGTGACCCGCGCGTCGCCAAGCGCGTTGTCATGACCATTGTTACCGGCATGATTCGCATATCATCATGCCGCGATGTTCGTGCTCGGCCACCTCTCCGATCTGCATCTTTCATTGCCGCCGCGGCTTATCGAGCTGGCCGGCAAGCGCGGGCTCGGCTTCATCAATTGGCACCGCGGGCGCAAATACATGCACCGCAGCGAGGTTCTTGACGCGATCACGCGCGACCTGAAGACCTGTGCAACCGACCATATCGCGGTGACCGGCGACCTGGTCAATTTGTCGGTGAAAGCCGAGTACGCGCTGGCGCGCGCGTGGCTCAATGGGCTCGGGCCGCCGTCCGACGTCACCGTGATTCCCGGCAATCACGACGTCTATGTGCCGCAGGCGCTGCAATGCCCGGCCGCGTACTGGGGCGAATACATGCGCGGGGACGACGGCGCGGACAGCGGCACATTTCCGTTCCTGCGCCGGCGCGGAGCTGTTGCGCTGATCGCGCTCTCCTCGGCGCTGCCGACCGCGCCGTTCCTGGCGACGGGCCGGCTCGGCGAGACGCAGCTCATCCGCTTCGCCGCGGCGCTCGAGGAAACCGCCGGACTGTTCCGGGTCGTGCTCATCCATCACCCGCCGGTGACCCCGCCCAACCGCTATTTGCGGCGTCTGACCGACGCCGCGGAGTTTCGCCGCGTGCTGGCCGAAAAGGGCGCCGAACTCGTTCTCCACGGCCACGATCACCGCCTCTCGCTCGTTTGGCTCGATGGCCCGCGCCAGGCGATCCCCGCCGTCGGCGTGCCGTCGGCCTCGGCGCGCGCGCCGCACGGCAGCGAGGACGCCGCCGGCTACAATCTCTTCCGCATCGACGGCGAGGCGGGCGGCTGGCGCTGCGAGCTGATCGCGCGGCAGCGCGGCGCTGACGGCAACGTCCGCGAGGTCGAACGCCAAGCGCTATTGTCAACCGCTCGTCCCCGCGAAAGCGGGGACCCAGCAGATTCCACCGCGATACCGCGATCCCCATCTGGATTCCCGCTTTCGAGCGTGTGAAGAAATAGAACGATGTTCACGGTCCGATTCCGGTTTGTGCATGGCGCGATTCCGAATTGTGCCGGTTTTGCGGGCAATTTCTTTACAGGCTCTTTCGCGGGAATGAGCGGGAATAGGCGTCTAAACTTAAGGCTTCTTACGGCTTCTTAAGGCTTCTTAAGGCTTCTTAAGGCTTCTTAAAGTTTTTTCACACATTTCGTTGCGGGAACGCTGGCGGTGACCGTCGAAGGGGCTTCCCAAGGCGTCGAAAGCGCAGTTTGCACTGGATTGATACGGTACGTTCCGAGCCCTCGTCGAACTTGAGCAAAGGGCGCCCGTAGCTCCGGCGGCCATCGCCGGCTTCGTCGAATCCCAGGACGGGGTTGCTGAAAGCTCAAGATTGATGGCGGAAAATCGGTCCAATGACGCTTCCAACCGAATTCCAGCTCGGGTTCAGGATCTACGGCGTTGAACTCGAGGTCAATGCCCTGCGCCGGAAGATCTGGGCGCTGATCGAGCCGAGCCTCGGCGCGGCGCTGGACGAGCATTTCCGCGAAACGATCGCGAACGCGGCGTCCTTTCGCGAGGCCTTGACCACAAATGTCGCGCCCTACAAGGATTCGATTATCAAGGGAACAGAGCGTCTGTTCACGCGGTCGTTCGATGACGGATGGGTGGAGGATGCAACGAAACGCGTCGAGACCGAAATCGCGCTCGGTTTCGACATGCGCGCCAGGCCAGCCGTCGCCAATACAATCGGGTGCACCCTAAATCGGATTCTCTCCAGGAAGTGGCTCAGCCGTCGTAGCGCGGCGCGCTTAACAAAACGAGGCGATGCGCATCCTTAATCTCGACATCGTTGTAGCGGTTGCGATCCACTACACGGCCCGTGTGAAGAGGTCGAACGAACGCAGCACCAAGCTCGAACATGCAATTGAGGCTTTCTACAAGACGGTGGAAGAGGTCCGCGGCGCGGCCTCCCATGCCATCGCGTCGCTGAGTGAATCCGCCGGAGAGCTCAATACGCTCGCGGACACCGCCTCGATGCAATCGAGAATGGCCACCGCCGCGGCGGACGATACGGCCGCGAATGCCGGGACCATGGCGGCGGCTGCCGACGCGCTCACTACGTCGATCTCGAACATCCACGAGAAGGCGACGCGAAGCGCCGAGATGGCGCGTAGCGCAGCGGCACAGGGCGGGCGAACTAATATGACAATCAAATCGCTTGCAGATGCGGTCGGAGAGATCGGCCCTGTCGCCAACCTGATTTCCGAGATCGCCGCGCAGACCAACTTGCTGGCGCTCAACGCCGCCATCGAGGCGGCGCACGCAGGCGAGGCAGGGCGTGGCTTCGCTGTGGTAGCGGCCGAGGTGAAATCCCTCGCTGCCCAGACCTCGAAGGCGACAGAAGATATAGGCAACCAAATCGCAGTTATCAAAGATGCCATGCGTCGCTCGGTAGAAGAAATCAAGAGCGGCAGCGAGACCGTCGCTGAAATCGTCAAGGTGGTCGCAGGCGCCGTCAACGAGCACGTCACGGCGACAGAGAGCATCGCGGAGAGCGCGAGCCGCGCGGCCGCCAATGCTACGACGGTGGCCGAGGCCCTGAAAGCCATCGAAGAGACGGTCCGCCGTACGCAGGAAACCGCCCGGACGGGCCTCGCTTCGACCGAGCGCATGAAAACCGACACTGCTCGCATTGGTGAGGCCATGGACGGGTTGTTCGCCACAGCCAAAGGCGCGCGCCTCAAATTCTTTCATCGGCTTGGCGAAGAGCTCGACCAGAAAGCCGGTTAGTGCGTCAGGGCTTGGCTCGCGGTTCGTGTGCGGCCGCTGGCGTCTATCCTTTTAAGACGTCGGTCGACTGCAGTTACCTCTCTGTCCTTGCCACAGAGGGACGAGGATTTCCCACTAAAATCTGCTGGCCAGGAGCAGCGCAGCGAGCAGGAGCGAGAGCAGGCCCATCAGAAATCCGAACACCAACGCGCCCAGTCCGCGCCAGCGCCGTCGCCGGCGTTCGCGCGCGGCCTCGGCCCGCCCGACGCGGGTGATGAAATCGGGGTCTTCGTCGAGCGCCCGCTCGCGCTCGACCAGGCGGCGCGCCACATAGGCGGTGACCGCCTCGACGATATCGGGGATTTCGTGCGACTCGGCGAGCACGTGGCGGCCGATACGGGTATCGTGCAGGAAACGGTAGATGCGCTTGTCGCGCCCCATGGCGATGTGCGCGACGGCGTCGATCCACAGCCGCGGCGTGTCGCCGCGGCTCAAGCCGCGGTCGAACAGCTCGACCTCCGGGGCAATGTCGGCAAACAGCGGATCGAGCGCCTCGTTGAGGAGTTCGAGCCGGGCGACTTCCGCATCGCGCAGATCGACGACGACACTGGTGCGCTCAGCCGCCTCGACGCGCGCCTGATGCATCGCCTCTTTCAGCGGCGAGCCCGGCTCGCTTTCGCGCGCCGACGCGACGGACTTGCGTTTTCTGCCCCACATGACGTCTGCGTTCCCCAGAGCATGATCCCGAAAAAGCCTGCCCCGGACTTGATCCGGGGTAGAAGCCGGTTTTCGGAAAAGATCATGCTCAACTAGAAGTCCGGACAATACACCAACGGCTAAGCTCACAGAAGCGTTGCCGGCCCAGGTGCGCAAAGGAATTATGGCCGATTCGCCTATACGCCGCAGGCGGCACCGCACCAATCAAGCAGCACGCGCGCGACGACCGTGACCCAGCCGCGAGGCCCGTGACGATCGGGGAGTGATTTTGCCAAGCTTCGAAGCGAGCGCCCGCTTGGCACACTCCAATTCATAGCCGGCCTGGAGGCTCATCCAAAACTCCGCCGTGGTCCCTAAATAGCGTGCCAGCCGCAAAGCCGTATCGGCAGTCAAGGCGGTCTCTTCCGTGGCCAGCCGTTCGACACACGTCCGCGGAACGCCGAGCGCCTTGGCAAGGGCGTAGGGTGAAAGTTTGAGCGGTACCAGAAATTCTTCCCGCAACACTTCGCCGACGTGCAGCGGCGGCAGCCGGCGAAACGTCGGGTCGATATCAGTGGTAGTCAACGACCTCGACTTCATGCGCTCCATCCTCTTTCCAGAGAAAACATATTCGCCATTGGTGATTAACCCGGATCGACCATTGGCCAGCTCGATCACCCTTTAGCTTTTCGCGCCGATTACCTGGCGGCTCCGCGCTAAACCCCGCGGCCGCCGCGGCGCCGAAGCGCTCGATCAACGGGCGCTCGGTGAAGAGATAAGCGAGATTGGCGGCAAAGCGGGGCATCCTTTTTCTCTTCCGCGTCGCGCGGGCGCCAGTCAATGCCGTCCTCCGTCCTTCCCCACGGAGTGGGGGAGGAAAATGATTTCGTTCTCGCGACGCCTCTGCGCCCGAGCTTTGTTTGATTCTTTGCTTCCTCGCAAAAAACGAGGGGAGCGGAGCGCCGAAAGGCGCGATTGTCTTAGAGCCGTGCTTGCGAAGCACGGCGCGCACCTTGCGCCGCAGACAAGTCTACGCGGTCTGCGCAAACCCATCTACGAGGCGCGCAACGCCTCCCGTCGCTCCACTGCGGCTTTGCCCCCTGGCGGGATTGCCGCCTTGGGGCCTCAACTCCGGCCGCGCTTCCTGGGACGGTGACCTGACGCGGAACTACCCGCGTTCCCCATCCTCCAGTGCAGCGAGCTCCTCGCAGACCGGTCTTCATGCCGGCCGGGCGGTGTCCGGGTTGCCCGGGAGCGGGGTTACGAAGCCCGCCCGCGGGGGACCGCACTTGCTCCGCCGCCGGTACGTCACCGGTGACGCCCCTCGAATGAGCAAGGTGAAAGAGCCCGTAACATAAGCAGTGACGAAAGTCAAGAATTGTCTCTCCCTCGGTGACGATTTCTGCGGGTTTATGTTGGGATTTACCCCACTATACTGCCCACTATCATGGTGGGCTATTTTGTGGTTGACCCTCGCTCCCGCGGTTGCTTCTCTAACGGTAGAAAAAACCTGCGCAAAGAAGCCGAAAGCGGTCGCGCGCAGCGTCGAGGAAACCTCAGGAACCGGCGTCGTGCCATGAACGCCCAGCAATTACTCCAGGAAATCTCAGACTATTGCCGGCAAACGGGACTTGCGGAATCGACTTTCGGACGCCGAGCCGTCAATGACGGCAAGCTCGCGGCGCGGCTGCGCAATGGCGGGCGGATCACGACCGACACGCTCGACCGCATCCAGGGCTTCATGGTTGCCCATCCACCTCACGGGCCTCGTCCCATCGTAATCGAAAGGTCGCGGGAAACGCGGCCGGCCATGCCGCAGCCGCCGCCCGCCGCGCCGGCGAAGCCGGGCGACCCGCAGCGCAATTTCCGCTTCTTCGACAACCGGCAAAAATATCTCCTCTTCGTCAACACCTGCAGCGAGAAATGGGAGGTGGCGCACCGCGTCTCCGAGGAGCTCACCCATATCCATCCGCGGCCGCCGGCGGTGCGCGTGTTCGACGCCGGCGTCGGTGACGGCTCGGTGCTGGCGCGCGTGATGCGCGCCATGCATGACCGCTTCGCGCACATGCCGTTTTACGTCGTCGGCAAGGAGATCAGCCTCGAGGATGTACGCCTGACGCTACAGAAGATGTCCGATCGCTTCTTCGAGCATCCGGCGACGGTTTTGGTGCTGACGAATCTCGCCTATGCGGATGCGCCGTGGCTTGCGGTCAAATCGCTCAACGCCGCGTCGAGCATGGTGTGGCACGAGCTGCCGCTCGTCGGGAATTCGGCCCACCGCTTCGAGCAACAAATCATCGATCTGGAGCCCTTCCTGGCGCTCAACTGGAAAGCCGGCGTCAGCGCGCGCACCGGCAACCCGATCTACGAGCGCCCGGTCGTACTCGTCATCTATCGCGAAGACCACCGGTTTCTGCTCGACCCGATCATTCCCAAGCCCGGCGGCACCATCGCCAATTACGACCTGGTCATCGCCTCGCAACCCTATCGCGCGCGCGCCTCGCTCGAGTTCAAGGCCAAGCGCGTGATCGCTCCGCTGGCGCGCGCGCTCGGCGCCGGCGGGCGGCTCATCGCCATTCATTCGCACGGCCACGACCCGGGCATGGAAATCATCCAGAAAGTGTGGCCGGACGATCATCCGTTCATCCACGACCGCCACCAGATCCTCAAGGCGGTTAAGCAGGAGCTTGGAGCGGCCGGCCGCGATCTCAATTTCAACGCCTACGCCGACAACCGCTCAGTGTTCCGCTATGTCATGCACACCCTGCCTTCGGAAATCTCCGAATCGATCGGCACCTCGACGTTGTTCGCGGCGTGGAACGCGGCGATTTACGTGGCGCAGGTGGAGGATGACCGGCTGGGCGAAGTGGTGGCCGACGGCCGCTATCTCGACGCCACGCGCTCGGTGCTGCGCGAACGCGGCGGATTGTGGTTCTTCGACGAGTCCTATGTGATCTCGCGCCGGCGCGCGTAAATTTTCTCTCGTCCTACCCCGCTTGCGGGGGAGGGAGAAGAAAGTAGCGGCCGAAGAAACAATTGTGGACGGGATTTTTGAGCACGATGACCGCACTGCCCATTCCCCATCAGGCACCGCTCGGTCCGGTCGCCCGCATCGCCTCGTTCATGGCGGGATTTTCGGTCGAGGCGACGCGGCCGTCGGATGCCGACATCATGGCGCTTGCGGTGCTTTCGCTTGGCACGCGGGTCTATCTCAGCGCGGTGCCGAACCGGCCGGCGGAGGAATCCGTTGCCGCCGCCATCCGGTTGCGGGCGGCCGGCTTCGAGCCGGTGCCGCATCTGGCGGTGCGCAATTTCGCCAGCGTCGCGGCGTTCGACGATTTGCTGGCGCGGCTCAACGGCGAGGCCGCTGTCGACAGCGTTCTCGTCATCGCCGGCGAGCGCGGCGAATGCGGCGCGTTCCGCCGCGCCATCGACGCCATCGACAGCGGCGTGCTGCAACGGCGCGGCATCCGCACGATCGGCATCGCCGGGTATCCGCAAGGCCATCCGCGCATCGGCGATGAAGAACTCAACCGTGCGCTCGCGAAAAAGATCGCGGCCGCCGAGGCGATCGGACTTACCGTCGAGATCGTCACCCAGTTCTGCTTCGATGCGGGCGCGATCCTCGACTTCATCGCGCGTCTGCGCGCGTTCGGCTTCGATCATCGCTTGCGCATCGGGCTCGTGGGCCCCACCAGCCTCGCGGCGCTCCTTCGCTATGCCAGCCGCTGCGGCGTGCAGACCTCCGCGCAGGCGCTGGCGCGGCGCTCCGGCCTGATGCGGCAGATGTTCGCCATGACGACCCCCGACCATCTGGTGCGGGCGCTGGCCGAAGCGGCGCCCGCCGGTATTGTTCCGCATTTCTTTTCGTTCGGCGGCATCCCGGCGACCAGCCGCTGGGCGCGCGCCGTCGCCGACGGCCGCATCGCGCTCGATGCCGGCGATGGTTTCCGGGTCGAGCCGCCGAAATCTGATGCTTCAAACGACGGCACCTAGTCCAAAATTCGGCTGTCGAGTGCTCGTTGTTCAAGGTCCGCTTTGCACCTGATAGCGGAATGCGGATATGGCGGAAGGTGCAAAATCGCTTGCAATATTGGCTCTGACGCAATTCTGATGATATGTGACCGTGCTGTGGATTGTATTCACGGAGTCAATTCAAGGACATAGCGTCCAACAGCGAAGCGATTACCGCCGCCCAAGTACTGCGTACCCGGGAACTGCGCGCCTCATCTGAAGATCGAGAGTCATTTCAACGAGATCCCCCTTCCGGCGCGAACGGCAGTCGCTTGGCACCATCATCAAATGTGAGTCAGAGC
>JBEKNW010000166.1:0-10146 GCA_049522435.1 Xanthobacteraceae bacterium
CCTCCGCCGATCTGTGAATCTCGCCAAATACCTGATTCTCAACAACAAACGACTGCGACTTTCTGACTCAGTCGTACTAACCGCGCTTTCGTGCCCGTGAGGTTCCCGTGGCAAGCAAGGACTTTCTCGGTGCGTGGCTTGTTCCATGGATGTTATGCTCCTATCGCTTCGCAATTTGGTAGAACATTCTTCTTTTTTCTGCGCAATTGAAGCTGATATATAGAAGATCATTTTCTAAGGACTGCCCCGGCGGACCGCGCGCCCGTCGAATTCGCTCCTGAAATGTGAGGCACGCATGACCTCGCCGCTGCAACAAAAGATCAAGGTGACCGGGCCGGTCGTGGTGACCGCGAACCGCGTCGGCGACGGCGCCGTGGTGTACCGCCGCGCCGACGGCTTCTGGACCACCGATCTCGATGCCGCCGCGGTTACGACCAATGCCGCCGCGGCGCGCGAGCTGATCGATGCCGCGATTGCCGACGAGTTGCGCGCGGTCGGCCCCTATCTCGCGCCGGTCAGGCGCATGGGCAACGGCGAGCTGCGGCCGGGAAACCTGCGCGAGATCATTCGCCGCGGCGGGCCCACCATCGATCTGCCGCCGACCTTCGGCGGCTAGAGCACCCCCATCCTTCCCTCCCCGCGTGCGCGGGAGGGTAGGGTGGGGGATACCGGTTTCCCGCCTTCGCGAAGCCCGCTTCGGCGGGCGAAGGAAGGTCGGAAAAGATCATGCTCAAGCATGAAAGCTGGGGCGTCCATGTATCGCTACGACGATTTCGACAAGACATTGGTGGCCGAGCGGGTCGCCGAATTCCGCGACCAGGTCGCGCGCCGCCTGTCGGGCGAGCTGAGCGAGGACGAATTCAAACCGCTGCGGCTGATGAACGGCGTCTATCTGCAGCTCCACGCCTACATGCTGCGCATCGCCATCCCCTACGGCACGCTGTCGTCGGCGCAGTTGCGCGCGCTGGCGCATGTCGCGCGCCGCTACGACCGCGGCTACGGGCATTTCACCACGCGGCAGAACATTCAGTTCCACTGGATCAAGCTCGAGGAGTTGCCGGACGCCATGGCCGATCTCGCCGGCGTCGGCATGCACGGCATGCAAACGAGCGGCAATTGCGTGCGCAACATCACGACCGACCAATGGGCGGGCGTCGCGCCCGACGACATCGAAGATCCGCGCATCTTCGCCGAACTGATCCGTCAACATGTGACGCTGCATCCCGAATTCTCGTTCATGCCGCGCAAGTTCAAGATCGCCGTTGGCGCTTCCAGCCACGATCGCGCCGCGCTGCGCATCCACGACCTCGCGCTGCGGCTTTTTCGCAATGGCGCCGGCGAAATCGGTTTCGAGGTCATGGTCGGCGGCGGCCTCGGCCGCACGCCGTTCCTCGCCAAGACCATCAAGCCGTTCCTGGAAAAACGCGACGTCCTGAGCTACGTCGAGGCGGTCCTGCGCGTCTACAACCAGTTCGGCCGCCGCGACAACATCTACAAGGCGCGCATCAAGATCCTGGTGCACGAAATTGGCGCCGAGGCGTTCGCCCAGGAAGTCGAGGCCGAGTGGCAAGCCATCAAGGACGGCCCGCTCGCGCTCGATCCCGCCGCGATTACGGAAATTGCCGGCCGCTTCCGCTATCCTGCCTACGCGCGGCTCGACGACAGCCCGCCGCAACTCGGTGAGGCGCGCCGCGCCGACCGGGCATTCGACGCCTGGATGGGTAATTCGGTCGCCAATCACCGGGTCCCGGGCTACGCCATCGTGACGCTCTCGCTCAAGCCGGAAGGCGGCACGCCGGGAGATGCCACCGCGGCGCAGATGCAGGCGATCGCCGATCTCGCCGACCGTTACTCTGACGGCGAAGTCCGCGTCGGCCACGAGCAGAATCTCGTGCTGCCGCATGTCGCCCAGCACGATCTGCACCCGCTCTGGCGCGCGCTCGAGGCGATCGGCGTCGCCACGCCGAATGTCGGGCTCGTTTCCGACATCATCTCCTGTCCCGGCCTCGACTATTGCAGCCTCGCCAATGCGCGCTCGATTCCCGTGGCGCAGGAGATCACGCGGCGTTTCCGCAATCTCGATCTTCAACGCGATCTCGGCCGGCTGCACATCAATATTTCCGGCTGCATCAACGCCTGCGGCCACCATCATGTGGGGCACATCGGCATTCTCGGCGTCGAGAAGAACGGCGAGGAGTTTTATCAGATCACGCTCGGCGGCAAGGCCGACGCCGACGCCAAGCTCGGCACCTTGATCGGGCCGGCGGTGCCCTACGCGCAAGTGGCCGACGTCGTGGAAGACATTGCCGCGGCCTATATCGAGTTGCGCGAACGGCCGGACGAGTTGTTCATCGACACGGTCAAGCGCACCGGCGTCGAGCCGTTCAAGGAACGCGTCTATGCCGCTCGTTAAGGCAGGCCACATCGTCGAGGATCGCTATGTCCGCGTCCTCGATGACGCGCCGATCCCGGATGGCGTGCCGGTCATCGTGCCCGGCAAGCGCTTCATGGCGGACGCGGCCGTGCTTGTTCAGCGCGACGGGCCGATAGGCGTTCTTTGGCCGAACGATCGCAAGGTCGCGGAACTGGAGCCGTGGCTCGACCAGCTTGCGCTGGTCGCGCTGGTCTTTCCAAAGTTCCGCGACGGCCGCGCCTACAGTCAGGCGCGGCTGTTGCGCGAGCGCTACGGTTTTCGCTGCGAGCTGCGCGCCACCGGCGAGGTGCTGCGCGATCAGTTCCAGTTTCTCGTCCGCGCCGGCTTCGATTCTTTCGAGGTCAAAAAAGCCGCCGACGCGCTGGTGTTCGCGGCGGCGGCGGCGCGCTACAGCGTGTTCTATCAGCCGAGCGCCGACGGCCGCGTGCCGGCGCTGCGCCGGCGCCTGCAAGGCGCCCCTGATGTAAGGGCGCGCGAGGCGGTATAAATCGTATAATGTAGCCCGAGTTGAGCGGAGCGAAACCCGGGACGATGGATCGGCTAAAACGCCGACCCGGATTTCGCGTTGCTCAATCCGGGCTACATGTCGAGACCATCATGGCTTCTGTTGTTGCAGTGATCGCACCCGGCGCGATGGGCGCGGCGGTCGGAAAAAGGCTCGCCGATCACGGCGTCAAAGTGCTGACCTCGCTCAACGGCCGCAGCCGGTCGACCGTCGCTCGCGCGAGCGAGGCGGCAATGATATCGGCGAGCGACGAAGAGATCGCGTCCGCCGATTTCATCCTTTCGATTCTGCCGCCCGGCGACGCGCTGTCGCTGGCGCAACGTTTCGAGCCGGTGCTCGGCGCCAGCAACGGCAAGCCGGTCTATGTCGATTGCAACGCCATCAATCCGGCGACGGTCGAGCGCGTCGCGGCGGCGATCGCGCCGACCGGCTGCCCCTTCGTCGATGCCGGAATCATCGGCCCGCCGCCGAAGGCCACTCCCAAGGGTGGCGAGGAGGAACCCGGCCCGCGCGTCTACGCTTCCGGCACCGCGGCCCCGCGCTTCGCGACACTGCGCGAATATGGCCTTGACGTGCGCGTCCTCGACGGCCCGCTAAGCGCGGCCTCGGCGCTGAAAATGTCCTATGCCGGCATCACCAAGGGCACGCAGGCGATCGGCGCGGCGATGATGCTCGCGGCAACGCGCGCAGGCTCCGCCGAGGCGTTGTTCAAGGAGCTTGAATTCAGCCAGAAGGAGATGCTGGCCTGGCTCAAGCAGCAATTGGCCGTCATGCCGCCAAAAGCCTATCGCTGGGTCGCGGAGATGCACGAGATTGCGGGCTTCGTCGGCGACGATCCCGCCGCGCACGAACTCTACGAAGGGGCCGCGCATTTCTATGAGCGCATCGCCGAAGATTTTGCCGCGGACAAGAAGGACGTAGCCGCGCTCATGGGCTTTTTGGCTAAGGATTCGGCCGGCAGTTGATGAGGGTGCGCGCTCCATTCTTTTCCCTCCCCGCAAGAGGGAGGGGAACAGTCCGGGCGAAAGCTACACCCCCAACAGCGCATATTCGGTATAGGCGAGGTCGCCGAGGCGCGGGCGCTGCGGGCCCTTGAAATATTTCGGCATGTTGTCGTGGCTGAAGCAGCCGAGGAGCCCGGGTATGGGACCGTTCGCGTCGATAATGACGAAGGGCCAGCCGTGCCGCGCCAGGACACGTCCGATCGGTCCGGCGAAGCGGACGAAGTCGCCGACGTCACGGCAGTAAATCAACTGCGCGCAGGGTATGCCGACCCTGACCAGGCGGGGGCGCAACACGAAGGGGTAGGCGCGTTCGCGCGTCGCGCACCACAGGCTGATGCAGCCGTGCGCGGCGTGCTCAAGCAACACTTCCTGGTCGAAGGGATCGAAGTCGACCTCCGGCTGCCGCTGCGCGTCGAACACTTCGACCGCCGGGCCGCCGAACAGTCCCTTCAACATCGGCACCGCGATGAAGATGCCGTCGCAATAGCGCGAAAAACCTTGTGCCTCGATGATCGGCCAGGTGTGCGGCGCCGGCGAGACATTCAGGTAGGTGACGTTCTTGTGCCGGAGCGCCTGCGACGCGAGCAGCGGCGCGTAGGCGCGGAAGCGAGGTTCGACGTACCAGCTGGAAAGATTGCAGCGGGCCGTAACCGCATCGCCCGCCCGCATTGTCGAGCAGATGAGCAGGATCGCGCCGACCACGACGCCGTGACTCTCCAACAAGTAACCATATTTCGGTAAACCCGGCGGCGGCTCGCGCCGGGTCAGTTGCGCAAAGGCGCGCAGCCAGAACCGGCGATTGTGGCTGCGGAATCCGCGCGCCAGCAGCGTCGCGACGGCGTCAATATCGGCGTCATCGATTTGCCGGCAGCGCAGTCCCGTCACGGGAAGACCATTCGCGTTGACCACGACCGTATCGTGAACTTGATCGTAAGTGTTGCGCGAATATACCGGGGCGGAATGAACAAACCGTAGGCGCAACAATGTCGGTAAAATTAACCATAAAGAATCAGATGGCGCAGGTGGCGCGGGAGCATGGCAAGATTCTCGCCCCGCTGCAGGACGATCTCGTGCTCGCGGATTGCGGCCTCGACTCGCTCGGCTTTGCCGTCCTCGTCGCGCGCCTCGAAGATACCCTCGGCATCGACCCGTTCACGGCCGCCGAGGACGCCTTTTTTCCCGTGACGCTCGGCGACTTCGTGAAAGTCTATGAACATGGCGGGCGTTGAGGCGCCGTCGCTGCGGGCCTATGTCGCCAAGGCGCCGGCGGCGCGATTTATTTGGGACCGCGCCGCTTGCGCTCGCTTCACCGACCTTCATTGCGGGACCAGCCTCGGCGGCCGGCTCGCGGATTTGGCCGGCCGCTCGGTTCTGCTGGCGACCGCGAGTCAACTGACGACGGCGCTGGCGCTGATCGAGCTTGACGGACGCGCGCGCCGCCTCACCATCCTGCCGCCGGATGTCGAGGCCGGCCATCTCGGCGCCGTGATCGCCGCGGCGCAGATCGATGCCGTCGTGATCGATGACGGCTCGGCGGAATGGGAGGCATTCAATCTTCCCGTCCGCGTCGCTTGCGCGCCGACCATCGTTCCGAGTGAGCAGAGTCCTCCGGCGTTCCTGCGAACCGAGTGGGTGTTGCTGACTTCCGGTACGACCGGCGTGCCGAAGATGGTCGTGCACAGCCTGGCTGGCCTCACGGCGCCCAAAGGGGCCTGCGGGCCCGCGGACAGCGCTGCCGTGTGGGGCACGTTCTACGACATCCGCCGTTATGGCGGGCTGCAGATTTTTTTCCGCACGGTCCTTGGCGGGGCGTCGCTGGTGTTGTCGAGCGCCGGCGAGCCGATGGCCGATCATCTCGCCCGGCTTGCCCGGCACGGCGTGACGCACCTATTGGGCACGCCGACGCATTGGCGGCGCGCGCTCATGAGCCCGACAATACGAAATATCTCGCCGCGCTATGTTCGGCTCTCGGGAGAAATCGCCGACCAGGCAATCCTGGACAGGCTGCGCGCGGTGTTTCCGCAGGCCGCCGTCATCCACGCCTATGCATCGACCGAGGCGGGCGTTGCGTTCGAGGTCAACGACGGTCTTTCGGGTTTTCCCGCCGCCTATGTCGGGCGCATCCGCGACGGCGTCGAGATGAAAATCGTGGACGGCTCGCTGCGCATCCGCTCGCCGCGGACCGCGTCCCGCTATGTCGGCACCGAACAAACACTCGCCGACGCCGACGGCTTCGTCGACACCGGCGACATCGTGGAGCGTCGCGGCGACCGCTGCTATTTCGCCGGCCGCAAGGGCGGCATCATCAATATCGGCGGGCTGAAAGTTCACCCCGAGGAAGTCGAGGCGGTGATCAACCGGCATCCGCAGGTGCGCATGTCGCTGGTGCGGCCGAAGAAAAGCCCGATCACCGGCTCGATCGTGGTCGCCGACGTCGTTCTGACATCGGAACAGCAAGGGGCGAGCGCGCGGCAGATCGAGGTCAGGGACGACATTCTCAAGCTCTGCCGCGAGGCGCTGCCGCGCCACAAGGTTCCCGCCGCGATCAGCTTCGTGCCGACGCTTCCCGTCGCCGCAACCGGCAAGCTGGCGCGCCGCCAAGGTTGAGCCCATGAAGCCAAAGCCCGAAGCGAGGCGCAGCGTTCTCGTAACCGGCGGCAGCCGCGGCCTCGGCCTCGCCATCGCGCAAAAACTCGCCGCCGCGGGCTACCGCGTGATCGCCGTGGCGCGGCACAAGAGCAAGGACATGACGGCCGCCATCGCGCAAGCCGAGCGCGAGACGGCGGGCGCACTGCAATTCGTGCCCTTCGACCTCGGCAAGATCGACGAGATTGCCGATCTGGTGCGCGGCCTGCGCAAAGAATTTGGCCCCTTGTTCGGCCTCGTCAACAACGCCGCGCTCGGGCGCGACGGCACGCTGGCGATGATGCACAATTCAAAGATCGAAGAAATGGTGCGCGTGAATACGCTGTCTCCCATCGTGCTCACCAAGTACGTGGTGCGTGCGATGATGGCGGACGGCGCCGGCCGCATCGTCAACGTCGCCTCGATCATCGGCTTTACCGGCTATAGCGGCCTTGCCGCCTACGCGGCGACCAAGGCGTCGATGCTCGGCTTCACCCGCTCGCTGGCGCGCGAGGTGGGGCGGCTCGGCATCAATGTGAACGCCGTGGCGCCCGGCTTTCTGGCGACCGACATGACGCACGCGCTGACCGAGGAGCAGCGCCAGCAGGTTGTGCGGCGCACCGCGCTGCGCCGGCTCGCCGAGGTGGAGGACGTGGCGAACGCCGTCGAGTTCCTGCTCGGCGACAAGGCGCGCAACATCTCAGGCACGGTTCTGACGGTGGACGCCGGCGCCACGGCGTAGCGGCGGGAATCGTGGCAAGCGCCGCCGCCGCCAGCTTGACCGGCTGTGACCACGGCGATTGCGGGCCGCACTCAAAGCACGGCGTGAAGTTTAGCCGGTCGAATCTTGCAGCCGCTCAGCTGCGAGCATTTTGCGGTATGATCGGCGGTCGGGCAATCCGGGCGCGAACAACTCAAAGGACGGCAAGCTGTGGCTCTGACGATCTTGATTGTGCTGGCCGGCCTGATGGGAGCGAGCGGTATCGCGCTTGCTGCCGCCGGCGCGCACGCGGCGACCAATGCCGGCCTCGACAGTGCCGCCTATATGCTGTTGTTCCATGCGGCGGCCTTGCTCGGCGGGGCCGCGCTCTTGCAACAGGGCCTGTTGTGGCGGCCGCTGATGCTGGCTGTACTGGTCGCGTGGGTCGTCGGCGCCGCGCTGTTCTCGGGCGACGTCGCACTGCGCGCTTTCGCCGGGCATCGCTTGTTTGCCATGGCGGCGCCGACGGGCGGCATCATCCTGATCGCCGCCTGGCTCGCACTCGCCGCCGCCGCTATCGGCGCTCTGCTGCATCCGGCCGGGTGACCGCCCGGCTTCCGTGGACGCGAGCTCTCGTTATTTGCCGCCGCTCGCATCGCCACCGACGGCCGGGTGATCGAGAAAGAAACGCAGCATTTCCCTAGCCGCGTCCGGCCCTTGCGGATCGGTGTAGGAACCATCGGGGCTGCCGCCCGACCAAGCGTGGTCCGCTCCGTGGATGCACCATTGCTCCAAGATTGCCCGCCCGTTCGCATCGATATGAATCGTGCAGGTATAGGCATGTCCTCCTGGTACCCGCCCGTGCCGCACCTTCGTTTGCCAGTCGGCGGTTCTCATAGCGCGCGCGATGACATGATCGCCGTTACGGGGATGAACTATGGTATCTCGATCGCCGTGAAAAACGATGGTCGGGATAACCGGCGCGTCGCCGAGAACGGCCGAATTGTCGCTGGAGTCGGAAGCGTGCACCAAATCGCCTTGCCGCATTGCGACGAACGCAGAAAGAAGGTCGTTGGCGACCCCGCAGGCGAGGCCGGAATGCACGCCGATGGCGGCATACAGATCGGGGTAGGTTGCCCCCATGACAGCGGCCGCGGCCGCTCCAGCTGATAGTCCACCAATGTAGACGCGCAGCCGGTCGACGGAATAGTCGCACATGACCTGGCGGGTGATGCCCGCGATAAGCGAAGGTTCGCCTTGATCCCGGCACTGATCGCTCGGGCGAAACCAGTTCCAACACTTCGCCATGTTGGCGTGGCCGGGCTGTGCGGGATAGATCACCAGGCAGGTCTGTTCCTCGGCAATGAAATTCATGCGCGTCCCGGCGGCGAAATCGTCAGGCGTTTGGGTGCCTCCGTGCAGCATGACGAGCAAAGGAACCGGCTGCCCGTTGTAGCGGCTGGGGATGTAGAGCTTGTAAGCGCGGCTTCCCGCCGGGTTGGTATAGACGGCTTCGATGAACCTTCCGCCCTCCGGTATAATGGCCCGCGTGGCGATCGGTGCGGACCGCATCAGGCCTTGTATTCCGCGGCGCGAGTGGCTCTTGGCTAGATATGTCAGACCATCGCGCAGCGCGCGAAAATTGTCCGGCTGAGCGGACGTCGCTGCGCTTAAGTGCGAACGATCCGGCTCGTCGATGGTCGCGGCCTGCGCAGCAATGATTTTCGGCTTGCTTCGGGTGGGAGCAACGTCATCGGTGGAACCGGTTGTTACGCCCAATCCGGTCTCGCCTCGAAGCATTCGCTGCAGCAGCGCCGTGGCCTCGGTAAGCCGGTTGGCGCGCGTGAGGCGTGTCGCCTGGAGCATCATGTCATTCATCTCGAAACTACCTTTTGCTCGGAACATCACGGGCAACGCGAAGGACCCAATCTGTCGCCGCGGCGCGGTGTCGTCGGCTCCAATCCGCGGCGTCAGCGCATCCTGTCGGCTAGAGCGGCCTTGACCGCCGGACTGGCGTGGAGCGCTCCCAGCACGACGACCGAGGCGATGGTGGCGCGGGCAAGCTCGGGGGTGACATCCAGTGCAATACTGGCAAGGCCCAACACATGGATATCCAGCATCTCTCCGGCGCGCCGCGCCGCTTCGAGATCATCGCGGCTGTAGTTCCGCAGACCGAGATCCAGACCCTTTCGGACCGAGGATTGTTTGACGACCTCAGCATGGCGTTCGAGTTGGTTGCGGATCGCGGTTCGAATGAAATCGGTCCGGTTCGAGTAAAAGCCCTCCTCAACCATCAGATCGATATGGCCGAGGTCGACGAACCCGAGATTGATCGTGATCTTCTCGCTATCGTTGGGCTTAGGTCGTAATTGATGTATATTCTCAACCATCCGTCTACCATCCTATATCCATCCATGTGGATGGAAATAGGTGGTGGAAGCCTCCCTGTCAAGGGCAGAGTGGGCCGAGCGCTTGCTCGGTGACGGTTAGCGTAAAGTCGGGTGAATGGCCTCTCAACGATCGGGTCGCGGCTGGCCAAGCGGCGCTATGCTGCGTCCCATTCCACCTCCGACCTTGGGCGCGGCCACAATGGCCGCTGTGCCAATTGGACTATTTGGGCAGATGCCGATCACCGCGGTGTCGCTAATCCCGCCTCCGCCGCAATTGGCGGCCTTGAACCAAAAAGGCAGCGATCGGGGTTAAAGCGGACGTTACGCACGCCACGCCCAACAACCCAATTATCAGCAACGCACCTAGTACCTCTGCACAGTGATTATGACTCTTTGGACGTGACGGGATAGGCGCGGCCCATTTTGGCGCGGGCTTTGCCGGTTGTGAACATCCATTTGATGCGGGCGCCGGCGGCGTTTCGTTGTCG
>JBEKNW010000167.1:0-10052 GCA_049522435.1 Xanthobacteraceae bacterium
GATATTTTCGCCTACACCTCGGCGCACATGCCGAAATTCAATTCGATCTCGATCTCCGGCTACCACATGCAGGAGGCCGGAGCGACGGCCGACCTCGAACTCGCCTATACGCTCGCCGACGGGGTCGAATACGTGCGCGCCGGGCTTGCGGCCTCGCTTGACGTCGACCGCTTCGCGCCGCGGCTGTCCTTCTTCTTCGGCATCGGCATGAACTTTTTCATGGAAGTGGCGAAGCTACGCGCCGCGCGCGTGCTTTGGGCGAAGCTGATGAAGCAATTTGAACCGCACGATGCGCGCTCGCTGTCGCTGCGCACCCACTGCCAGACCTCCGGCTGGTCGCTCGCGGCGCAGGACGTGTTCAACAACGTCGCGCGCACCTGCATCGAGGCGATGGCGGCGACGCAAGGCGCCACGCAATCGCTGCACACCAACGCGCTCGACGAGGCGCTGGCGCTGCCAACCGATTTTTCCGCCCGCATTGCGCGCAACACGCAGATCGTGCTGCAGCGCGAGAGCGGCACCACGCGCATGATCGATCCGTGGGGCGGCTCATTCTACGTCGAGCGGCTCACCCACGATCTCGCGACCAAAGCCTGGGTGCATATCCGCGAGGTCGAGGAGCTCGGCGGCATGACCCGTGCGATCGAGGCGTCGCTGCCGAAGCTGCGTATCGAGGAGGCCGCCGCCCGCACCCAGGCGCGCATCGATACCGGCGCTCAGGCGGTGATCGGCGTCAACAAATTCCAGCCGCAGGACGAGGCGCGGATCGCAATCCTCAAGGTCGACAACGGCGCGGTGCGGCAATTGCAGATCGACAAGCTCAAGCGGCTCAAGCGCGAGCGCGATCCGCAAGCCGTCGCCGAGGCGCTCGCCGCGCTCACGCGCGACGCTTCGGGCGGCAACGGCAATCTCCTCGCGCTCGCCATCGACGCGGCGCGCGCCAAGGCGACGGTCGGCGAGATATCATTGGCGCTGGAGCAGGTTTTCGGTCGCCATCGGGCGGAGATCAAGACGATCTCCGGCGTCTACAGGCGGGAGGTCGGCATGGCGGACGCCGTCGAGCGGATGAAGCAGCGCGTCGCCGAATTCGAGGAGAAGGAAGGCCGCCGCCCGCGCATCCTGGTCGCCAAAATCGGCCAGGACGGCCATGATCGCGGCCAGAAGGTGATCGCCTCGGCGTTCGCCGATCTCGGCTTCGACGTCGATATCGGGCCGCTGTTCGCGACGCCGGCGGAAGCCGCGCGCCAGGCGGTCGAGAACGACGTGCACATCCTCGGCATCTCCTCGCTCGCCGGCGCGCATCTCACGCTGGTGCCGGAACTCAAGGCCGAACTCGACCGCAATGGCCGGCCCGACATCATGGTCGTGGTCGGCGGCGTGGTCCCGCCGCAGGACTACGAGGCGCTCAAGGCCGCCGGCGCCGAGGCGATTTTTCCGCCCGGCACGGTGATCGCCGAAGCCGCCGAGGTGTTGCTCGATACGCTAAACCGCCGTCTCGGCCACACCCGGGCCGCAGCGGAGTGAGCTTAGCCCTCCCCTCGCTCTCTCACTATCGTGCGTGTCTTTGCGCGGCATTAAATTGCTTTCGTTGGCATCGTTTTGATCGGCGTCAATGCCTAGATCACTGGTTGGCGCCGATGATGCGCGCCGATGCAGCCGCCAAAAGGCGACGCGGTCGATCGCTCGGGAGTTTTATGTGACCAAGCTTTCCATCCCCCATGATGCCGTGGTGTTCGTCGGCGACGGCCGCAAGGCCTTATTCCTGCGCAATGCCGGCGACGAAAAATTCCCCGATCTGAAGACCGAGCGCGTCTTCGCCGAGGAGAACCCGCCGACCCACGAGCAGGGTACCGACCGGCCCGGACGTGGCGCTGAGAGCGCGGGAACACATCGCCGCACCAGCATGGACCAGACCGACTGGCATCACCTGGAGGAGCACCGCTTCACCGAGCGCGTGGCGGCCGCTCTGGAGGATATGGTGCGCCGGCGCGGCGTGCCCGCGCTCGTCATTGTCGCGCCGCCGCGCACGCTGGCCGATTTGCGGCGCGCGTTCCACGCCGATGTGCAAAAACGGATCGTTGCCGAAGTCGGCAAAGACCTGACCAAGCACCCAGTGGCGGAAATCGAGACCCACCTGCTCGGCTAGTGAGTGGAGCATGGTCCTTTCGCAAAACCGGTTTCCACCCCGGATCAAGTCCGCGGCAGGCTTTTCCCGGATCTTGCGCTGAGCATGTCCGGCGGCTCCCGCCGCAACGTCATTGGGCCAGCGCCTCGTGCGGGCCGGAGACCGGCGAGGCAACCGGCACACCGCGCGGCGACGCCTCGCCCAGCGAGTCGAGGAAGGAGCGGAACACCGTGCTGCCCTTGAGCGCATCGCGTCCGGCCGTAATGAGCATGTCGACCTGATCTGGCGGCAGCCTGAAGTTCGTCTCGACGGCGTTGAGCGCGGCCGCGCGCTCCGCGCCCAATTGCTCGAATGCAACGCGGCCGATGAAGAATTTCACGTCCCGACAGTTCCATCCCGGCGGCGCGCCGAAGTGGCGGCGATCTGCCGGCGAAAGCCGGCAGCGCCAGTTGACCAGCGTATCCTGCCATTCGTCCATCGTGTCCTGGAACGCCGAATAGCTGCCGACTGCGCCGGATTCCGTCGCAGTATCGGATGCCGCCATGATGAGATTGGCGCCCGAGGGGCCTTCCACCGTCTTCGCCCACGAACCGGACGGCGCCCGGCCGGAATCAACCACCAGGACCATGAGCCGCCGCAGCTTGACGCCTTCCTCCGGCTCGAGCGGACCATAGGGTGTCGTAGCGGCGAGACGCGCGATGGTGAAGGCGGCAAGTCCGTAATTGTCCACCATCCCGCCGTCGAGCAGCTTCACGTAACGCACATCGCCATTGTGATATCGCTCGAGCGCATTCGCATAGTCCTTGAGCAGCGGCGCAGCGTTTTCATCGTGGCGTACGCGTTCCACCCAGTCCGGCAGCGGGATCGAACAGCCTCCCGGATAACCCTGAACGACAACGGGCGCGAACAGCACCGGCACCGCGGCGGAAGCCGCGACGGCGAGCGAGATTGGATAGCTGGAAAGATCGCTGCATAGCGCCCCGAAGGTCGCGCGGCCGAACACGAACGGCGTGCGGTCGTAGATATCGGAGGCGTTGATCCAGACCAGCGGCCGCCGCTCAAAGAGCAGGCTTTTGTACGTCGCATGATCAAACAGATTGTCGTCGAGCCAGCGCGGAAATGTGGTCGGATCGTTGATGCCGCCCTGCAGCCCGCGCGCGATATTGAAGAAGCTGAGATTCATCTGCAGCCCTTCCTCGGGGTTACGCAGGAGGAAGCGCTGCTTGAAATCGGCCATCGCTTTGCGCTTCTTCAGCCCGTAATAGGCGGCAAGGATCGATCCGCCCGATACCCCGGTGACGAAGTCAATGCGGTCAAGCAGCGAGGTCGAGCGGCCCGGCACCCGCGTCTCGTCGAAGCCGGTCAGCACGCCGTAGGAGAAAGCCGCCGCGCGCGCTCCGCCGCCCGAGAACGACAGCGCGATGACCGTGTCGTCGTAATAGGTCTCGACGTCGCGGCCGAGTTCGGCGCCAATCTGCTTGGCGCCGGCGGCGAGCGGCTGGTTGATCGGCTCGTTGTGGATGGCCTGGGCACAGGCGACCAACAGGGCGGAACACGCAACGATGCGCCCTGCGCGGACTAGACGCTGCAACCACCCCCGCACCATTAACCAAGGTTATCGGTGCAGCGCTTCCGCCACAAGCGAGCGCAAGCCCCTGAAGACAGCGCTTTCTTTTTGAGGTTAATGAACCTCGTACGAGCGCGACCCCTGCCGCCTCGCCCGCTCGCCGGTCCCCATGAGCCCTTCGGGCCATGCGGAGCGAGCTCGTGACTTCGCATGGGAATGGTCGATAACGCCGGCGCTGGCGTGGATTCTCTCACTGATTCAATGCGCTAGAAGCGATACGGCCGGCGCCAACCCGGCAAAAGGCCGATTTTTCAGACTGTTTCACTCAGAATCAGCGGGAAACCCGCGTCATTGCGTGACAGAACTGTGAAGCATCTCTTCCTGCGGCTCCGCACCAGCCATCGACCGGGATACCGGCAAGCCCTGCAGCGAGGTTGCCGAAGGTCCGCAACGGAGGTCTGCGGCTATGGAAAATGAAAGTTGGCACGCGGCGCACTCTTTCGGATTCGTCACAGATATCCGATACTTGCGCGTTCCCCTCCCGATTCGTCCCCGCTATCCCCACATTTAGTAGTTGATTCAGATTTTTATACTAAGTCTTGACGTGCGCGACGGGCTTGGCCTAGCCTCATCAAGTTCGGCGCGGGGTAGCGAAAAGTCCGCCGGGCTCTCCAAAAAGGGGTTTGCGGGATCGCTCCGCGCCGCCAACGGCGTGAGGCATGGGTGTGTCTTTGCCTCCTCGGAGGCGCCGGGACGTGGCGTAACAAAGCTCGGCTCACCGACCGGGCAAAGTGGGTGTCAAACAAAAGCAGGGGTGAGGCCAACGCGGGTTTTGGATGCCAGTCCCGCGTCGCGGAAAAACTGTCGGCGGCTTATATAAAGCGGGTATTCCGCGAACCGCCGACGTGAAAAACGAGACTTGAAAGGGGCAGAGAATGCGGATCGAGCGGCGCTACACCAAAGAGGGGCAATCGCCTTACGCGGATATCGCCTTCCGTCTCACCGTGAGCGAAATCCGCAACCCGGACGGCTCCGTCGTCTTCCATGCCGATGACATCGAGGTGCCCGAGGCATGGTCGCAGGTCGCCTCCGACGTGCTGGCGCAAAAATATTTCCGCAAGGCCGGCGTGCCCGCACGCCTGAAAAAGGCCGAGGAGGAGAGCATTCCCTCCTGGCTGTGGCGCAGCGTCGCCGACCAGGAAGCCTTGAACGAGCTGCCGGAGAAGGACCGTCTCGTCGGCGAGGTGTCCTGCAAGCAGGTATTCGACCGCCTCGCCGGCACCTGGACCTATTGGGGTTTTAGGGGCGGCTATTTCGATTCCGAGAGCGACGCCCACGCCTTTTTCGACGAGCTGCGCTACATGCTGGCGATGCAGATGGTGGCGCCGAATTCGCCGCAATGGTTCAACACCGGCCTGCACTGGGCCTATGGCATCGACGGGCCGAGCCAGGGCCATTTCTACGTCGATTTCCAGACCAAGCAGCTGACGAAGTCGACCACCGCCTACGAGCATCCGCAGCCGCACGCCTGCTTCATCCAGTCGATCGCCGACGATCTCGTCAATGAGGGCGGGATCATGGATCTGTGGGTGCGCGAGGCGCGCCTGTTCAAATACGGATCCGGCACCGGCTCGAATTTCTCAAAGCTGCGCGGCGCAGGCGAAAGACTGTCCGGCGGCGGCAAGTCCTCGGGCCTGATGAGCTTTCTCAAGATCGGCGACCGCGCGGCGGGCGCCATCAAGTCGGGCGGCACCACGCGCCGGGCGGCGAAGATGGTGATCGTCGATGTCGATCATCCCGACATTGAGCAGTTCATCGACTGGAAGGTGATCGAGGAGCAGAAGGTCGCCAATCTCGTCACCGGCTCCAAAATCAACCAGAAGCACCTGCGCGCGATCTTTAAAGCCTGCGTGAACTGCGAAGGCTCGGGCGACGATTGCTTCGATCCGGAGAAAAATCCGGTCCTGCGCCGCGAGATCAAGGCGGCGCGACGCAACCACGTGCCCGACAATTACGTCCGCCGCGTGATCCAGTTCGCCAAGCAGGGCTATACCGATATCTATTTTCCGACCTACGACGCCGATTGGGATTCGGAAGCCTATCTCACCGTCTCGGGCCAGAACTCCAACAATTCCGTGCGGATCACCGACGAGTTCCTCAAGGCGGTCGAGGCCGACCGCGCGTGGGACCTGTTCTGGCGCACCAAGCCGGGGAAGATCGCGAAAACCGTGAAGGCGCGCGAATTGTGGGAGAGGATCGGCCATGCCGCCTGGGCGAGCGCCGATCCCGGCCTGCAATATCACACCACGATCAACGACTGGCACACCTGCCCGGCCTCGGGACCGATCATCGCCTCGAATCCGTGCTCGGAATACATGTTCCTCGACGATACCGCGTGCAATCTCGCCTCGCTGAATTTGCTGGCATTCGGAGGACAGACGACAGACGACAGAGGACAGAGCGCGAATGGTTCAGGCGCTGGCGACATGGGCTCCTCCGTCCTCCGTCCTCCGTCCTCCGTCGTCGGATTCGACGTCGAGGGCTACGAGCACGCGGTGCGGCTGTGGACCATCGTGCTCGAAATCTCGGTGCTGATGGCGCAATTTCCCTCGCGCGAGATCGCGCAGCTGTCCTACGAGTTCCGCACGCTGGGCTTAGGCTACGCCAATCTCGGCGGCCTGTTGATGTCGTCCGCCATTCCCTACGATTCGGATACCGGACGCGCGATCTGCGGCGCGCTCTCCGCCATCATGACCGGGGTCGGCTACGCCACCTCCGCCGAGATGGCCGCCCAACTCGGCGCTTTCCCGCGCTTTGCCGAGAACCGCGAGCCGATGCTGCGGGTGATGCGCAATCACCGCCGCGCCGCCCATGGCGAGCGCACCGGCTACGAGAAGGTTGCGACCCCGCCGGTGCCGCTCGATCACAAAGCCTGTCCGGATCAGCGACTCGCGGAGCATGCCAAACTTGCCTGGGACCGCGCGCTCGCGCTCGGCGAGGCGCACGGCTACCGCAATGCGCAAGCCAGCGTCATCGCGCCGACTGGCACGATCGGCCTGGTCATGGATTGCGACACCACCGGCATCGAGCCCGACTTCGCGCTGGTGAAATTCAAAAAGCTCGCCGGCGGCGGCTACTTCAAGATCATCAACCGGGCGGTGCCGCAGGCTTTGCGCACGCTCGGCTACGGTGAAAACGCGATCGCCGAGATCGCGAACTATGCCGTCGGCCACGGCTCGCTGAACGACGCGCCCGCGATCAACTACACCACGCTGAAGGCCAAGGGCTTTACGCCGGAGGCGATCGAGAAGGTGGAGAAGGCGCTGCCGACCGCCTTCGACATCAAATTCGCCTTCAACAAGTGGACGCTGGGCGCCGACTTCCTGCACGACGAGCTCGGCGTCGAGGCCGCCGACCTCGCCGCGCCGAGCTTCGACCTGCTCGCGCATCTCGGCTTCACCAGGCGCGAGATCGAGGCGGCCAACATCCATGTCTGCGGCGCCATGACGGTCGAGGGTGCCCCGCATCTCAAGCCCGAGCACTACGCCGTGTTCGATTGCGCCAATCCGTGCGGGCGCACCGGCAAGCGCTATCTCTCGGTCGAGAGCCACATTCGCATGATGGCGGCGGCGCAGCCCTTCATCTCCGGCGCCATCTCCAAGACCATCAATATGCCGAACGAGGCAACGGTCGCGGACTGCAAGGCGGCGTACCTGCTCTCCTGGAAGCTCGCGCTCAAGGCGAACGCGCTCTACCGCGACGGCTCCAAACTGTCGCAGCCGCTGCAAAGCCAGTTGATCGCCGACGAGGAGGATGACGAGGACGTCATCGAGGCCTTCATCGAGAAGCCGGCCGCTTCGCGTGCTGCGGCGCTGGCGGAAAAGGTGGTCGAGAAAGTCGTCGAGCGCATCGTGGTGATGCGCGAGCGCGAGCGCATGCCCGACCGGCGCAAGGGTTATACGCAGAAGGCCGTGGTCGGCGGCCACAAGCTCTATCTGCGCACCGGCGAATACGACGACGGCCGCCTCGGCGAGATTTTCATCGACATGCACAAGGAGGGCGCGGCTTTACGCTCGCTCCTCAACAACTTCGCCATCGCGGTGTCGCTCGGCCTGCAATACGGCGTGCCGCTCGACGAATATGTCGACGCCTTCACTTTTACGCGGTTCGAGCCGTCGGGCCCGGTGCAGGGCAACGACTCGATCAAATACGCCACCTCGATCCTCGATTACGTGTTCCGCGAGCTCGCGGTGTCCTACATGGCGCGCTTCGACCTCGCCCACGTCGACCCGAGCGGCGAAGGTTTTGACGCGCTCGGCAAGGGTGTCGCAGAAGGCCGCCCGTCACCCGACGCGCGCTACGTGTCGAAGGGGCTGACCCGCTCGCGCACCGACCGTCTCAAGGTGATGCAAGGCGGCTCTTTACCCTCCCCTGCAGGGGGAGGGTCGGCCGCCGAAGGCGGACGGGGTGGGGCCGGTGAAACCGGTCGGAGTGGGGCCAGCAACGTCACCGCGCTGACCACCTCCGGCCCGCGCGCGGAACTCTCCGGCGCCGTCGCGCTGAAAACAAGCGAGCCCGAACAAAAACTCTCGCCGGCGCAGGCGCTGGAGCAGATGAACTGGACCGACGCCCGCGTCCACGCCAAGCACGCCGCCGCCGAAAAACGCGCCGAAGCCCGCGCCAAAGGCTACGAAGGCGAAGCCTGCGGCGAGTGCGGCAATTTCACGCTGGTGCGGAACGGCACCTGCATGAAATGCGATACGTGCGGGGGCACGACGGGGTGTTCGTAGGATATCGCGCCCCGGAGTTCATCGTCGGCCCATGAGGACTGTTAGCGGAGTTAAATCTGTCCCAGATGACTGGAATCGGAATTATTGATGCTGACAGACTCAGGCTAATTCCGCCCCAGCGTCACGCTGAGCACGAGTTCTGCTTTCATCTTCACGACCTAATCGTGCATATGTTGCGCGATGCCGAGCTAAGCAAGGCGGCGCACGTGTCAATCGAATTCTCCGAAGAAGAGCAGCTGGCGAGCATCACCAAGGAGTTTGGCCAAGATCCGATCGGCTACCTGGAAAAGCACGGATACCACACCGAGGTAAAACGTATCTGCATCAACCAGTTATCATTGGCGTTGTTCGCCGATATGATGCATTTTGTGCACGAAGCACTGAAAGCGCTTGAAAAGCGAAAAACAACGGTTGCGCTCGCTCTGCTCCGGAAGCCACTAAAAGAGAATTTGTTTTTTGCGGCGTGGATGTGCGCCGACGAGGATGAGTTCTTCCACAAGTTCGCCAAATCTCCACCCGACGAGATGGAAAGCGAGCGTTTGTCCGCATCAAAGCGTCGTCAAGTTTTGGCCGATGCAATTAAGAAACTCGATCCCAAGACGTTCTCAGATGCTGACGTTATCTATGATCTCATATACGAGAAAAAAACCGACCGTGGTCTTGCAAATCTATTCGACAAGGCGACGCATCTTGTCACAAGTCGCGGAGTCCATTTGCGAACCGAAAAGATGAACTTGAATTTCATATTCAAGAGCCCGCTTGATACGGACGTGTACGACTACGTTTACTTTCGCATAGCGTACCTGCTGATATTCGCCTTGCTTATTCAAACAGCTCTTTACTCGCGAATGGGCAGTTTAAATCCGAGCTACAAGATGTGGGTGTGTCTCGTCGCTCTCGGAACCTACCATGCTCTATTTGTAGATGGACCTTCGCCAATCATAGAGTCTCTCAACCGATCTCTAAAAGAGTTTTTGGTCTGTCCGTATTGTCGCTCACGGGCTCGTATTCGAAAGTCGTACGCGGCACAGTTCTTTATTGGGCAGAAATTGCTTTGCGCATCTTGCCGAAACGATAGTGACTTTCCGTTGTTTTGGTTGCTATCTAAAATGAATTGGAAGTTGTCCGAGAGCGCCTAGCAAAGCGTAGCGCGGATGATTTGAGCCCTTGCGAAACCCATCACGCGGCCGGCGCGAGCAATGATTTCGCTTCGCTCAACCCATCCAAACGTCATCCTGAGGTGCGCGCCGAAGGCGCGCCTCGAAGGATGAATCGGCCCGGGCCGTCGCCCTTCGAGGGCCGCTTCGCGGCCACCTCAGGGTGACGGAACAAAGGTAGTCTGGATCGAGTGAAACGAAATCCCCGGCAAGCCTCAGCAAGCGTAGCCCGGATGAGCGAGAGCGACATCCGGGTTTAGTCTCTCCGACGCCCGCCCCGCATGTCGCTTCGCTCATGCGGGCTTCTGTAACGGGCCTCTATAAGTCAATCCCTTTTTGCTCCATCCACTCGCCGGGGACTTGCTTCTGTACGGGATCGGCGCGTGGCCGTCGCCTGATGGGGTGCGTGGTGG
>JBEKNW010000168.1:0-9867 GCA_049522435.1 Xanthobacteraceae bacterium
TCCGCGCCAATAAAACAAAGGGCAGCATCAAAACCCGCCGCAAGGCCGCCGGCTGGAACCCCAAACTCCTCCTGCAAATCCTGCAACTCAACTGAGCGTTAACCCGGATTCCGTGCCGTGGGGTATGAGCCGGCGGCGTCACATCGCCAAGCTCAATGCGCCGATCGTTGTCCCGTGCGGCACTCGCCCTGATGCAGCTTGCACCGGGATGATTCTGAGCAAACAGCCGAGCTAACTTGCCAACGGTTCGGCTTGCCCCCACGATGGCCGCATCGAACCCGAAATCATGAAGGCGATGTCGGAGCGGCGCCGGCCGATCTTCACCAACCGGTAGCCGGCGGTGCCGCGGCTGCGATAACGGTTCATCACGAAGAGGAAATCCAGGATGGCAGTCAGAATTGAGAAAAGCGGATCGGTATGGACAGTGATTCATGACCGGCCCGAAGCCCGCAATGCGATGGATCCCGCGAGCGCGGATGCGCTGACCGCGGCCTTTCTTGAATTTGACGCCGACAAGGATGCTTCCGTCGCGGTCTTCTATGGCGCCGGCGGAGCGTTTTGCGCCGGCTGGGATCTCAAATACGTCAGTACGCTCGATGCCGCGCATCCGCTCGGCGAACTCGATATCCCGCCTGCCCGGCCGCGCGGCAATGGCGGCGAGGTTCCACGCGGACCGATGGGGCCTTCGCGGCTCGAATTGGACAAGCCGGTGATCGCGGCCATCGAGGGTCCTGCCGTCGCCGGCGGTATGGAACTGGGACTATGGTGCGATTTCCGAGTGATGGCGAAGGATTCCTACTTCGGCGTGTATTGCCGCCGTTGGGGTGTGCCGCTGATTGACGGAGGAACCGTGCGGCTGCCTCGGCTCGTCGGCCAGGGCCGTGCGCTGGAGATCATTCTCACCGGGCGTAAAGTGACGGCGGAGGAATGCCTGAGCATCGGCTTGTGCGAATACGTCACCCCGAAAGGAGGCGCCCGCCGGAAGGCGGAGGAGCTGGCACAGGAAATCGCGCGCTTCCCGCAAGTTTGCGTGCGCGCCGATCGACGCTCCGCCATCAAGAGCCACGGCCTCGGCGTACGCGAGGCGCTGATTCAGGAATGGTATAATGGGCGCGGGGCTCTGATCGAAGACGGCGTGGCGGGAGCCACCCGCTTCAAGGACGGTCTCGGCCGCCACGGCGATTTCCAGAACATCCGATAAGCAAATTCACCAGAACTCGTAACCAAGCAGCAACTACAGCTGAGCGGCCCTGCCTTCGCTCGCTTCGCGAGCTACGGCGGGTTTACGCCAACTGCGAATAGCAAGCGAAGCTGCATGGATAATCGTCCGCTAAGAGCTTGCCGCAGATTTCGTTAATGGCCTGACATCTCCACAAAGACGTCATCCACATTTACTCGGTGGAGAGACCTTTAAGCCATACTCATTAGGGCGATTTGCGCCCCTCGCCATCGCTGACGGTACAACGTAATGAGTCCTGCGCTCCGAATTCGCCGACCTTTTCAGGGACACGAAGCGCTGCCGCCGGACATTTACCTTCCGATGGTCGATTCGCTTTATCAGGACGGTCGAACTCTATTGTTAGGGACGATTTTTGTTATTGGTTCTGTTTTCATTACATATTGGAAGACCGGCGAAATCCTTCTTCTCTACTGCGCACTGGCGATCGTTCTTGTCGCCTGTGCGCGCGGAATAATGATGCACGCGTATTTCCGCGCGCGCGCGACGGTCACTAGTACAGAAGATGGCAGACGATGGGAGCACCGTTACGTCGCGGGAGCTTCCGCGTTGTTCGTACTGCTTGGCATCTGGTGCTTCATCGCCTTCACTCGCACCTCTGATCCGTATGCCAATCTCGTCAGCTTCTCAACGACAATTGCTTATGCGACGGGCATCTTCGGACGAAACTTTGGAAACGGCCGCTTTGTCGTCGTGCAAATCTTATGCGCGTCATTACCGATGATTGCAGCGCTCGTCTTTTACGGAAATCCGTTTCACTGGATTTTTGCTGGCCTCCTGGTCCCATCGTTTCTCGGAATGAAATTCATAGCGGACAGATTGCGTCGCACGCTGCTCGATGCGGTGATCACATCGCGTGATATGTCGCTACTGGCAAAACGTTTCGACACTGCACTAAACAACATGCCGCACGGTCTGTTGATGTTCGATTCCAAGCGCCGCATCGTCGTCTCGAACCAAAAACTGAGTCAGCAAATGGGATTGGCGCCGGACTTTGAGTTGAAAGGCTCGAGCGTGCGCAACTTGGTAGAAAGCGTTGTCGGGGCAGGTCTAATTTCCGATCTTAACGGGCTGGGCCTGATCGACCGCCTGAATGCCCGGCTTTCGGGTAGCGACGATGCCGCGTTTGGTGTGGACATGTTGAACGGGCGGACGCTCGAGTTCACCGTGCAGCCCATGGAAAACGGCGGCATGGTCGCTCTCGTGGAGGATATCACCGAGCGAAAGATCGCCGAAGCCAAGATCAGCCATCTGGCGCGATTTGATCCTCTGACCGGTCTGCCCAATCGCAGCGTTTTGCGCGACCGAATGGAGCGGGCGCTCAGCGAATGGCGGCCCGACAACATGTGCGCCATTCACTTCGTTGATCTGGACCAATTCAAGCAGGTCAACGATACCTTGGGCCATACCAGGGGCGATATGCTTTTGGAGGCTGTCGCCGAACGACTGCAGACTTCTATTCGCGACGCCGACGTCATTGCGCGCTTCGGTGGTGACGAGTTTGTCATCCTGCAGGCGCCGATCAAGTCCCCCGATCAGGCAGAAGCTCTTGCCACGCGCGTTTTGAACGCTCTTGCAGGCACCTACGATCTGGACGGACACAAAGTTGTCGTCACCGCCAGCATCGGGATTGCGGTCGCCAAAAACCGGATTGACCTGGACCAGTTTTTGCGCAACGCCGACTTGGCTCTCTATCAGGCGAAATCCGACGGTCGCGGTACGTGGCGCTGGTTCGAGGCGAAAATGGAAGCGAACGCCCAAGCGCGCAGAACCCTCGAATTTGATTTGCGCAATGCGATGGAGAACAAAGAATTCGAACTCTACTATCAGCCGCTGTTCAACCTGAAAACCAGACGAATCGAGGCCTGCGAGGCGCTGCTGCGGTGGCCGCACCGTGAACGCGGAATGGTCTCACCAGGAGAGTTCATTCCTGTTGCCGAAGAGATGGGACTGATCGTCGAAATCGGCAATCAGGTGCTGTACAAGGCCTGCCTGGAGTGCCGACGATGGCCGGGCGATACCGCCGTGGCGGTCAACCTCTCATCGATCCAGTTCGACCGTTCCAATGTTCCGGCGCTGGTTCGCGAGACGCTGGCCGCCACGAATCTCGCGCCCCATCGGCTCGAACTTGAGATAACCGAATCAACTCTGCTTCAGGACACGAAAAGGACGCGCGCCGATCTCCATCAGCTTGCAGAGTTCGGGGTAAAAATCTCCTTGGACGATTTCGGCACCGCCTATTCGAGCCTCAGCTATTTGCATAGCTTCCCGCTGCACAAGGTGAAGATCGACCAGTCGTTCCTAAAGGGCCTTGGCGACGACGAGCGCAGGGTCACTTTGCTGCGTGGCATGACGCGACTGAGCGCGCAATTGGGATTGCGCGTTGTGGTTGAAGGCGTCGAGACCGAGGAGCAGCTCGCATTGCTTGCCGCCGAGGACAGTATCGACGAAGTTCAAGGGTACTTGCTCGCCAAGCCGATGCCGGCATCCGATTTACGTAAGCTGCTTTACGCCACTTATGTTGCGCCTGCTGAGAAGTCCTCGTGGCCGGCAAGGCTCCGGCACGATGCAGCGTGAGCCTTAGCGGGAGACTGCGTTTTGTTGTCTCGTCTTTTGCCGGATCGGTTGAAACGCCACGGTTAACTTTAAGACATAGTTAAAGTTGTCTTTACGTTAACGGACTGTTAACCTTTTCCTCACTGCTGGCGCAGGCGGGCGCTAACGGGGAGGCGGAGTATGGCTCCACTAGCAACGCTTTCAAACCAATCGCGTTTGACTTATTCGGATCACGCAGGTTCGGATCACGCAGGCTCGGAGAGCAATTTTTGCGATAGCATCGCGCTGCTTCTGGACAAGATCAATTACAGGCACGCGGATTCCAGCGAGCAACGCGAAGCAATCTTTCGCCTTCGCTATGAAGCCTATCTGCGCGAAGGAGCGATTTCTCCAAATTCTTCCGGGACGTTTTCCGATCCTTACGACGAAACGAGCAATGTCTATCTCTTCGGGGTCTACATCGACGACGAGTTAGCGGCCTCGATCCGCATTCACGTGGCCTCCAAGGAACATCCCGCCTGTCCCTCATTCGAAGCCTTTCCGGATATTTTGCAACCGGAACTCGATGCCGGCAACGTCATTGTCGATCCAAACCGCTTTGTCGTCGACGAGAGCCTTTCTCGGCTCCATCGCGGATTGCCCTATGCCATACTCCGGCTTTGTGGAATGGCGGCCCGATACTTCGGCGCCGACCATCTGCTCGCAGCGGTAAGGCCGGAGCACCAGGCATTTTATCGGCGGATATTTCACCACCGGGCGGTCTGCGAACCGCGGCTTTACCCGGGGCTGGCAAGGCCCCTCAGCCTGATGACGATCCATTATCCGACCGTCGCGGAACAAGTGCACCGGCGATATCCATTTTTCCGTTCAACCTTCTTCGAGCGGCGGATGCTGTTCGAGCGTAACGCGCCGATGCTGCGCGCCAACCGCGAACCCGCGCGGTCGCAAGAGCCGGCACGGTCGCCGGGTAGTGTGACGCCTTTTGTTGAACTCGGCGCGGCGCACCTTGCCGGGTGATACGCGTCTCGCGCCTGCTCCTCAATCTCGCTTTTGCTTGCCTGCTTGACGCTGAAGAGCGGGCACCACGGCTCTGCGCCGGGCAGGTATTTGCGCTTTGCCAGACCCAATTGGCTGCAGGCGGGCGACCGTTGGAGCCTGGCCCGCAGGCCGAAGCGTATGACTGCAATTGCCTGCGCCGGAAAGCGGTTAGCTGAAGTTCAATCAGAGCGATAAAACTCGACTCATTGCTTTCAGGCACTATTTGAAAGCATCGGGTATAAAACGCTTGCCGCTACTAATGTCCAGCTCAATAAGGGCGATCACAGACTTAACCATGGGTGCAGAGAGACCAAACACGATACGGGGCGCTCAAGCAATCGAGTGTCCGAGGTGCGACGCATGGTTAATGTTCGATCGAAGCCGCGCTCCCCGAATCGACAGCTGCGGATTCGAGAGTTACAGCCTCGATTGCATGGAATGCGGCGCCCCGCTTGCCGGCATCATCGATCCCTACGACGACGCATTGCTGCTCGCGGAAATAGCGGGCTGAAATAGAACGCGGCCGGGTTCACGGCCACGCGGCAATGCGCTTGATCGATCTTCCGCGCGAGCGCTCCGCCGGTTAACCGTTTGTCAGAAACATCACCCCGAGGCGATCGTCGGAATCTAATGGCGGCGTCGCAAGTTGTCCGCTTGGCCCGCTTGCCGTTCGAACCGTCCGCGATCGTGCGGCGCTGCAAAGTTCAGCTCCGGCCCGAGAGGAACGATGCGCGTCGGATTGATGGCGGTCATGCTCATGTAATAGTGTCGCTTGATGTGATCCATGTTCACGGTGTCGGCAATGCCGGGCACCTGATAGAGGTCGCGCAGGTAATTCGACAGGTTGGGATAGTCGGCGATCCGGCGCAGATTGCATTTGAAGTGGCTGTAATAGACCGCGTCGAAGCGAACGAGCGTCGTGAACAGGCGCCAATCGGCCTCGGTTAGGCGTGCGCCGAGGAGAAAGCGCCGGCGCGACAGCAGCCCCTCGATCCAGTCGAGCGCGGCAAACACGGCGCGGCAGCCCTCCTCGTACGCACCTTGCGTCGTCGCGAAGCCGGCGCGATAGGCGCCGATATTCACGTCGCTGTACACCCGCGCGTTGATGCGATCGATCTCCGCGCGCAGGTCGCCCGGATAATAATCGGCCCGGTCGGCGGTCAAGGAAGCGAACGCCGAATTGAGCATGCGGATGATCTCGGGCGACTCGTTGTTGACGATGGTGCGTCGCTTTAAGTCCCACAGGACCGGCACCGAGACGCGGCCGGTATAACGCGGATCGGCGAGCAAATAGATCTCGCCGAGGCGTTGCTTGCCGTTGATCGTGTCCGCAATGGTGCCGGGTCCGGTGCCGAACTCCCAGCCCTCTTCGCCCATGACCGGCTCCAGGATCGACATCGAAATCACGCGCTCGAGTTTTTTCAGCTTGCGGAAAATCACCGTGCGGCACGCATAGGGGCACGCGAGCGAGACGTAGAGGTGATAGCGCCCGCGCTCGGCCGCAAAGCCGCCCTCGCCGGATGGTCCGGGGCTTCCGTCCGGCGTCACCCAATTGCGGAAAATCGGCTCGGTGGGCACGAACCGCCCGCCGGTCGCGGCGGCGTCGTACCATTGGCTGTGCCACACGCCATCGACAAAAACCCCATGCGCCATTGCGATCCTCCCACTCGTCGCGTCCAGTATGTAGGATGGTAGAGCGTAGCGAAACCCCATCATAGGCCCGCAATCACCGGAGTAATGGGTTTCGTTTCACTCTACCCCATTCTACGCGCTTCGGCCTTCGGGCGCGCCGCAACGGTCGAGGAGCGAGGCAGGCAACGATGGCGACGGCGAACGTGAAAATCCGCGGTCATTGGTCTCTTTGGTCGCGCGAGACCGCGCTATGGCTGGCGATTGCCTGCTTTCTCGTCGTGGTCATCGGATTTTCCTGGAACCCAACGCCATTTGCGCAAGCGCTGGCGGCGCTCTTTATTGCCAGCGCCTTGGCGCACGCCGGTCTGGTCTATGGCTTGCGACACGCGCTGGTCCTTTTCATGATCTGCATCGCGATCACTTTCGCGATCGAGAATATCGCCGCCGCCACCGGCTTTCCCTTTGGGCATTACAATTTCGAAGTCGACGCCGATCTTCCTCACATCGGCACCATTCCCATCATCGTCGGACCGTTGTGGTTCGGCGCCGGCTATTTCTCGTGGATCGTCGCCTCTATTCTGCTTGATGGAGCCGATCGCCGTCTTGATCGGCCATTCAACTTCATCGCCTTGCCTGTCGTCGCGGCTTTTGTGATGACGCAATGGGATGTGGTGATGGATCCGCCCGAGTCGACGATTGCCAAGGTGTGGGTATGGCATGATGGCGGCGCCGATTTTGGCGTGCCGCTGTCCAACTATTTTGGCTGGCTTCTCACCTCGTGGCTGTTCTATCTGGCTTTTGCCCTCTATCTGTGTCGCCACCCCCACCTTAACCCTCCCCCGCAAGCGGGGGAGGGAAGGGAGCGGGTGCAAGCGACGCAACAAAGTCGCAAATTGCAACTGATCGCCATCCTCTTTTACGTCAGCGCCGGCCTGACGCACATCAGCCCTTGGCTGCTGGGACAGACCGGCGAGGTCGCCGACGCCACCGGCCACGTCTGGCAAATCCATGACCTGCGGGAAACGACGGTCGCGGTCATGTTATTCACGATGTTCTTCACGGCCCTGCTTGCGGCGCTGCGGCTGGCGAAAGAAAATCCGTAGGTCCGCGCAAGGTGCGGCCCGATGGCAGGCTTCGGCGTAACCCGCCGCATCGGCGAGACAAATGGCGGATTACGCTTCCGCCTTCGCGCTCCGCGCTCCCGCCTTCGCGAAGCCCGCTTCGGCGGGCGAAGCAAGGTCGGCGGACTTGAATCACGCCGAAGCTCGCCGAGCGAGCGTCGGCGCGTCGCTAATCCGCGCTATGCGCCGCGCCAGTGGGCCGATCAGTGAGGCTTTGCGAGGGTCTCTTTGACACACTCCTTGACGAGTTTGTGCCTTGCATACAACGACATCTCCGCGAAGTGCGCCTGCTCCTTGACCTGCGCCTTGCATGTAGCGGTGGCCTGTTTCACGGCTGCCTTGTCAGCGTCGGGCGCAGCCGCGGCGGGCGTGGGCAGGAATGCCGTGCCGCAACCGAGGACCGTGGCGATGATGCCGGCAGATAGCGCGGTGATGAACTGAGACATGATGATGCGCTCTTCCTGACTGTTTCCGCATGCCGATTCAGAATGCCGGCAGCGATGCCGCCGTTGCAAAATATCCGAAATATTTTTGTTGGTCGTCAAGCTCGGTCTTTCGTTCTGCCTGTCATCTTTTGAATGCCGCAAATCATTCATAAAACTATCGCAATACGGCCTCCCGGCCCGCTGGCAGCCGTTGCGTTCAATGCGACGCACCGCTTTTGGGAGCGGGATGGACGCGTCGTGGCTTGACAACCCCCAAGCGCGGCGGCCGGCTGGGAGCGCTCGACGCTCCTGCCAGCCAACGCATGACGCTGCCGCTGCGCAGGAGCGGCAGAACATCTTCCGCCGGCATTGGCGCGGCAAAGTAGAATCCCTGTGCCTGTCGGCATCCCCACTCGTGCAGCAATCGCAGCTGGTCTGCCGTTTCCACGCCCTCGGCCATGACTCCGATTCCCAACTCGCGCGCCAGGCCGATCGACGCCTTGACGATCGCCATATCGTTGGCTTCGATGCCGATATCCTTGACGAATTCCTGCGCGATTTTGATCCGATCGACCGGAAAGCGCCGAAGGTAGAGCAACGAGGAATAGCCCGTGCCGAAATCGTCGATCGCGATCCTCAGCCCGCGGGCGCGCAGCCGTTGGACGACGTTGTCGTGCCCACTCGAAGTCCCCATCAGCGCGGTTTCGGTCATCTCGATTTCCAGCAAACTGGGCGGGAGTCCCGTCTCCGCGAGCACCTTCTCGATCTCGTTTTCCAGCTCGCGCGGCGCCTTGAACTGAAGCGCCGACACATTGATCGCCACCGGAGGCAGCGCGACGCCGGTTTCCAGCCATTGCTGGGCCTGGCGGCAAGCCGAGCGCAAAACCCAGTTTCCAAGCATGACGATGAGGCCGCTGCGCTCCGCCGCAGCCAGGAACTCGCCGGGCAAGAGCACACCCCGCGTCGGGTGATTCCAGCGCACCAGGGCCTCCAGCCCGACGACTCGGCTGGTCTCCATGTCCACCTGGGGCTGATATAATAGGAACAACTGGCCCGCCGCGATCCCCGCACGCAGCTCGGATGTCAGGGCCACACGTTTGCGCACTTCCGCATCCATTGCGCCGGTGAAGAACCGGTAGGTGTGCCGGCCTTCCGATTTTGCCCGATAAAGCGCGATGTCCGCATGCGCGAGAAGAGCCTCGGCTCCCGGAGCGCCCGGCTCGTAGGTCGCGATGCCGATGCTGACCCCGGATTGGATTTGGTTGTCGTCGAGCAGGAACGGCTTGAGCATGATTTGCAGCAGCTTGTCCGCCAGCACTCCGGCATCCGTCGGATCGCCGATGTCCGCCATCAGCAAGGCGAATTCGTCGCCGCCAAATCGGGCGAGGGTGTCGAGCGCTCGCACGTTCGCCTGCAGCCGTTCGGCAACTGACTGGAGCAGCCGGTCCCCGACGAGGTGTCCCAGCGTATCGTTGACGTCCTTAAAATTATCCAGATCGAGATAAAGAACCGCGAAGCTGCGCTCGCCGCGACGCACACGCTCGATCGCCCGGGCGACCTCGGCGACGAATACGCCGCGATTGGCCAATCCGGTGAGGACGTCGAACTGCGCCATTTTCTTAAGCTGACCTTCGGCCTCCTTGCGTCGCGAAATTTCGCGGGCCGTCGAGAGCAGGAAATCCTGTCCGTCGAAGGTAGCCCGGCGCATCGAGATTTCGGCCCAGAACAGCCGCCCATCCTTTGTCTTGCCGCGCCAATCGAACGTTTGCGGCGTCCCGGATCGCGCCTTCTGTATCTCGGACAATAGGTTCTGGCCGGTGTAAGGCGGTTTGTTCTCGGAGAGATCGCCGATCTTCAG
>JBEKNW010000169.1:0-9846 GCA_049522435.1 Xanthobacteraceae bacterium
TACAGAAGCAAGTCCCCGGCGAGTGGATGGAGCAAAAAGGGATTGACTTATAGAGGCCCGTTACAGAAGCCCGCATGAGCAAAGCGACATGCGGGTTTATGTTTGAGGGGCAGACCCCGGATGTCGCTTCGCTCATCCGGGCTACCAACTACTACCAACTCAACGCCGTCATGGCCGGGCTTGTCCCGGCCATCCACGTCTTTTTTGCTCGCTCCGTGTTAAGACGTGGATGCCCGGCACAAGGCCGGGCATGACGAATCAGTAATTAGCTCGGAACAAAGGATCATAGGTGCCCTCCCCTCGCCGCATTCCGATCTTCGACGGCCACAACGACGTGCTGTTGCGACTGCATCTGCGCGGCGGGGCGGACGCGGTCGCGGCGTTCCTGCAGGGCGATGACAAGCGCCATTTGGACCTGCCGAAAGCGCGCCGGGGCGGATTTGCCGGCGGCTTGTTCGCGATCTTCGTGCCTTCGCCGCAACGAAAAGATCGCGCCGAGGGCGAAACGCTGCCGCAAGAGAACGGCAGCGTCATCGGCAGCGCTCCTGCGCCGCCTGCCGTCGATGTGGCGGAGGCGCAGCGGGTTGTGTTCGCCATGGCGTCGCTTCTGTACCGCATCGAGCGGGAGTCGCAGGGGCGCGTTCGCATCTGCCGCAATGTCGAGGATATCGAAAGCTGCCTCGCCGAGGACGTGCTGGCAGCGGTGCTGCATATCGAAGGCGCCGAAGCCATCGACGCGAATTTCGAACTGCTGGACGTGCTGGTCGCGGCGGGGCTGCGCTCGCTCGGCCCGGTCTGGAGCCGGCCGAACGCGTTCGGGCATGGCGTGCCGTTCCGCTGTCCGTCTTCGCCCGACACCGGCCCCGGTCTGACCGACCTCGGCAAGGCGCTGATCGGCGCCTGCAACCGATTGCGCATTCTGATCGATCTGTCGCACCTGAACGAACGCGGCTTCTGGGACGTTGCCGCGCTCAGCAATGCGCCGCTGGTCGCCACGCACTCCAACGCGCATGCCATAAGCCCGCATTCGCGCAATCTGACCGACGGGCAATTGGCGGCAATTGGTGAATCCGGAGGCCTGGTCGGCGTCAACTTCGCGACGAGCTTCCTGCGTCCGGACGGCCGCCACGATAAGGACACGCCCATAGACCTGATCATCCGGCATATCGAGCACATGCTCGAACATGCCGGTGAGGACGGCGTCGGATTCGGCTCCGATTTCGACGGCGCCGCGATCCCTGCGGAACTGGGCAATGCCGCCGGACTGCAAGTTCTGGTGCGGGCGATGCGCAAGCGCGGATTCGGCAAGCCGCTGATCGAGAAGTTGTGCTTTCGAAATTGGCTGCGCGTATTGGGACGAACCTGGGGAGAGGTTTCCCCTCCCCCGCTCCGCTTGCTCAGGCCGTGAGGCCGCGCACCCCCTCCACCGCCCTAACGCCATAGCCGGCGCTTTGCGCCGGCGTTCTTTAACCAAAGTACGGCGGCAGAAGGCCGCCTATGCCCCCTCCCCGCTCCGTTTCACTTCGCGGGGGAGGAAAATGAAGGGTCACCAATTGCCGGTGACCATGCGTACGATGACCGGCAAGAGGATGACGATGAACAGCGTCGGGAAGATGCACACCATCATCGGCACCGAGAGCTTGGCCGGCAGGCTGTAGGCCTTCTCCTCGGCGCGCGACAGTCGCTTGTGGCGCATGTCATCTGAGTAGACGCGCAACGCGTCGCTGATGCTGGAGCCAAGCTCGTCCGACTGCTGGATGAGCATGGCGAAGGAGCGCGCCTCTTCCAGCCCGAGCCGGTCGCCGAGGTGCTCGAGCGCCTCGCTCACGGAGCGGCCGGCGCGGATTTCGAGATTGGCGACGTGGATGTTGGCGGAAAGCGAAGGATAGGAATCGCCGAGTTCGCGCCCGACCCGGCCAAGTGCGGCCTCCATGGCGAGGCCGGCCTCCGCGCACACCACCATGAGGTCCATGAAGTCGGGAAAGCCGGCCCGATGCTCCTGCCGCTTCGCCGCGATCCGGCGGTCGAGATACAAGCTCGGCGCCAGATATCCGCCTAGACCGCCGGCCAGCACGAAAAGCCAGAACGACGCCTTGCCATCCATCTTCAACATCGGCAGGACAAAGAAAACAGCAACGGCCAGGCCGACGGCCATGACCAGGCGGGCGATGAAGAAGTAGGCCGCCGCGCGCGGATCGTAGATGCCGGCCTGCGTGAGCCGGCGGCGCAACACCTTCATGTCCTTGTTGTCGCCGGACGAATAATGCTTGGTCGTATAGTCGACCAGCTTCTGCGCGGCCTTGAGGCCGGAATGGCGGAGCGAACGCCGGCCGTCGAAGGAATCTTCGTCGAGGCCGACGCGCGCCGCGCGGCGGCGCACCGCCTCGCGCGCGCGAACGCCGATCATCAGCGCGAAGGCCAGCGTGCCGGCGGCGAGGAAGATGAGCAGGCTCAGCATCGTCGCCGCGCTGTCGCCGAACAGAGCAAAGCTTGAGTTTGCGTCCATCGGTCAAACCTTGGGTCAGATCTTGAAGTTCACCATCTTGAACATGATCAGATTGCCGAGCAGCAGCCAGCCGACGGCGCCGCCGAGTAGGACCTTGGTGAGTTGTTCATGCCAGACGGCGGCGTAGAAATCGGGCGCCACGAACTGGATGACGATGAACATGCCGATCGGCAGTGCGGAAAGGATCATCGCCGAGGCCCGGCCCTCGGCCGCCAGCGCCCGAATCTTTCGCCGCATCTTGAAGCGCTGGCGGATGACGCCGGAAAGGTTTTCCAGGATTTCCCCGAGATTGCCGCCGGTCGAGCCCTGGATGCCGACGGCGGTGACGAACAGCGGCAGATCGTCCGAACCGATGCGGCAATAGAGGTTGCGCATCGCCGTCTCCAGATCGGCCCCGTAGGTGATTTCGTCGGACACGACGCCGAACTCGCTGCCGATCGGATCGGGCATTTCGCGGCCCACCATGGTGATGGCGATGGGCACCGGGTGCCCGGCGCGCAGGCTGCGCACAATGATATCGAGCGCGTCGGGGAACTGGCCGCCGAATTTGTTCTGCCGCCTGCCGCGCAATATCCGCAGCACCAGATACGGCAGTGCAGTGGCGCTCAACAGCGCAACCAGCATCGCTTCCATGAGGTTGCCGCGGAATATCAGCGTGACGGCGAACGCGATGCCGGCGGTCACGGCGATCGTGATGATGAGGCGCGCAAATCCTATGGTGATGCCCGATTGCAGGATCAGGCGGTTGAGCGCGACCAGATTGAGCCGGAAATTGCCGCCCTTGGTGAGCCCGCGCTCGCGCCGCAACTCGATGAGCACGCTTTCGCGATCCTTCTGGTCCTTCGACAGCATCAGGCGCCGGTTGATCTGGCTGCGATAGGAGGCGGTGGAGAAACACAGAAGATAGACGGCTTCGACCGTCAGCCCGGCCGAGACCGCGACCAGGAGCCAGATCAGGTAGATCGGATCGAAATCGAACGCCATGGCCGGATCACAGCGGTTGCGATGGATCGAAATAGGAGCCCGGGATCTTGATCCCCATGGCGACGAGATCGGCGAGAAAGCGCGGGCGCACTCCCGTGGCCTGGAAATGGCCCTGCACGGCGCCGTCCGCCGCCGTGCCGGTGCGCACGAACTTGAAGATCTCCTGCATCTGGATGATGTCGCCTTCGAGCCCGGTGATCTCGGCGATGCTCATCACGCGCCGCTTGCCGTCGGACAGCCGCGACAGCTGCACGATCACCCGGATGGCGGCGGCGATCTGGCCGCGGATGCTCGATACCGTCATCGGCATGCCGGCCATGCCGATCATCTGCTCGAGGCGCGAGACGGCATCGCGCGGGGTGTTGGCGTGAATGGTCGCCATCGAGCCTTCGTGGCCGGTGTTCATGGCTTGCAGCATATCGAAGGCTTCCTCGCCGCGGCACTCGCCGAGGATCACGCGGTCGGGCCGCATGCGCAGCGCGTTCTTGACCAGGTCGCGCTGGCGAATCTCGCCTTTGCCTTCGATGTTGGGCGGCCGCGTCTCCATGCGGCCGACATGCGGCTGCTGCAATTGCAGTTCGGCGGCGTCCTCGATGGTGAGCAGGCGCTCCTTCTCGGAGATGAAGGACGACAGCGCGTTGAGCATCGTCGTCTTGCCCGAGCCGGTGCCGCCGGAGATGATCAGCGTCACCCGCGCCTTCACCGCCGCCGCGAGCAACTCGGCCATTTGCGGCCGCAGCGCGCCGATCTCGACCAGCTTGTTGAGGTTGAACGGCTTCTTGGAGAACTTGCGGATCGACATCAGCGGGCCGTCGACGGCGACCGGCCGCACCGCCACGTTGACCCGCGAGCCGTCGAGCAGCCGCGCGTCGCACATCGGATGCGATTCATCGACCCGGCGGCCGACCGCCGAGACGATCTTGTTGATGATGCGCAGAAGATGCGTCTCGTCCTTGAAGCGCACGCCGGTCGGCTCGAGTATGCCCTGGCGTTCGACGTAGACGCATTCGTGGCCGTTGATGAGGATATCGTTGACGGTCGGATCCTTGAGCAGCGGTTCGAGCGGGCCGAGACCCGTCATCTCATCGAGAATTTCCGAGACGAAGTCGTTCAGCTCCTGGGTGTTGAGCGCCAGCCGCTCGACCAGGACGTATTGCGCCACGAGTTGCTGAATATGGCCCCGGATTTCCTCTTCCGGCAGCTTTTCCAGCGCCGACAGATTTATCTCCTCGATCAGCCGGCGATGCAGCCGCACCTTGGCGTCGAGCAGTTTGTCGGTCAGCAGCGGATTGCCGCCGCCAGGCGCAGGCTCCGCAGCAGCTTCGGGGAATACGGTCCACGACACCCCCTCGAGCACGGTCTCTTCGGCCCTCGGGACCAGCTCCGGAGCGGCGACGCGGCGCGTTGAGAAACGACCTGCCATGCCCATGTCCTACGGACCGAACCTACGACCGCGCCAACGAGAGTTTGAGCTTCTTGCCGGCAGCCGCCGCGGCCTTGCCCGCTTTGTCGCCGGCTTGCGGGAGGATCAGCTTTTTGAGCTGGAGCGTGATCTTGTTGCCCGGCTTGACCTCTTCGAGCGGGACGCCGCGGTCGATGGCCTCGCGAACCAGGCCGTAATGGTTCGGGATGCAGGCCGCGAAGGCTTCCCCGATCGCCTGCTCGACATCGCTGCGGCGCAAGCCGGGAGAAAACCACTTCTGTTCGAAGCGATTGATAATGACCTGCGGCTTCGGGCCGCCGCCGAGCCGCTCGCGGACGGCCTCGACGAGCTGCTTGGCATGGCGCAGCCCCGGCACTGTCGTCTCGCTGACGATGAACAGCTTGTTGGAGCCGAGCAGCACGCTGTCGGTCCAGGAGAACCAGGTGCGCGGCATGTCGAACACCACGAAATCGAAATTCGAGGACACCAGATCAAGCAGCCGGGTTACGACATCGGGATCGAACGAGCGCATTTCTGCCGGTCGGTTCGGGGCCGCGATCACCGCGAGGCCGGAGGGATGATGCGACAGCATGACTTCGAGCAATTGCCGATCGAGCCGCTCCGGGCGGGGCTCGATCTCGCTGAGATTGAGGCGCGGCTCGATGTCGAGATAATCGGCGCAGGCGCCGTGCTGGAAATCGAGATCGACCAGACAGGTCGCCGCCTTGCCCCGCGCGCCGCTGTTGAGCAGCAGCATGGCGGTCTGCACCGCCAGCGTGGTCACGCCGGCGCCGCCGACGGCCGGCAGGAAAGTGAAGATCTGCGCTTCCGTCGTCTCCACATTGGCCGGGGCGTTGGCGACCCGTGCGCAGGTGCGCACCAGCTCGACCGGCGGCACCGGCTTGACCAGGAAATCGGCGACCCGCATCTGCATGAGGCGGCGCGCAACGTTTCCCTCGAAGCTCCGCGTCACCGCGACGACCGGCGGCCGATTGCCGATGCGCGTCATGAGGTTTTCGAGCGCCTGCAGCTCGGCTTCATCGCCGGCATCGAGATCGGCGATGACGACACTGGCGCCGCCGACGTCGATTTGGTCGCGGCCCGATAACGTTGACTTGACGACATCGAGACTGATCTGCGCGCTGGCGCTGAATGTGGCGCGAACGGATTCCTCGAATCCTTCGTCGGCGGTCACCACGACCACTCTGGCCTGGACTCCCGGGCTTATGGATCGGCCGATGCGCATGGTTCAAACTCGCATTGCAGGTACGCAGCCATCATTGGCCGCTGATTTGCGTCGACGTCGTGCTTGTCGGCGGCGCGTTGCCGCCACTGGAGCTGCTCTGCGCGCTGGTCGATGCCGCTTGCGGCGCTTGCTGCTGGCTCGTGATGTTGAGGGTCGTGGGGTCTACCGGCTGGGTAACCTTGTTGACGCGATAGCGCTCGATCGCGGACTGCATCTTCTGGCCGTTGGCGGCGATGTTGACGTCGCCGCTATGCGCCGGCCACGGATCGACCGTCTGCGCCACCGCGTTGGCGGCCACGGCATCGCCGCCGGAGAGCGCAATCGTGTCGCGCCGGTCGGAATAGAGATCGGAGCAGCCGGCGAGCATGGCGCCGAGCGTTACGGCGGCCGCCAGCGTGCGCGCGGCGCGCTCAGTTCTTGGCCGACACATAGTTCGCTCCCCTGTTCGGCAGATCGAGGATGTGGCCGACATAGGGCCGGCTCAGCGCGCCGACGGCGAGGCGCGCCAGCGCCGGGCTGACCTCGGCTTGGCCCATGAGGAAAAAGTCGATGTCGTTGGCCGGCAGGGAATCGTCGAGCGGCGTGTGGATGGCAACGTTCGGCGCCAGCGGGTGGACGATATGCGGCGTCACCAGGATGACCAGATCGGTCTCGTTCTTCTGGTACTGGCTGGAGCGGAACAAAGCGCCGAGCACCGGCACGTCGCCGGCCCACGGCAGCTGGTCCTGCGCGGTGTTGCTGGTGTTCTGCAACAGGCCACCGAGCATGAAGCTCTGGCCGTCGCGCAATTCGAGCGTGGTCGAGGCTTTGCGCACGATGAGTGCCGGCACCGAGGTGCCGGCGACTGTCACGGTATTGTTGGTGTCGATCTCGCTCACCTCCGGCTTGATGACGAGGTTGATGAGGCCGTCCTTGAGCACGGTCGGGGTGAAGGAAAGGCCGACGCCGTATGACTGGGGGGCGAACGTGATTGCGCCGAACGCGCCGGGCACCGGGACGTAAAATTGCCCGCCGGCGAGGAAGCTCGCGGTGTCGCCCGACAAGGCCACCAGATTGGGCTCCGCCAGGCTGCGGGCGAGGCCCTTCGTCTCGAGCGCGTTGACTGCCACTTGGAGTTTGTTGGTCAATTGGCCGACGAGAAAGCCGAACGGCGCCGTGCCCGAGAGCACGCCGGCGGCGACCACCGGCGAAATGGGCAAGCTGCTCGGTTGCGTGTTGATGCCGCCGACGCCGCTTGCGGAGTACGTCGGCTGCTGAAACGCACCTCCCGGCTGCGTTATCGGCAGCGCCGAGGCGGGTTGCTGGCTGCCGATGTTGGCAAGGGCCGAATTGCCGAACATATTCCACTGCACGCCGAGCTCGCGGCTCGCCTGGCGATTGGCTTCGATGAACCGCACCTCCAGCATGACCTGCTGCGGCGCCATGACCTGGACGGTGTTGATGGGATCGGGCGCGAACTGGCGCGCGACGGCCACCGCTTTGTCGAGCGTGACGGCATCGGGCGCCGTGCCGCTGAGCATGATGCGGCCGTTGATCGACGACACCTTGACGCCGCCGCCGGTAAAGCGCGTGATTTCCGTGCTCAGCCGCGTGATGTCGTAGGACACCTCGACGTCGAAAATTCCCACCGGCTTCTTGCCCTCGCCGTAGACCGTGACCCGGGTCGTGCCGATCTTCTTGCCGAGGATCGACAGCGCATGATCGGTGAGCGGATTGACGTCGGCGACTTCGGGATCGCCAACCGCGATATCGACGATGCTCTGGTCGGTATGCACGTCTTCCGATTTTCCCATCGTCACCATGACCGTCGCCGTGTGCGCGGAGTTCGCCAAAGCGATCCGCTGCTGCGCCTGCGACTCGCCTGTCGTCAGCGCCAGCACCGCGACGATCATCGTTGCCAACGCCGGCGCGGCCCAGCGGTTTCTGCTGACCGCTCGTCGCCGCAAAAGCGCGGACCCAGCAGGTCCGCTCTGATAACGGCGCTCCCCGCCTGGATTCCCGCTTGCGCGGGAATGAGCGGAAAGACGAGTAGCGCTCCTGTCCACATCGGGCCGGCGCGCGCCGGCGAAGTCGTTTGTGTTTTCGTCCTGGCTCTTCACGTCGGCCTCCCCGCCGCTGCTCGTTGTCCCCAACATCTGTCCACGCCCCCAAACTCGATATCTGTTGCGTCTTTTCTTTAGTCGTGCGCCGGCTCCCGTCCTGAAAGGGCGGCCGAATGCGCGTTGCCGCCCTCGACCGGCACGCTGTAATCCTGCCGCTTTGACGCGCGCATCACCGCGATCGTGGCGAATCGCGAATCGCCCGATGGCTGGATCGCTCGGCCCAAATCCGTCAGCGTCACCCGTCGCGGACTCCCGTCGGCGACCTCGCCGGCCTTGCGCAGCAAGAGCGACAGCGTGCCGACCGCCGACGCCAGCGCCAGCTTCTGCGCATTGGTGACGTCCACTTCGAGCGTCACCGCCTTGACCACGGAGGGCTTTTCGGCGCGGGCGTCCGCCAACTGATCGATCGCGAGCACGCGCGCGTTCTGGATCACGACGTCGTTCATCCCGGAATCCTTGTCGAGCTGCCGCGTCAGTACGACATCGACGTGATCGCCGGGCAGCACGAAGCCGGCGACGCCCTCGACGTCGTTGACGCGGATGGTCACCGCCTTCATGCCGTCCGCAAGCATCGCGGAGAGCGTCGCGCGCTGGCCCGGGCCGGTGATCTTGGAAGCCAGGATCGCCTCGTTGGCGTCGATCGGCATGAGCACGACGCGCTTGCCTGACGTGAGTTCCGCGACCTTGCCGAAGGCGCCGGCCGGCAGCGCGTTTTCCGGCCACGGCATCTCGCGCAGCGAGAGGGCGCCAAGCTCGTCGCCGAACCGCAACGGCCGGCTGGCGACGACGATCGTCCGCGCCGGCGCCTCAGGCTTCTTCTGCGCCTCGAGGCTGCGCATGCGCTGTTCGGCCTGATTGTTGAGCCAGGTCTGCGCCAAAAACACCGCGAGCAGCCCGAACACGACTGCAAAGGCGACCATGACGATGGTACTCGTGCGCACGTCCAGTCCCCTGATGACGCCACGAAATTATTCTTTGGGTCGCGGGGAGTATTGGTACGTCGGTAGTATGGAATTGGTGAAACTACGTGGAGTTCTCCCGCTATGCTGAAGACTGATTGAAGACGTATTCTTTACGGGACGTGTATCGCTTTGCTCGAAGTGAACAGATAACCTTTACGAAGTTGAGCCACAGCGAGAATTGAGCCCGTCCCATGCCAGCGTCCATGTCCGCGACTGCCATCGATTCCGCCGTGTTCCGCGATATCTTCTCGACCGAGGCGATGCGGCGAGTGTTCTCCGACGAGAACCGCGTGCAGAAATATCTCGACTTCGAGGCGGCGCTGGCGCGGGCGCAGGCGCGGCTCGGCATCATCCCGCAGGAGGCGGCGGAGGAGATTGTTCACCATTGCGACGTAAGCAAGATCGATTTTGTTAAGCTAAAGAGCGAGACCGAGCGCATCGGCTATCCGGTGCTGCCGGTGGTGCAGCAGCTGGTCGCGCTTTGCCGCGACGGGCTCGGCGGATGATGGGGCTGGCGCCCTATCTCGGCCGCCAATACGCCCACGATCTGGTCTACGACATCTGCCGCAAGGTGATCGCCACCGGCCGGCCGCTCGTCGATCTGCTCGCCGACAACGAGGAAA
>JBEKNW010000170.1:0-9839 GCA_049522435.1 Xanthobacteraceae bacterium
GCATCGATTCCAACGTCGCATGATCCAGCTTGCGCGCATCATCTTGTCTCATGCAATATCAGAATCACACGGCACTCGCCTTGTCTACAAAATACTGAAACTACTTGTGGGTTGATTAATACACGACCGGCCGCAATTTTCCTGAGTGACGGCGCTAGCCGTACTTAGTCTCCCCCCGCGTCCTTCAGCTTCGCGAACACTTCATCCATGTTGAAACTGGCCGACTTCTGCCGCTGCGGGTAATCTTTAAATGTCATCAGGAACTGGCCCACATAGTCCTGCGCAGGGACTAGGAGGAAGATGTGGTCCATAAGCCAGTCGTAGTAGGTGTTCGAGGTCACGTCCGCTCTCTCAAACGGATCCGTTCGGAGGTTGAATATTTTCGGGACCCGCAAGTTCGTGAACGGGTTGGCCCAAATGAGAAGTGTTCCAGGAGCGCGCTGTTCCAGGAACAGGATTTTCCAGTTGTCGTACCGCAGAGCGGTCAACTGCTGGTCGTCGTTGATATAGAAGAAAGATTCCCGTGGGCTCTTTGCAACCTGCCCGGTCAGATAGGGTACGAGATTGTCGCCATCGAGATGGACCTTGTAGGTCATCTCGCCGACCTTGTAGCCGGCAAGCAATTTGTCCTTTACCTGGGTGTCACCGGCGACTGCCAAGAGGGTCGGCAGCATGTCGAGTTGGGCGACGATCTCGTTGGACACCTGGCCCGGTTTGATTTTGCCCGGCCAGCGGAACATGGCCGGCACCCGGTAGGCTCCTTCCCAGCTTGTGTTCTTCTCGCTGCGGAACGGCGTCATCGCGCCGTCCGGCCATGAATTCATGTGCGGTCCGTTGTCGGTCGAGTACATGACGAAGGTATTGTCCGCGATGCCGAGGTCATCCAGCGCCTTGAGGATCGCGCCGACATTCTTATCGTGATCGATCATGGTGTCGTGATACGGGCTCTCCCAGCGCCCCGATTGGCCGATGCTCTCCGGCTTGGTGTGGGTGCGCAAGTGCATGTGGGTAAAGTTCACCCAGACAAAGAACGGCTTGCCGGCCTTTTGCTGCCGCTGGATGAAATCCACGGAACGGTTGGCGATGTCGTCGTCGATCGTAATCATTCGCTCCTTGGTCAGCGGGCCGGTGTCCTTTATCACCTGCTTGCCGACCTTGCCGAAGCGCGGATCGACCGTCGTGTCGTCTTTGTCCGAGGCCTTGCAGTCCATCACGCCGCGAGGGCCATACTTCGCAAAGAACGCCGGGTCTTTCGGGTAGTCCGGCAGTTCCGGCTCTTCCTCGGCATTCAGGTGGTAGAGATTGCCGTAGAACTCATCGAAGCCGTGAACGGTAGGCAAAAATTCGTTGCGGTCGCCAAGGTGGTTCTTGCCGAATTGCCCGGTTGCATAGCCAAGCGGCTTGAGCAACTCGGCGATCGTCGGGTCTTCCTTCTGCAGCCCGACGGTGGCGCCGGGCAAGCCGACCTTGGTCAGGCCGGTGCGCAACCCGGATTGACCGGTGATGAATGAGGCGCGGCCGGCCGTGCAGCTCTGCTCCGCGTAGAAATCGGTGAACAGTACGCCTTCGCGGGCGACCCGATCGATGTTGGGCGTACGAAAGCCCATCAGTCCTTGCGAGTAAGCGCTGACATCGGACAAGCCGATGTCGTCGCCCCAGATGATGACGATATTGGGCCGTTGCCCGGTTGGCGGCGCTGGCGCCGGTTGCTGTGCTTGCGCAGGGGTCGTGACACCGGCTCCCAGCAGCGCCGAAGCGGCCACCAACGAGGTGCCGCTCAGCAGCAGATCGCGCCGTTTGAGGCCGTTGCCGTGGTCTGTAATTCCTCCCTCGGACTTTCCACGCTCTTTGTCCTTACTCATGACGCGGTTCCTCTCTGTTGATTTCTGATGATGCACCTGAAGCCGACATGGCTTGTGGAGGTGTCGATCGGCTCGGCGTGGCGCGCGGCCGGGCGATAGCGGCGGCAATAGTTCGGAGCGCAGAGGTGCGAGCCGCCTTTAAGCACCTTGCGTGGAATCTTGATGTTCGGCAGCGACGGGTCGTAGCTCGCCGCCTTGGGTCCGCCGCGCGGATTTTCCGGAATACAGCACGCCTTCGGCGCATCGGCTTCGTGCTTCTGCGAATACCAATCCGTCGTCCATTCCCAGACGTTGCCGATCATGTCGTGAAGGCCGTAGCCGTTCGGCGGGAATGCGGCGACCGGCGATGTGCGCTCGAAGCCGTCCGAACAAAGATTCTGTCGCGGAAATTCACCCTGCCAGGTATTGGCCATATGCTTGCCGTCGGGTGTGAACTCATCGCCCCAAGCAAACTCGGCGCCGTCGAGCCCGCCGCGTGCGGCGAATTCCCATTCGGCCTCGGTCGGTAAATCCTTGCCGGCCCATTTGGCGTAGGCCAACGCGTCCACGAACGCCACATGCACGACCGGATGATCGTCGAGCCCATTGATATTGCTCTTCCGGCCGTATGGGTGGCGCCAGTCCGCGCCCTTGAGGAAGGTCCACCATAGACTCCAGTCGCGTAGATCGACTTGGCGCGACGGCGGCGAGAAGACGAGCGAGCCCGCATAAATCATATGCGGCAGCGCGCCCGGATAATCCTTCGGGTCAGGGGGAATCTCGGCAAAGGTGACGTAGCCTGTTGCCTTGACGAATTCCTTGAACTGCCGATTCGTAACCGGTGCGCGGTCCATCCAGAACTGGTCTACCGTGACGCGGTGGACCGGCGCCTCTTCGGGATAGTGCTTGTCCGAGCCCATGCGGAACGTGCCGCCGGGAATGCGAACCATGTCCGCATCAGGCCGATGCCCATACGCCAAGCTTTCGAAATCCTCATCCGTCTGAAGGCTACGGAACGACATCCATGTCTCCTTCGCCGTTCAGAGGCGGCCCATCTCTCTATTAGGAGAGTGGACGCGTGGCTGTTTCGCGGTTTCTTCGGAAAGCAACTTACAGTAAGCAATAGCTGCCTTTGGCTCTCGTCGGTTACGCGCTCAGAGCCCGGTAGCGCTGGATCTCTTCGCTTTGAATGGATCGATCCGCGTCGCCGTTCGTTTTTCAAGGATATGGAAAACAAAGACTGAGACGGCTCGATGAGAAAGTCGAGTCAATTGTCCGCTACCGTACATTTTAGACATTTTCACCGAAGAATGAACGATTACGATATTTCAAAAGGAAATTTATGTAGCGCAAACCGCCCGCCGCTGGAGAATGATGGCATTGAAAATATGGCGTAATTCAAATCTGAAATCGCAAGCGGGGCCGCCGAGTGCGGTCAGGAAAAGAAACCTCAGAGATCGGCGTCAGGGCACATGCCTCCAGTTTCGTGGTAGTTTCGCTCGGAGTGAGCGCCGAGCTAAAAGATCGCAGGGCCCGTTCGGTCCTTGTGCTTTGCATCGCATGGGCGGCCATGATCTGCTGCTCCCTTCCGGCGATTGGCGAGACCGCTGTGCCGTCCTACGGCCAGGAGCCGCAGGCACAACAGTCCAAACCAGAACGGCAAGACCCCGATTATAATGGTGAAGATTTTACACGCCCGCAGAGCAGCTTCGAAACGCGATTCCTGTACCAAACGTCGTCCGGGACGACGAGCCAAACGGATCGAGGGACCTTGCTGCTGAGGGCCAATTGGAAGACCGAACTCGACGCAGGCTGGAGGCTCGGGCTTCTGGGCCAGATTCCGGTCGTCGACAAGACGACATTCGATCCCACCGGCGCCGACCGAGAATTCGGCATCGGCGATACGGCGTTCCAGGCCGCTCTCATTCGCGATATCGATCGACACTGGGCTTTCGGCTTCGGTGCTCGTCTGGTCGCTCCTACGGCCGAAGACTCGTTGGGAAGCGGCAAGTGGCAGATCATGCCGGGGTTCGGGGTGCGCTATTCCTTCCTTGAAATTGGGCCCGACACCTATTTTGTACCAGTGGTCAGATACGCGATCAGCTTTGCCGGTGATCCTTCGAGGCGAAATATCAGCGAACCGCAGATTGCGCCAACATTAAACATTGGTCTGCCTGACCGTTGGTTCGTGACTTTCTATCCAAACAACGACATTCGCATCAACTTCGGGGATCCAATTCCCGGCCAAACCGGCTGTCTCTTTCTCCCGTTTGACGTCTCGGTTGGTCGGAAAATCACAGACGGCTGGACCATTTCTCTGGAGGCCAGTGTGCCGATCATCAACGATTACCCGGTCTACAACTTTAAAACCGAGCTGCGGATCGTTAAGCAGTTCTGATCGCTAGCGGAGATGGAGTCGCAGCGTTTGGCTGCAGTAGCGTAGCCGCTCGCCGCCGGACTTCAACGCCGCTTGCGCAGCCGGCGTCCCTCAAGCACGACGATTTTGCGGCGCGCGTTGTCGTCGGGGACCTTCTTGGGCACCTTCTCGGCGATCCCCAGGAGCCGCTCGCGCCGGTCCATTTCCTTCCAGACGTCCTCCGGGCGGATGCCGGAAGCGACCCACAGCACCACCAGGTTATAGATGAGATCGGCGCTTTCCTTCACGACGGCGTCGCGGTCGCCGTGCATGGCATCGATGACGACCTCGATCGCCTCCTCGGCAAGCTTTTTCGCCATCTTGCTGCGGCCGGAGCGCATGAGCCGCGCGGTTCGTGAGGTCGACGGATCGTCATGACGGCAGGCGAGCGCCGCATGATAGAGGCGGGTGATCGAATCAGTCATTGCCTACCAGGATAACGCGATATCGTCGCAATTGTGTTAAAAGCCGTGAGTCCGCCCGGGCGGGCTATTCGTCCTGCGCTAAGAGGCCGGCATTGCCGCCTGCGGCCGTCAGTTGAGCGCCCAAGCGCGAGCGGCAACGTCCCTCAAAGCGTGAGATAGCCGCGATCACCATACGGGAATCCGGTAAGCTCGGTGTTCCCGTGGTCGTCGTGCATAAAATATGCCCTCACTTCGGCGATTTTGCCGCCGCGCATCACGTACCACTCGCTCCCACGCAGCATGAGGCGTGTTTGCGCTCCCTTCGGAGTCCAGATGCAGCTCCATTCGCTGACTGCTTCGTCTCCTCGAGCGATGATGCGGTCGACGGACCAGACAGGATCAAGCGCCACCTTGTACTTGCGCCAATACCTCGCCAGATGTTCAGCGCCTCTGATCGGAGGAAAGCGGGCCGGAAGAAAAAAGTGTACGACGTCTGGCGTGAGCGTACTGAGCAAAACGGCGAGGTCGCCGGAGTTGCAACCATCGAAGTACTTCCGCACCACCTCAATGTTGGTTGCTTCGGTTGCGTTCACGTTCGCCTCCCTGCCGAGCGACGGCGAAAGCCGCCGAGCTCTCGCGGACAGACCATGATACCAAGCCTGCTTGCCGGGTGAACCTATTCGTCCTGCGCTAGGAGCCCCGCATTGCCGCCCACGGCCGCAATGTTGATGGTCACGACCTGCTCGCTCGCAAAGCGGCGGAGATAATTCGGCCCTCCCGCCTTGGGGCCGGTTCCGGACAGGCAGGTGCCGCCGAAGGGCTGGGTGCCGACCACCGCGCCGATCATGTTGCGATTGACGTAGACGTTGCCGTGCGGAAGACGCGCCGCGATGCGGTCGACGGTGAGGTCGATGCGCGAATGAATGCCGAGCGTCAGCGCGGTGCCGTTCTCCGCGATCTCGTCGAGCAGCGCATCGATCTCGTCCGCGCGCCAGCGCACGACGTGAAGGACCGGCCCGAAAACTTCCTCCTTCAGCTCGCCGGCGCGGTCGAGTTCGATCAGCGTCGGCGCGACATAGGTGCCGCCGGCCGGCAGTGGCCGGTCGCGATCCCAGCGCCAGCGCACGCGGCCGGCGCGCTCCATGCCGGCGATCCAGGTTTCGAGTTTTTGCCTGGCGGCGGCGTCGATCACCGGGCCGATTTGGGTTGCCGGCTCGCGGGGATCGCCGACTTTCAGTTCGCGCGTCGCGCCGATCAGCATGTCGAGCATAGGCTCCGCGACGTCCTCCTGCAGGCAAAGCAGCCGCAGCGCCGAACAGCGTTGGCCGGCGGAGCGAAAAGCCGACGCCATCACGTCGTCGATCACCTGTTCGGGCAGCGCGGTCGCATCGACGATCATGGCGTTGATGCCGCCGGTCTCGGCGATCAACGGGACGATCGGCCCGCTCTTTTCGGCGAGCGCTTGGTTGATCGCACCGCCGACCTCGGTCGAGCCGGTGAAGGCGACACCGGCGACACGGGGATCGGCGACGAGGCTCGCGCCGACAGCACCGTCGCCGGGGACGAGATGCAGCGCGATTGCCGGCACGCCGGCCGCATGCAGGAGCGCGACGGCGCGCGCGGCAATGAGCGGCGTCTGTTCGGCCGGCTTGGCCACGACGGAATTGCCGGCGACGAGCGCGGCACTCACCTGGCCGAGGAAGATGGCAAGCGGAAAGTTCCAAGGGCTGATGCAGACGAAGACGCCGCGTCCGCGGTAGCGCAGCAAATTGCTTTCGCCGGTCGGTCCCGGCATTGGCTGCGCAGTGAGGCAGTTGCGCGCCTGTGCGGCATAATAGCGGCAATAATCGACCGCCTCGCGCAGTTCCGCGAGCGCGTCGTCGAGAGTTTTTCCAGCCTCGTTCTGCAACAGGGCCAAGAGCTGGCCGCGATTTTCCTCGAGCCGGTCGGCGGCGCGCTCCAGCACTACGGCGCGCTCGAAATGTGGCGTCGCCGCCCAGGCTGAAAATCCGGCCGCGGCCGCCGTCATCGCCGCCCGGGCGATCGCCTCGTCGCCATCGCGGACGACGCCGATCGCGCGGCCGTCGACCGGCGAGATCAATGTGCGCTCGATACCGGGCAGCACGACGCCGTCAATGATCGGGGCGGCTTCGGCTGCGGCCGGCGTGCCGCCGCGGACCTCGGCGAGGAGCGCATCGAGGCTTGCGCGCTCGCCGAACTCGATGCCAGCCGAATTGCGCCGCTCCGGCTGATAGAGATCGCGCGGCAGCGGGATTTTTTGATTGCGCGCATCGCGGGGGCCTACGAGCCGGCTCTGCGGACGGCGCAGGATGTCCTCGACCGGCACGCTCAGGTCGGCGGCGACCGAAACGAACGAGGAATTGGCGCCATTCTCCAGGAGCCGCCGCACCAGATAGGCGAGGAGATCGCGGTGACCGCCGACCGGCGCATAAACGCGGCAGGCGGCCTGCGGAAATTCGGCCAAAAGCGCCGCATAAAGCGCCTCGCCCATGCCATGAAGACGCTGGAATTCGAATCCCGCAACGCCGCCGGCGTCCTCGACCACGCTGGCGACGGTGAGTGCGTTGTGGGTGGCGAATTGCGGAAAAAGCCGGTCGCGCGCGGCCAGGAGCTTTTTTACGCAGGCCATGTAGCAGAGATCGGTCATGGCCTTGCGCGTGAACACCGGGTAATCGGCAAGTCCACGCTCCTGCGCGCGCTTGACCTCGGTGTCCCAATAGGCGCCCTTGACCAATCGAACCGTGAGCCGGCTGCCCAGTGCGACGGCCGCGTCCTCGACCCAGGCGATCACCGGCAGGGCGCGCTTCTGATAGGCCTGCACGGCGAGCCCAAAACCTTCCCAGCCGCGCAGTGACGGATCGCCCAGAACGGCGCCGATGATTTCGAGCGACAGTTCCAGCCGGTCCGCTTCCTCGGCATCGACGGTGAATGCAAGCTCGTGCGCCTTGGCCATGCGCGCGAGCTCGAGGAGACGCGGCTTAAGCTCCGCCACGACCCGGTCCCGTGAGACCGCTTCAAAGCGCGGGTGCAGAGCCGAGAGCTTCACCGAAATTCCGGGACGCGACGGCAGCGCCGCATTGCCCGCGCTCGATCCGATGGCTTCGATCGCGTCGGCATCGGCAGCGAAATATTTTTCCGCATCCGCCGCATTGCGCGCGCCCTCGCCGAGCATGTCGAACGAATAGCGAAACTCGGCATGGCCGCGCGAACGAGCGAGCGCTTCCTCGATGGTCTGGCCGAGCACAAAATGCGAGCCGATGAGCCGCATGGCCTGGCGCGTTGCCGTGCGCAGAGTCGGCAGGCCGAGGCGCCTGACGATATTGTCGAGGATGGTCTCCGGCGTCTCCCCCGGATGGATGATGCGGGCGGCGACCCCGAGCGTCCACGCCGAGGCCGAGACCAGAAGCGCCGTGGATTTGATGTCGCCATCGAGCCAGCGGCCAGCGGCAAGCTTGTCCTCGATCAGACGGTCGGCGGTCGCGCCGTCGGGGACCCGCAGCAGCGCCTCGGCGAGCACCATGAGTGCGAGCCCTTCCTTGGTCGAAAGCGAATAGGCGTGCAAAAAGTCCTCGATGCCGCCGAGCCCGCCGGCCCTGGCGCGGATCGCCTCGACCAGCGCCCGCGCACGCGTGTCGATGCGGCGCTCCGCAGCGCCGTCGCGGGCGGCACCGGCAAGCAAGTGCGCCGCCAATTCCTCGTCGGGTGGCGCGAACGGGGCTTTGAATAGTGGCAGGGCGGTATCAGTCGTCGTCATTGGGGGAACCATGTTCGCATCGCCCCTCTTGATCCTCGCCCGCTTCGCGGGGGGAGTGACTGCATGAGTGATGCGCACCTGCCGAATCGTCGCGCGTGCAGCTTCCGCTTGCGCTTTGCGGCGGCATGTTCTTTATCGGGCCGCAGAGGAACTGGGGCGCCGGACAGCAGTGTAGTCACGCAACTGAGAAAGGAACCGGGCATGGCCATCCTCGACCTCACGCGGCGCACCCGGTCCACCGCCCTGACATCGCTCGCTGCGCTCGCGGGTCTGACATTGCTCGCTGCGCTCGCGTGGCCCCTATCGGCCCATGCCGAGACCGCGATCCATTTTACGCTCGACCGCAGCATCGACGGACCGGCGGCGCCCTTCTTCCTCGCCATCGACAAGGGCTACTTCAAGGCCGAAGGGCTCGACGTCACCATCGACGCCGCGAATGGCGGCCCGCTCGAAGCCATCAACCGGCTGGCAACGGGCAACTACGACATGGGTGTCGCCGACATCAACTTGCTCATCAAGTTCCGCGACAGCAATCCCGGCACGCCGATCAAGGCCCTGTTCGTCGTGTTTGACAAGCCCCCCTATGCCGTCATCGCGCGCAAAAGCCGCGGCATCATCGCGCCCAAGGATCTGGAAGGGAAAAAACTCGGCGCACCGTCCGCCGATGCCGCCTTTGCGCAATGGCCGATCTTCGCCAAGGTGAACGGCATCGATGCCGCGAAGGTCATCATCGAAAACGTCGGCTTGCCGGTGCGCGAACCGATGCTTGCCGCCGGCGAAGTGGACGCCATCACCGGCTGCGCGTTCACCTCCTATGTCGATCTCAAGGACCGCGGCGTGCCGCCGGATGATCTTGTCGTGCTGCTGATGGCCGATCACGGCGTCGCACTCTACGGCGACGCCATTATGGTCGCGCCTAATTTCGCCGCGGAAAGGCCCGAGGCCGCGCAGGGATTTTTGCGCGCCTATGTGAAGGCGTTGAAGGACACCGTGCGCGATCCCGCGCGCGCCATCGAGGCGGTGCTCCGCCGCAAGGATGCCGCCAAAAAAGATGTCGAACTCGAGCGCCTGCGCATGGCGATCCGCGACAATATTCTCACTCCCGCGGTCAAGGCGAGCGGTTACGGCGGCATCGATCCCGAGCGCTTTGCCGAAGCGATCGACCAGATCGCGCTCACCTATCACTTCAAGGCGAAGGACCAGGCCGCCGAGGTCTTCGACCCATCGTTCCTGCCGGCGGCGGCGGAGCGCAGGGTCAACGAGACCGCATCGCGCTGAGCTTCGTAGATGGGGTAACGGGCCGGCCGCCGAGTAAGCCGCTCGCTCGCTACGGCGCGGTGGGTGGCGCGCTCGCTCGCGGCTTTCGGAAGCGCTTTGCAGACAGGCGGTCGTCCCTCAAACTG
>JBEKNW010000171.1:0-9806 GCA_049522435.1 Xanthobacteraceae bacterium
GAAGCGCTCTATTCTGATGACCGCATTCGTCGCGCTCGCACTCGTGACCTGTAGCGCTTCAGGGTTTGCCGCGGATGTCCAGCGTGGCAAGCGACTCGCCCGCCACGTGTGCGCCATCTGTCACGTTGTTTTCGAGGGCCAGAGTCCGGGAGATCCGAATGCGCCTTCATTTCGATCGATCGCGAAGAGCCGGCAATTTCGTGAAAAAGGGGTAAGGTTGGTATGGGAAAACCATCCGACAATGCCGAATTTCGCGGTGACTCAGGAGGAATCAGACGACATCGCGGCCTATATCAAATCACTCGCCAGATAGCTGTTGATTGGCAATCAGCGGCATGGCGCTGTCCTCCAATGATTCAATGCCGCTTCCAAACTCCCGCACGATGGCCGCAGGCGCAGGATCTGATGGCACCCGTGACACGTGGACCTCACAGCAACGGGCTATGGGCACTCGGATAGAAGTGGAAGCGTGCCTCAAACATGTTTCGCCGGCATCGTTTCCGTTTATCATCGGCACAACTACGCGGCTGAAAAAAGAAAAGCTCTCAAACATATTCGCCACGTTGAACATGCGCGGCAAAAAGCGGGGATTGTTTTCGGGCTTGGTGCGAAGAACAAAAATCTCCGTTGAATTCTCTTCCTGCCATGTCGATTGACATTTGACCGCAAACAACATCACGCCTCGCATTGAAGGTCTGTGACGTACTTCACAGTCCGCAGGGACGCCGACGGGATGTCCGGTTCTGTGCCCTGGCCCTAAGCGGCCCTTCGCCGCTGTAAAAAATTCAGCCGGAGTTGGAGCAGAAGCGGACATTTGCGTTCGTGGCTGCCCATGCGCACACAAGTTCCATTCTGCCGAACTGATGGCTAGTCTCAGTCGATGGCCCCCTGGCGAAGGGTGGCCTACTTTGGTGAATATCTCTATACCCCCCGCATGCGGGGAGGGTAGGAGGGGGAGCCCGTCGCGTGCAGCTCGTCGTCAACATCGTGGTGCTGGCGTCGATCTACGCGCTGATCGCCTGCGGTTACGTGCTCATTTACCGCGTCAGCCGCGTGCTCAATTTGGCGCACGGCGAATTGATGATGCTCGGCGCCTACCTGCTGCTGTCGACGGCCGCAACGTTCTCGGGCAATGCGTTCGCCGCCATCGCCGCCGCAATCGTGCTCAGCTTGACCGTCGGCGTTCTCGTCTACGTGCTTCTGATGCGCAAGATGGCGGGCGAGATGGTGCTCGCCGCGGTGCTGACCACCGTGGCGCTCGGCATTCTGCTGCGCGGGCTGATGGTCCTGATCTTTACGGCGCAACAGCAATATCCGGGGCAGGCGCTCGGGCTTTCCAATCCGGCGCTGGCGCTGCCGGGCGGCGGCCGCATCTCGACCTTCGCCGCCGCCATCGTCGTCGCCACCGCGCTCGCCTATGGCGGCCTGTTCCTGTTCCTGCAATTCGGCCGCTGGGGCGTGCGCATGCGGGCGGCGGGGCAGAACCCGCTCCTTGCCGCCCAGCGCGGCATCAGCCTGCACGCGATCTACGCCCTGGCCTGGGGCATTTCGACCTTGACGGGATCGATCGCCGGCATGCTGATCGCGCTTGATTCCGGGCTGACCAGCTCGATGGCCATTATCGGCCTGAAAGCGTTTCCCGCAGCCTTGGTCGGCGGCCTCGACAGTCTCCTTGGCGCCCTCCTCGGCGCCGTGATTGTCGGTGCCGCCGAAGTCTTGTCGATTCAGTACATCGACCCCTTGCTGTCGGATGTGGTCCCGTTCCTGGTCCTGATCGCGGCTTTGATCCTGCGGCCGTGGGGATTGTTCGGCACGCGCGAGGAGCTCGACCGTGTTTAGGGGGCCGCCGCGGGCGAGCGGCTATTTCCGCACCGGTTATGCGCAGGATCTCGCGCTCATGCAGACGCGGCTCGAGCGCACGGCGCTGGCGGCGTTTGCGATCGCGCTGGCGGCGTTTCCCTTCCTCGTCACCGCCTTCTATCTCGACCTCGCCTGCCAGGTTTTCCTCGCCGCCATCGGCGCGCTGTCGCTGATGCTGCTCACCGGCTATGCCGGACAGATCTCGCTCGGGCACGCGGGGCTCCTGGCCGCGGGAGCGTTCACCGCCGGAATTTTGTTCCGCGAATGCAATGCACCGTTCTGGCTGACGTTGCCGGCCGCCGCCGCTATCGGCGCCGCGCTCGGCGTGATCTTCGGTCTGCCGTCGCTCCGCTTGCGCGGACTCTACCTCGCGGTGTCGACGCTCGCGCTTTATTTCGTCGTCGTCTATCTCGGCGGCGAGTACGAGAGTACGCGCGGCTTCTCCACCGGCATCATGGTCGACGCGCCGAAAATCGGCGGCTTCGCGCTCAGCGATCCGCGGGCGTGGTATTTCGTCCTGCTGGGCGCCGCCGCGGCGACGCTGCTGATCTGCGCGAACCTCCTGCGCAGCCGCACCGGCCGCGCCTGGCGCGCGATCCGCGCGCATGAGACCGTCGCCGAAGCGCTCGGCATCGGCATCGCCGGCTACAAGCTGCTTGCCTTCGTGATCTCCTCGGCGATGGCCGCCGTAGCGGGCGCGCTGTTCGCCTATTATCGCGGCTTCGTGTCGGTCGAGGCATTCTCGCTGTTTCTCTCGATCCAGTACGTGGCGATGATCATCATCGGCGGCATGGGATCGCTGCTCGGCGCGTTGCTCGGCGCGGTGTTCGTGACGTTGTTCCCGTATTTGATCGAGGCCTTGTTGCGGAAATTGCCGAATGCGCAGAGCTATGCCGGGGTCTTGTTCGCCGTCAATTATTCGGCTTTCGGCGTGGTCATGATCCTGTTCCTTGTTTTCGAGCCGCTCGGGCTCATCGGCATCTGGCGCCGGCTGCAGAGCTATTTCCTGTTGTGGCCGTTCAAGCACCGGCCCATTGCGGGCCAGCGCCAATGAGCGAGGCCGCACTGCTGCGTGTCGAGAAGCTGGAGGTCGTCTATCACCGTGCGATCACTGCCGTGCAGGGGATCAGTCTTTTGGTGCGGGCGGGCCAGATCGTCGCCATTCTCGGCACCAACGGCGCCGGCAAATCCACCACATTGCGGGCGATCTCGGGCTTTCTCGGCATCGACGATGCGAGGGTCACCGACGGCAGCGTGACCTATCAGGAGCGGCGCATCGAGAACCGCACGCCCAACGAGATCGCGCGCATGGGAATCGTTCTGGTGCCGGAGCGCGACAAGGTGTTTCCCAATCTCACCGTCGCCGAGAATCTGGCCGCGCCATTCGCGCCGTCCGCGCACAAACGGGGTGCCAGCGAGGAGTTCGTCTTTCATGCTTTCCCGCGGCTCGCCGACCTGCGCCACCGGGCCGCCGGCCTGCTGTCGGGCGGCGAGCGGCAGATGCTGGCGCTCGGCAGCGCGCTCGTTTGCCGGCCGCAGCTTCTCCTGGTCGACGAACTATCGCTCGGCCTCGCCCCCGCCATCGTCGAGGATTTGATGGCGCGACTGGTCCAGATCCGGCGCGAACTCGGATTGACCATCGTCATCGTGGAGCAGAACGCGGCGGTCGCCCTGGCGGTGGCCGATTACGGCTATGTCTTGGAGAACGGCCGTTGCGTTCTCGACGGCGACAGCGCGCGTTTACGCGCGCACGGCGATATTCAGGAGTTTTATCTCGGCCAGTCGCAGGGCAGCGAGCGGCGCAGCTACCGCACCGTCAAGCAATATCGCCGCAGCCGGAGGTGGTATGGCTGAGCTTGCCGTCGAGAACCTGCGGCTGCGGTTCGGCGGTCTCGTCGTGCTCGACCGCGTCAGTATTGCGGTCGAGCGCAAGGAATTACTGGCGCTGATCGGTCCGAATGGCGCGGGAAAAACCAGCGTGCTGAACTGCATCAGCGGCATCTATCACGGCGACGGCGCCATCCGGTTTCGCGGCCGCGACATCGGCGGCTTGGCGCCGCACCAGATCGCGCGGCTCGGCATTGCGCGCACCTTCCAGCACGGCGAATTGTTTCCGCAGATGAGCGTGGTCGACAATCTGCTCGCCGGCCGGCACGCGCGCATCCGCACCAACTTCTTGGCCGAGATGCTGTTCCTGCCGCACGTCCGCCGGCAGGAGGTTGAGCATCGGGCCGCGGTCGAGGCGATCATCGATTTCGTCGAGCTCGAGCGCTATCGCCACGCTCCGGTCGGGAGCCTGCCGTTCGGGACGCAAAAGACCGTCGGCTTTGCCCGCGCGCTCGCGCTCGAGCCGGTGGTGCTGCTCCTCGACGAGCCGTCCGCCGGGCTCAATCGCGACGAGCGCGAGGACCTGGCCCGTTTCATTTTGCGCATCAAACACCAGCTCGGCATCGCCATGATCTGGATCGAGCACGACATGCAGATGATCGCCGACCTCGCCGATCGCATCCATGTGTTGAATTACGGCCGCACGCTGGCCGAGGGGCGTCCCGAAGACGTGTTGAAGCACCCGGCGGTGGTCGAAGCCTATCTCGGCGGCGCGACGCGCACCGCGACGGCGAGCGTCTGATTCGTCAAGGCCGGGCATGACACGATTAGAAACCGCCCGGCCCGCTATGCTATGTTACCGTGACCAGGCGCGGCACGGGAGGCGCTGAGAATGCATCGACGATGGATCGAGGCGGCCTTGATTGCCGGCCTCGCCATGGCAACGGCCGGCTCGCTATCGGCGCAGCAGCGCCAGCTGGCGCCGGCACAGCCGTCCATCATGGACGAGGATGAGGACACCGTGCCGGCCAACCCGCCGCCGCAGCCGGCGAAGCCGACGCGTGCGCGCGGGCAGACCGCCGCGCCGGCGCTCGAGCCCGATCCCGACCTCGATGCGGCCGACCAACTTGCCCCCTCGCAGGTGACGCAGCCGATGCCGGGCGCGGTATCGACACCGAGCGGCCGTCCCGGCCGCACGCGCGCGGCCGCCCGTGGGACCGACATCATGGCGGAACCTGCTGCAACGGCGAAACCATCCCGGCCCGCGAACCTCCAAATCGTCGCCTGCGACGGCGTGTTCGGAAAAGATTCCAGCCATCTCAAGCTCGCCGCGGCGTTCCAGACCAAGAATGTCGCCTATACGGAAGTCGACGCCGGGTCCGGCAGCAAGGTGATGGCCAGCGTCCTGTTCGCGAAAGACCCGAAACGGCGTTTGGAAGTGTGGTGGTCGAAGCCGGCAAGCCGCAGCGACACCCACCTCATCGTGATCAACGGCCAATCGAACTGGGCCGCGCCGGGCGAGCTTCGCCTCGGCCTCACCTTGGCGGAACTGGAACGGCTCAACGGCAAGCCGTTCAAGCTTCTGGGATTCGACAAAGACAATGTCGCGACGTTGAGCGATTGGAACGGCGGCGAACTGGCCGCGCTTCCCGGCGGCTGCAAGGTCGGCATCAACCTGCGCGCCGACCCGAAGACGCCGGCGGCCGCGCTCAGCGCGCTCCCGGCCGACCGCGCCTACACCTCCGCCGACGCCGCGCTCCGCGCCGTCAACCCGACAGTCAGCGAAATTCTCGTCGCGTATTAGCGATCCGCGCAATCCTTATCCTCTCCCGCGCAGCGGGGTGAGGGGGCGTCGCTCATTCAGCCCGTAGCCTGGATTGCGCCTCGCGCAATCCAGGCTGGACGTGATGGGCGTTGGACGTGAACCCCGGATCGCGCTCCGCGCGATCCGGGCTACGGGACTTGGACATTTAAAACGCCGGAATCGGGCTTGCCCGATTTCGGCTGGCGCCTCGGCCGCATCCTTCGAGGCTCGCTGCGCTCGCGCCTCAGGATGACGGTCAACCATCCTCCGCTGGAAATCTCCCTTTGATTGTGCACTGATAAAGCGGTTGCAAAAAGGTAACGTATATGATACCTTGATGGATGAGATCGAGATCAGGTCGTTCGTCGATCGCAACGGCCGTGTCCCTTTCCAGGTGTGGATCGATGCGCTCGACAAACAGGCTCAGGCGAAGATTGCCGTGGCGCTGACGCGGCTCGCGCGCGGCAATCGTTCGCATGTGAAAGGTGTCGGCGGCGGCGTGGCCGAGTTGAAAGTGGATTTCGGGCCCGGCTATCGGATTTACTTCGGGCAGGATAGCCAGACGCTTGTCATCCTGCTCGCGGGCGGCACCAAGAAGCGGCAGGGCGAAGACATCGCGACCGCCAAGGCGCGCTGGGCCGAATACAAAGAGCGCAAGACACTCCGTCGTGGATGAGGCCGCACATGGTTCTGACCCGCAGTTTCAAGGATCACGTCAAGGCGAAGATCGAATCCGATCCGGAATTCCGGCAGGCGCTGTTCCAGGAAGCCGTGCAGACGCTGATCTCGGGAGACGTCGACACGGCGCGCGCGGTGTTGCGCGACTTCATCAATGCGACCGTCGGCTTTCCGGCGCTGGCCAAAGCGACCGGTACACCGCCGAAAAGCCTGATGCGGATGTTCGGGCCGAGCGGCAACCCCACGGCGGCCAATCTTTTCAGCGTCATCGGCGTATTGCAGAAAAAGACCGGCGTGCATCTCGAAGTCCGCGCGGTCGCTTCGGCAGCCTGAAGACCGTGCGATGTCGCAATTCGCCTTCCTGCAAGCCGAATTCCCCGACATCTTCGCCCACGCCGCGCGGGCCGAAAACCTAGCCCATGCCGACCCGCGCGCCGCGGCCTTCTACGGCCGGCTGGCGCTGGAGACCGCGGTCGAGTGGCTGTACCGCCGTGATCGCACGCTGAAGCTCGTAGGATGGGTTGAGTGCAACGAAACCCATCATTTTTGACGACAAGGTCAGCGACGCGATGGGTTTCACTGTCGTTCAACCCATCCTACGGGCTCATCCTCGTCGTCCTATGATGGGTATCGCTTCGCTCCACCCATCCTACGCGCTGCGCTAAGCCGCTGCGCGGTAAGTGTGCGCGGGCGGACTATTTGAGTGTTGCAATATATGCCGCAAGATCCGCGGCGCCCGTGCGAGATAGTCCCATATCCGGCATCTTCGGATGCGGATCGAGTAGGAACAGTGCGATCTTGGCGGCATCCAAGTCCGGTATCTTTGCAATACTCGCGAATGGCGGCGCCTGGTCGGTCGTCGAGCGGCGCTGAGTAGTTGAAACGACAACGACATGGCAAGCCTCACACCATCGGTGAGCGAGCTGTTCACCATTGTTTGGATCGGCACCGAATGCCGGTGTGATCGCCAGGGTCGCAGCGACTATCAAACCGTGACGGATATAACGTAGTCTGCTTGGTCCAACCATTTGGGACGATCTCCAGATAATTCAGTGGCAAGAGATGCTCATTCCTCGAACCATTCACGCCAATGCGTTGGGTTCACCTCTACCTTGACTTTGGTTTCTGCGTGTATCCAACAATCTTCAAACCGGCAACAAGCCCGTAGGATGGGTTGAGCCCTTGCGAAACCCATCACTCATCCTCGTCGCCCTATGATGGGTATCGCTTCGCTCGACCCATCCTACGCGCTGATTTCCGAAGCGGGCAAAGAGCTTCTTAAGGTCGCTGACACTTGGCTCGTTTTCGGCCATTTGGCACCGGCATAATCGATTTGGCCCATATACCACAAAACCCCTAAACTCGCGTCCTAGAGGCCTTTTTGCGCGTTTACAACGAATATCATATGCCGCAACCGTATAACGGATTGAAAATGCGCAAGTTGTGGAGGTGGATAGCGAATTGGAGGTCGCGCATGGCAATCGAGAAATATCTACAGGCTCTAGAATCGCGTGTGGCTCCTTTGGAGAGAGTGATCGAGCTTTTTGCTGCCTCATTGGAGGAGCCGAAGCTGCGCCACCATGAAATCGGATTCCGCTATGACGCGCCGGATATTCGGCACTTTTGCCTGATCAAGGCGGTACGAGTGGTGAGTGCGTTGAATGCGTCGTTCGAGCTTGCGCGCAAGGGATATACGCAAGAGGTGGCGACGCTTATGAGGACGCTTGTGGATGGCGGCAGGCAAATTGAGTACGTGTTGGACTCGGACGACTCCGAGGAGCATCGCTCAAATGTTCAAAAGTTAGTTCGTGAATTCTTCGAGGATTCGGGCAGAGATTCCGAGGCAGAAATTAAGAGCGTGCTTGTGCGCGACAAAGTTATAAACGAACAGTTGGGAAAGACGCTCGACAAGATCGCGGCGCAGCATGGGGATACAAGGAATCGCGTTCCGGCAAAGGAGCTATTCTTCAAAACGTCGAGGACGTACTCGCTTTACGTCCATTCGAGATACCCGGAGTGCATGGTGTACGGGGGAAGGCCGGGCCGTTTTCATGTTCGCGGGATGAGCGGAACGCCGAAAGATGGGGAGAATTTGGAGCAGCTTGAAGTTTTCGTTACGGTGGCGAACACGACATTTATACTCATGGTGCAAGGTCTGAACTTGCGGGCGCTCGTAGACAGTGATCCCATGCTGGCGGAGTGGCACCGAAACTGGTTTGACAGCAAGCGTAGCCCGGATTGAGTGATTCTGGCGTCACAGGTCGGCGACGGGCAGTGACGAAAAAGCCCCCTTCCGGGGGCCGCTTGCCTCACTCATTTTGGCGCTTTGTCTCTTAATCCCATTCGTTCCAAACGTCGCTGCCCACGCGGGTTATTCTTTCGTTCCCGGCCTGGGTCGGCCTGATGAGCATACTCATCCAACAAGTGTGAATCGGTTTTGGCGTGACACTCCCTTTGTAAACAAAAATTTCGACGTAGCGAATGTAGCACACAAAGACGTTGTCCCCGGCATATGGGCTGACGAGACTTTTGATTGGTTTTCTTTCGTTAGTCGTAATCGCCCAGTCGTAGGTAATTGTTTCCCATTCCCAATCACGATGATCCCTGCTTGCAGGCAGGTCAGTCCTATTGAGGAAGGCGTAGCCTACTTGTTTGATGACTGCGGGCGTTTTTCCAGCATTTGTCATTACCAGTGGAATCGTAGCGTGGCCTTCTTGACTGTATGTGATGGGGTCGTAGCCGGGAAAGACATAGGCTCTTTCGGTGGCGATAGCTGCATCGGCGGATTCTTTGGCGGCATTAGCGGCAACTTCAGCGGGTCTAAGCCCATCGCGAATGAGCCTCAATTGCCAAAGGAAAAGAACCGCCTGGGTGACAGCGACGGCAAATATCAACGTAGTAGCGAACGCCAAAAGCCATGTTGCGAGGATGAGCCCCCTTTCGTTCGCCGTTTTTTGGAGGCGCTCTTGTTCGTCCCTTTGGGCTTCGGGTGTGCCTTCCTTGGGGGGAACTATTGTTACCACGAACGGTATATGCTCGGTACCGTGTTCGGCGCCCTCGCTTGGCTGTCTTTCTGTTGCGGTGCCGGACTTATTTGCTTGAGTTATTGGCCAAGAACTTGGGGGTGGTGGATATGAAATTGCCCACAAAAAGCTACATACAATCGCGCCACCAAAAATGGTTACGAAACCGGCAAAAACGCCCAATTTCTCAGGCGAAGTAGCGATCTTAACATCCGCCTATCGCCGTCCCGAAGATGTCAGCGTTCTCTCGATTGTTATAGCAAGTGTAGCCCGGATGAGCGAGGCGATATCCGGGGGTCGCCGTTCCAGCCGCTCAGTCGTACCCGCATGTCGCTGCGCTCATGCGGGCTACTGCCCGTCGCACGTACCGTGACATCACACTTGACATTCGTCCGTTTTTCAGTTACAAACTACGAATCTCGCTCATCGAGGGACGCCTTCGGCCGAGGGTACTCCCGAAAGCGGAGCGAGTGCGGTGCCCGCGGGCGGAAAGATACGGTCCGCTCCCGGGCAGCTTCGGGCATCATGCTGACCGGCACTACGACCGGTCCGGGAGGTGCTTTCCCTGGACTGGGACAGGCGGGCGCGGGTAACGCCCGTTTAGCGGCGCGGAG
>JBEKNW010000172.1:0-9699 GCA_049522435.1 Xanthobacteraceae bacterium
ATAATCGCGCAGCGGCGCCGCCCGGTCCGCGTGCCCGATCACGCTCGTCAACTCATCGATGAAAGCCGCAAATCGAGACGCACCATCCGCTATCGTTGCGAGACCCATATCAGCCCTCCGCCAATCTGTGAATCTCGCCAAATACCTGATTCTCAACAACAAACGACTGCGACTTTCTGACTCAGTCGTACTATATGGTGTTGCACGGGCCCGACATCGCGGCTGGACAGGCGAAGGTCGAGCGCAACGATTCCGGCTACCGCGACGTCATTCTGGAGAACCGGCTCCGGCAGGCGCTGGCGCGGCTCAATCCAGACCTGCCGCCCGAGGCGCTGGAAGATGCCTATCGCAAGCTCAGCAAGGCCGACGCGCCGTCGCTGATCGAGCGCAATCGCGCGGTCCATCGCATGCTGGTCGAAGGCGTCACCGTCGAATACAAGCGCGCCGACGGCTCGATCGCCGGTGCGCAGGCGCGCCTGATCGATTTCGACGATCCCGACACCAACGACTGGCTCGCGGTGAATCAATTTACCGTGGCCGAGGGACAGAATGTCCGGCGGCCGGATGTGGTGCTGTTCGTCAACGGGCTCGCCCTGGCCGTGATCGAACTCAAGAATGCCGCGAGCGAGAACGCGGATGTCTGGGCTGCGTTCCAACAGCTGCAGACCTATCAGGTGCGGATACCGGCGCTGTTCGCCACCAATGCTGTGCTCATCGCCTCTGATGGGGTCCAGGCGCGCATCGGTTCGCTCGGAGCCGGCAAGGAATGGTTTAAACCTTGGCGGACCATCACAGGGCAGGGCGACGTATCGAAGCTTGCAGAGTTGCAGGTGATGCTGGAGGGGGTATGCGAGAAGCGCCGTTTTCTCGATCTCGTCCGGCACTTCATCGTGTTCGAGGACGACGGTGGCAGCAAGCTGACCAAGAAGATGGCCGGCTACCACCAATTCCATGCCGTCAACGTTGCCCTCGAAGAAACGTTGCGCGCGGCGATCCCGGCGCAGAGCTGGCACAAGTCGCAAGGCTTCTCCGAGGAGGATAAGGGCCGCTATGACGCTGGACCGATGGTCGGCGGCGCCGAGGGCGACCGCCGCGTCGGCGTGGTGTGGCATACGCAGGGCTCCGGCAAGAGCCTGACCATGGCGTTCTATGCCGGCCGGGTGATCCTCGCGCCGGAGATGGAGAACCCGACCATCGTTGTCCTGACCGACCGTAACGACCTCGACGACCAGCTCTTCGGCACCTTCGCGCGCTGCAGCGACCTGCTGCGCCAGCCGCCGGTGCAGGCCGCCGACCGCGCCGACCTGCGGGCGAAGCTTTCCGTCGCATCCGGCGGTGTGGTGTTCACGACCATTCAAAAGTTCTTTCCCGAGGAGAAGGGCGACCGCCATCCGGTGCTCTCAGAACGCCGCAATATCGTGGTCATCGCCGACGAGGCGCATCGCAGCCAATACGATTTCATCGACGGATTTGCGCGGCACATGCGCGATGCGCTGCCCAATGCGTCGTTCATCGGCTTTACTGGAACGCCGATCGAGAAAACCGACGCCAACACCCGCGCGGTGTTCGGCGACTACATCAGCGTCTACGACATTCAGCGCGCCGTGGCCGATGGCGCGACCGTGCCGATCTACTACGAAAGCCGCCTTGCCAAGCTGGAGCTGAAGGCCTCCGAACGTCCCAAGATCGACCCGGAGTTCGAGGAGGCGACGGAAGGCGAAGAAGTCGCGCGCAAAGAAAAGCTCAAGAGCAAATGGGCGCAGTTGGAAGTGGTAGTCGGCTCTGAGAGCCGGATCAAACTCATTGCGAAGGATTTGGTTGAGCATTTCGAAAACCGCCTGTCCGCCATGGACGGCAAAGCCATGGTGGTGACGATGAGCCGCCGGATCGCCGTTTCGCTTTACAATGAAATTGTCGCGTTGCGCCCGCAATGGCATGGCGACGAAGATGCCAAGGGCTCGTTGAAGATTGTGATGACCGGCTCTGCCTCCGATCCGCTCGATTGGCAGCCTCACATTCGCAACAAATCGCGTCGCGAAGAGCTGGCGGATCGTTTTCGCAAGGCGGATGATCCGTTCCGCATTGTCATTGTGCGCGACATGTGGCTCACCGGCTTCGATGCGCCGAGCCTGCATACGATGTATGTCGACAAGCCGATGCGCGGGCACGGCCTCATGCAGGCCATCGCCCGTGTCAACCGCGTGTTCAAGGACAAGCCCGGCGGCCTGGTGGTCGATTACCTCGGCTTGGCCGATGAATTGCGTCGGGCGCTGGTGACCTATACCGAGGCCGGGGGGACCGGCAGGACGGCATTGGATCAGGCCGAAGCTGTAGCGCTCATGCTCGGAAAACATGAAGTTTGCGCCGCGCTGTTCCACGGGTTCAACTGGTCGCGCTGGAAGACTGGGACTCCTGCACAAAAGCTATCGCTGCTGCCGGCGGCACAAGAGCACATTCTGAAACAAGACGACGGCAAGGACCGCCTTCTTCGGCACGTTACGGAGTTGTCGCAGGCCTTTGCGCTGGCAGTGCCGAGTGACGAGGCGTTGCGCATTCGCGATGATGTCGGCTTCTTCCAGGCGGTGCGCGCGGTGTTGGCAAAGAGCGCGCCGGGAGGGCGAAAATCCGACGAAGACCTCGATCACGCCATTCGGCAGATTATTTCCAAGGCCGTGGTATCCGATGAAGTCATCGATATTTTTGCGGCGGCTGGTTTGAAAAAACCGGATATCTCGATTTTGTCGGATGAGTTTCTTGCGGAAATTCGCGGCATGCCGCAACGAAATCTGGCGGTCGAATTGCTGCAGAAGCTCTTAAGGAACGAGATCAGAACACGCTCCCGCCGTAACGTCGTCCAGGGACGCGTGTTCTCCGAAATGCTCGAACAGGCGCTGCGGCGCTATCAGAACCGCGCAATCGAGACCGCAAAGGTCATCGAAGAACTCATCCAACTTGCGAAGGAAATGCGTAAGGCGGAGGAGCGCGGCGAGGAATTAGGACTGACCGAGGACGAGGTTGCGTTCTACGATGCGTTGGAAACCAACGACAGCGCGGTCAAAGTGTTGGGCGATGACGCGCTTCGCACCATCGCACGTGAACTCGTTGCCACCGTTCGGGCAAACGTGACCATCGATTGGACCGTACGAGAAAATGTCCAAGCGCATTTGCGCGTGCTGGTGAAGCGTATCTTGCGTAGGTATGGCTACCCGCCGGACAAACAGGAAAAGGCGACACAGACGGTGCTGGAGCAGGCCGCCCTTCTTTCAGACAACTGGGCAGCGCCCGCCGCGGCTTGAACAATTTAGCAAGTAGTCCGCGCAGAGATCGAAGCCGAGATCGCCCGCCTGGACGCCACCGCCTGAATATCGTCGGCGGTTCGTCGTCACGATCCGGCAAGGCGCGGCGGCTCTGCGGGCCCTCACCCGCCACGCCTTCGCTCCTTCGGAGCTACGGCGGGCGGCCTCTCCCGGAACGGGAGAGGGGAAGGTTGTGAGGCAAATGAAAATGCGTCGGCGCTGGCGCGTTGCCTCGCGACCCCCACCCTCACCCTCCCCACAAGCTTGCACTCGGGCGCGCGCAAGCGCGGCCGGGGTTGGGGGAGGGAACATGCTCACGACGGTGGGCGCCTGATCGCGTCGAGCCAAGGCTTTGCCGCCTCCTCGCCGGTGGCGACGAAGAGTCCGGCGCAGACGTGCGTTCATATCATGGCTGCACTACCCCCCGCGCGCGATCTCACCGCCTCCTCAGCGTGAGGCCCCCTCGTCACCGGAGGGGACGAAGGTTGCCCGGCCTTCAGCCACAGCGCGCAATGCTTGGGGGTAGATGCGGTGCTCGACCTCCAGCACCCGCGCGGCCAGCGTTGCTTCCGTGTCGTCCTTGCGCACCGCAACCCAATCCTGCGCCACGATCGGTCCTGCGTCCGTTTCCGGCACGACGAAGTGGACGGTCGCGCCGTGCTGCTTCACGCCGGCCTCGAGCGCCCGACGATGCGTGTGCAGCCCTTTGAATTGCGGCAATAGGGCCGGATGAATGTTAAGCATCCGGCCGCTCCAGCGGGTAACGAACCAGGGCGTCAACAGCCGCATGAATCCGGCAAGGCACACGAGATCGATCCGGTGCGCCGCAAGCTGCGCATCGAGCGCGCGTTCGAACGCCTCGCGGTCTTCGCCAAACGGCATGTGATCGACGACCGCGGTGGCGACGCCTTCCGCGCGCGCGCGGGCGAGGCCCGCAGCCTCGGGTCGATTCGAGGCGACGAGCACGATTTCGGCCGGATAGTCTTTCGCCTTGGCCGCCTCGATCAGCGCCGTCATATTCGATCCACGGCCGGAAATGAGCACGGCGACGCGCTTCTTGCTCATGCGCCTCACCAGGAAAGGTCGAGGCGTCCGCGAAAGTCGACGCGAGCGTCGCTGTCCGCGGCGACTATTTCACCCAGCCGCACCACGGTCTCGCCGTTCGCCGTGAACTGCTCGCGCGCCGCGGCGGCCGCGTTCGCATCCAGCACGGCCACCATGCCGATGCCGCAGTTGAAGGTCCGCAGCATCTCCTCTTCGCCAACCTCACCTGAAGCTGCGAGCCATTTGAACACCGGATGGACCGGTACGCAGTCCAAATCCAATGCGGCGGAAAGTCCGCGCGGCAATACACGCGGAATGTTCTCGATGAAGCCGCCGCCGGTGATGTGAGCGAGCGCCTTGACCGCTTTCGTCCCACGGATCGCGGGCAGACACGATCGCACATAGAGCCGCGTCGGCGTGAGCAGAGCTTCGCCCAAGCTTCGCGAGGGCTCGAATGGGGCCGGCGCGTCCCAGGCCAGCCCGGAAGCGGCGACGATGCGGCGCACCAAAGAAAAGCCGTTCGCATGCACGCCCGAGGAAGCAAGCCCGATCACCACGTCGCCCGGTGCGATATCGATCCGCGGCAGCAGCTCCTCGCGCGCCACCGCGCCGACAGCGAATCCGGCAAGGTCGTAGTCACCGAGCTGATAGATGCCGGGCATTTCCGCGGTCTCGCCGCCGATCAGGGCGCAGCGCGCCTCCCGACACGCCGCTGCGATGCCGGCTACCACCGTCGCCCCGACCTCCGGATCGAGCTTGCCGCAGGCAAAATAGTCGAGGAAGAAAAGCGGCTCGGCCCCTTGCACGACGAGGTCGTTCACCGACATGGCCACGAGATCGACGCCGATCGTGCCGTGACGCGAGGTCTCGACCGCGATCTTGACCTTGGTGCCGACACCGTCGGTCGCCGCAACGAGGATTGGATCGGAAAAACCGGCGGCCTTGAGATCGAAAAGGCCGCCGAAGCCGCCGATCTTGGCGTCCGCGCCGGCACGAGCGGTCCTGCGCACCAGGGGCTTGATCAATTCCACCATGCGGTTGCCGGCATCAATATCGACGCCGGCAGCCGCGTAGCGTGCCTCGTCCACGAAACCACCAATTGGCAGATTACGCCTTCCCCGGCGGGGAGGGACTGCTCGGCGCCTCCTACGTCGGAATCGCCGGGTGCGCAAGCGTCCGAGCGCCGCTATATAGTGGGGCGCAAGGACGACGCGCCCGAAGCCGGATGTTTCCGACTTCGGCACTTTAGCCGCCGAATTCGGGCAAACCCGAGTCGGGAGCGGGCGCGCCGGGAGCCGGGGCACGTGTTTTGAGTATCCCAAACCTCATCACCTTGGGGCGCATCATCTTGGTGCCGATTGTGGTCTGGGCGATCACGTCGGGAGAAATGCGCGCGGCTTTCTTTCTCTTCCTGGCGGCCGGGATCAGCGATGCGGTGGACGGCTTCCTCGCCAAGCGCTTGCACATGACGAGTGAGCTGGGCGCCTATCTCGATCCCCTGGCCGACAAGGCACTGATCGTGTCGATCTACGTTGCGCTGGGTATCGCCGCCGCGTTGCCGATCTCGCTTGTCATCCTCGTCGTCTCGCGCGACATCATGATCATCAGCGGATTTATGCTCTCCTGGCTGGTGGGCAAGCCGATGCCGGTCAGGCCGCTGCCGATCTCAAAAGTGAACACTGTGGCGCAAATTGTACTCGCCACGCTGGTGCTGGCCGAGCAGGGTTTCGGGTTCGATGCTGCGCTGGTCTCGACGATCGTCATCGGGCTGGTCGCCATCTTGACCTTGCTCTCGATCGCCTTCTATCTCGCCGAGTGGCTCCGCCATATGAACTCCTTCGGGGCCGGGCACTGATCGCTCGCTTGAGGATTGCGCCATGCGGTTCGAGCGGCAAATCATGTTCTGGATCGCCGCGCTCCTCGTCTTTGTCGGCCTGTTATGGCTGTTGCACCACATTCTCTTGCCCTTCGTGGCCGGAGCGGCGCTTGCCTACCTGCTCGATCCCCTGGCTAGCCGGCTCGCCAAGCGCGGCCTCAGCCGGCTCGTCGCCGCGCTGGTCATTCTCGCCGCCTTCGTGCTCGTATTCGCGGGGCTGTTTCTTCTCATCGCGCCGGTGCTCGCAAATCAGCTTTCGGCCTTCATCGACAATGTCCCGGCCTATGTGCAGCGCCTGCAATCTCTCGTCAGCGATCCGAGCCACCCATGGCTCAAGAGTATCATCGGCAATACTCCCGGCGGCAACGATTGGTCCGCCGGCGTTCTGATGAGCAAGTCCATTGGATATTTAACGGCGGCCCTTCCTTCATTGTGGACCAAAGGCGAGGCGCTGCTCTCGGTCTTGTCGCTGCTCATCATCACGCCGGTAGTGGTTTTCTATCTGCTCTGCGACTGGGACGGAATTGTGAACGCGTTCGATCAGCTGATCCCGCTGCCGCAGCGCGAGACGGTGCGAAACCTCATGCGCGAGATCGACGCGGCGATCTCGGGTTATCTGCACGGCCAGCTCACCGTGTGTGTCATCCTTGGCTGTTATTATGCGTTCGGCCTGACGCTGGCGGGATTGAGCTTTGGGCTACTCATCGGCGCCGTTTCCGGAGTTCTCACCTTCATTCCCTATGTCGGGTCGCTGACCGCTCTCGTGGTCTCGTTTGGCGTGGCGCTGGCGCAATTCTTTCCGGACTGGACGCGGATTCTCATCGTCGTCGGCGTCGTCCTCGTCGGCCAGTTCCTTGAAGGCAATGTGCTGGCGCCGAAACTCGTCGGTAAGAGCGTCGGACTGCATCCGGTGTGGCTTATCTTCGCGCTGCTCGCTTTCGGCTATCTGTTCGGCTTCGTCGGCATCGTGCTCGCCGTACCGCTTGCGGCCGCGGCTGGCGTGTTGATACGTTTTGCCTTGCGGAGTTACCGCGCAAGCCTGCTCTATACCGGAAACCGGTCGACCTAGGCGCCATGTCCTCCCGCCCGCGTCAGCTTGCGCTCGCGCTCGGTCACGCCGAAAACTATGCGCGCGAGGATTTTCTGTCCGGACCGTGCAATGAGGGTGCGCTCCAGCTCATCGACTGCTGGCCGGATTGGCCCGCGAGTGCCGTCGCTCTGATCGGACCTGAGGGATCCGGCAAGACGCATCTGGCGACGATATGGGCGGTGGCAGCGGGTGCGCGTGTCATTTCCGGCCGTGCGCTCGGCGAAGCCGAGCTTCCATCCGCGCTCGCGACCGGAGCGTTGGTCGTCGAGGATGCCGCGACGGCAGACGATCGCGTGCTGTTCCATCTCATCAATCTTGCCCGCGAGGAAAAGGCCTCTCTGCTGCTCACCGCGCGCACGGTGCCGGCAACTTGGCCCGTCGCCATCCCCGACCTCATCTCGCGGCTGCGGGCCTTTCCGGTGGCGACGCTGCAAGCGCCGGACGATGCGATGCTGCGCGCGGTGATCGTCAAGCTCGCCACGGATCGCCAGCTTACGCTTGACGAGAGCGTGGTGGGCTATCTGTCGACCCATATCGAGCGCTCCTTTGCGGCCGCACGCTCGGCGGTGATCGCGCTCGACAACGAGGCGCTACGGCAAGGGCGCCCGGCTACGCGCGCGCTCGCGGCGGAGATATTTCGCGGTAGAATCTCCCCTGGCGGATAGGCCGATCGTTCCAATGACGGCAACGGCGAGCGAAGACAATGGCGATAATTTATTCTTATCACAGACCATAAGCGATAAGATTAGACCTGATCGCAGCGCGGAGCCTAGACATGCCGCCTAAGCGCCCCCATTTGCACTTGAGAGCCACCGTCGCCGGCTAACTCGGCGCCGCCGACGCCGAACGTAACGTGCGCGGCTTTGCGCTCAAGTGCTATACCGAGGAGGTGGTCGGCAACAACTCCCAGAAGTCATAATTGTTCCATACCGAACAACTCGAAGAAAATTACAGAACACGATCGGAGACAGACATGGACGCAAAGACTGATAAGAGCGCGGGTAAGTGCCCGGTCATGCACACGAGTGTTGGAGTCAGGACGAATCGTGACTGGTGGCCGAACCAGTTGAACCTCAACATGCTCCGCCGGAACTCTTCCTTGTCCAATCCCATGGGCGAGACGTTCAACTATGCGGAGGAGTTCAAGAAGCTCGACCTCAAGGCCCTGAAGAAGGACCTCTACGCGCTGATGACGGACTCGCAGGACTGGTGGCCTGCGGATTTCGGCCACTACGGGCCGCTGTTCATCCGGATGGCGTGGCACGGCGCCGGCACGTACCGCATCGGCGACGGTCGCGGCGGCGCCGGAGCCGGCCAGCAGCGCTTCGCGCCCCTCAACAGTTGGCCGGACAACGTGAACCTCGACAAGGCGCGCCGGTTGCTGTGGCCGATCAAGCGGAAATACGGCAACAAGATCTCCTGGGCCGACCTGATGATCCTCGCCGGCAACTGCGCGCTCGAGTCGATGGGCTTCAAGACCTTCGGCTTCGGCGGCGGGCGCGCTGACGTCTGGGGGTCTGACGAAGACACCTACTGGGGCGCCGAGGACACCTGGCTGGGCGACAAGCGCTACTCGGGTGACCGGGAACTCGAGAATCCTCTCGCCGCCGTGCAGATGGGTCTGATCTACGTCAATCCGGAAGGCCCGAACGGCAAGCCGGATCCTCTCGCTGCGGCCAAGGACATTCGCGAGACCTTCGCGCGCATGGCCATGAACGACGAGGAGACCGTCGCGCTCATTGCCGGCGGACACACCTTCGGCAAAACCCACGGCGCTGGCGATGTGTCACTGGTGGGCCCAGCGCCGGAAGCCGCCGGCATCGAACAGCAAGGCCTCGGCTGGAAGAGCAGTTTTGGCAGCGGCAAGGGCGATGACACGATCGGCGGCGGCCCGGAAGTCACCTGGAGCACGACGCCGACGAAGTGGAGCAACAACTTCTTCGAGAACCTGTTCGGCTACGAATGGGAACTGACCAAGAGCCCGGCCGGTGCATATCAGTGGGTGGCGAAGGATGCCCCGGAATCGATCCCGTATGCGCATGATCCGTCCAAGCATCGCCGGCCGACCATGCTGACCACCGACCTCTCGTTGCGGTTCGACCCCGTTTACGAAAAGATTTCGAGGCACTTCTACGAGAACCCGGATCAGCTCGCCGACGCGTTTGCCCGGGCGTGGTTCAAGCTGACGCACCGCGATATGGGTCCCCGCTCGCGCTATCTCGGCCCGGAGGTTCCGGCCGAGGAACTGCCATGGCAGGACCCCGTCCCCGCAGTCGATCACAAGCTGATCGACGCGAAGGACATCGCTGCACTCAAGGGAAAGATCCTCGCATCGGGGCTGTCGATCTCCGAACTGGTCTCGACCGCTTGGGCCTCGGCGGCAACCTTCCGCG
>JBEKNW010000173.1:0-10040 GCA_049522435.1 Xanthobacteraceae bacterium
GCTTGGCAGGACCATCGAAACAAGCATCACGCCAAGGCCGATTGGCAATTCACGACAGATCATGCCCGCGTCAAGCTCAAGAGGCTCTACCCCTCATTTTGAGTGACTCGGGCGACTAGGCTCCAACATGATCGTCAACGGTTGGACGCTTCTGTTCCATGAGGCAATCGTCGGCCAGGTGAAGAAACTGGCCGACGCCTATGAGCGGGCACGCAAAACCAACCCGAAGAGCTATCGGTCGAATGCCAACGTGAAGCTCTTCGTGGCTGTGGCAAAGCTCGTGCTGGAAGTGATCCCGAACGATCCGAGCCGAACCGAATATCGCCAAGGCAATACGCTTGGGCCCGAATATCGGCACTGGTTCCGGGCGAAATTCTTCAGCCGTTTCCGGCTCTTCTTCCGTTACGACAGCCGCGCGCGCATCATTGTGTACGCCTTGGTCAATGACGAGCAGACGCTACGCCAGCACGGCAGTAAGAGCGATCCTTACGAGATTTTCCGGCGCATGCTTGAGTCAGGTCATCCGCCAAACGAGTGGGCGGCGCTCATGCGAAGTTCGGGTAGTTTACCCGCCGAAATTCTGCCGGCTGTGAAGAAAGCCGGAGCACCGGGGCAAGATAGCTAGATTTAGCTATCGCCCACCTATTCCCGCCGCCCCTTCAGCCAGCCTTCGAGGTAGACGAGCGCCATGGCCCGCTCGTCGTCGCTCGCGCGGTGGAAGGCGTTGTCGTAGAGCGGCTTGATCCAGCTTTCCTCGGGGCCGGCGCAATCGCGGCCAAGCGTGAGCCACATCAGGCCGCGCGCGGCTTGCCGCGGCACGTGTTGGCCTTGGAATAGCATGTCGCCGAGGACCGCCTCGGCGCGGCAATCGCCCTTGGTCGCGGCAAGTTGGAACCAACGCGCCCCCTGGTGCGGGTCGCTTGGCGTGCCGTCGAGATAAAGGCGTCCGAGCTGGTACTGCGCGTCGGCGTCGCCGAAATAGGACGCAGCGTAGGCAAACATCTCACGCGCGCGCGCTGCATCCGGCGCGACCGCCGAATTGGGAATGCCCGTGAGGTAGTAGTGCCCCAATGCCACGAAGGTATTGGCTACAATGTGCGCCTGCGTGGTGCCCGGAATCTCATCCGGATGAGTATTGGCGATCTGGCTGAAATAGCTGAAGGCTCGCAGGTCGTCGTGGGGAACGCCATCGCCGGCCGCATACATGCGGCCGACCTTCCATTGTGCCGCGAGGTGTCCCTGATCGGCCGCATATTGAAGGGCGGTCAGTGCTTTCGCCTTTTCCCCGCCGTCCGGCGTGCTGCCCGCACCACGCAAGCCGTCACCCGGCGTGAGCGAAGCGGTGTTCGGGGTCGTCGTTCCGTCGAAGGCGAACGCCGGCCCGGGCGCGATGCCAAGCCCGGAACCCGGCCCGAATCCAAAGCCGATGCCGAGTCCGCCAACGATAGCGACCAGCATGGCACCCCTTGCGACAGGGGTTACTCCGCCGCTAGATGTCCGCATAACACGTTTTCTCGACCGTCCCGCCCGGATGGGTGACGGCGCCATACCGCGCCGAACCGACCTGTTGGGCGTATTTCCACAAATAGCCGGAGGTGAATTCATCCGTCCGCGGTTTCCACTCCCGCGCGCGTCGCTCGAGTTCGCTCTTCGTCAGCTTCACTTCGAGCGTCGCCTTCTCGGCGTCGAGCTCGATGATGTCGCCGTCGCGCACGAGCGCGATGGGCCCGCCCAGTGCGGCTTCCGGCCCGACATGGCCGACGCAGAAGCCGCGGGTGGCCCCGGAGAAGCGGCCATCGGTGATCAGGGCGACTTTGCCACCCATGCCCTGTCCATAGAGAGCAGCCGTCGTCGACAGCATTTCGCGCATGCCGGGCCCACCCTTGGGCCCTTCGTAGCGAATGACCAGCACGTCGCCTTCCTTAAATTTTTTGTTCTTCACCGCCTCGAAACAGGCTTCCTCTCCGTCGAAGCAACGTGCCGGTCCGAAGAAGTGCAAGCGCTCCATTCCGGCAACCTTAACGATCGCGCCTTCGGGCGCGAGGTTACCTTTTAGACCAATGACGCCACCGGTCGGCAGGATCGGCTTGTCGGCCGGGTGAACAACGTCCTGGTCTTCGTTCCACTTCACCGATTTGAGGTTCTCGGCCATGGTACGGCCGGTGACGGTCAGACACTCGCCATGGAGGAAGCCATGGTCGAGCAGCGTCTTCAGCAAAAGCGGAACGCCGCCAGCTTCGAACATGTCTTTGGCGACATAGCGGCCGGATGGCTTCAAATCCGCGATATATGGCGTCTTTTTGAAGACCTCGGCCACGTCGAAGAGATCGAACTCGATGCCACATTCGTTGGCGATCGCCGGCAGGTGCAATGCGGCGTTGGTCGAGCCCCCGGTGGCGGCGACGACGGCCGCGGCATTCTCCAGCGCCTTTCGGGTAACGATATCGCGCGGACGGATGTTCTTGACGATGAGATCCATGATCATTTCGCCCGCAAGCGTGCAGAACTTGTCGCGGATCTCGTATGGGGCCGGCGCTCCAGCCGAATAGGGAAGCGCAAGCCCGATCGCCTCTGACACCGTCGCCATGGTGTTGGCCGTAAATTGCGCGCCGCAGGCCCCGGCCGAGGGGCAGGCGTTCTGTTCGAGCGTGTCGAGATCGGCGTCGGACATTGCACCGATCGAGTGCTTGCCGACGGCCTCGTAGACGTCCTGAATGGTGACCGGCCTGCCCTTGAAGGTGCCGGGCAAAATCGAGCCGCCGTAGATGAAGATCGACGGCACGTTGAGCCGGCACATGGCCATCATCATGCCCGGCTGGGACTTGTCGCAGCCGGCGACGCCGATCAACGCGTCGTAGGCGTGGCCGCGCACCGTCAATTCGATGGAATCGGCGATGACTTCGCGCGAGGGCAACGAGGACTTCATGCCGGCGTGCCCCATGGCGATGCCGTCGGTCACCGTGATGGTACAGAACTCGCGCGGGGTAGCCCCCCCGACGGCGACCCCCCGCTTTACCGCCTGGGCCTGCCGCATGAGCGCGATGTTGCAGGGGGCGGCCTCGTTCCAGCAGGTCGCAACGCCGACGAAAGGCTGATGGATTTGCTCCTGCGTCAAACCCATCGCGTAATAGAACGCGCGGTGCGGCGCTCGCTCCGGCCCTTCAGTGGCGTGCCGACTTGGCAGCCTTAGTTTCAAATTGGTCTTGGCATCCATCGAACACTTGCGGGCCAAACTGGCCCCCTCGCCCCTCCCATTCGACATCCAAGACCAACCCGCCCTGAAAATCGAAAGCGCCGCAACAGTTTGCATCGGCTGGCCGACAGCCGCGCCCTATCGATGTCAAAAAATCCTATGGCCAAAAAGCGGCGCTTTGGACGAGTGCAGTGCGGAACAATCAAATGTTCCAAGCCTGTTGCACCGGAGCCACAGATTCAGCGTCCGCGGTCTCAATAGTTAACTCTCGATTTACCATCAGCCAGTGGGCCTGCGACGATGGGCCCATGCCGAAACGCCTAACGCGAGCCTTTTTCAAAAGAAGCGTTCACGAGGTCGCCCCCGATTTGATCGGAGCGACCCTCCTATTCGACGGCGTGGGCGGCCGCATCGTCGAGGTCGAGGCCTATCACCATGCCGATCCCGCGGCGCACAGTTTTCGCGGTCCGACCAGGCGCAATGCGGTCATGTTCGGCCCGCCCGGCCATGCGTATGTGTACCGCTCCTACGGCATCCACTGGTGCCTCAACTTCGTTTGCGAGCCAAAAGGCTCGGCCAGCGCGGTGCTCATTCGCGCCATCGAGCCGGCCGTCGGGCTGCCTGCCATGCGCCGACGGCGTGGCGTTGTCGACGAACGGCTCCTTTGTACCGGCCCCGGCCGTGTCTGCGAGGCGCTGGGCATCACCGGCGCGCAGAACGGGATCGCGCTCGACCTGCCGCCCTTTGAGCTATTCGCGCGTACCCGTGCCGCCGAGGTCGTCGCCGGACCGCGTATTGGCATCACCAAAGCAGCCGACAAGCCCTGGCGCTATGGTTTGAAAGGCTCGCCGTTTCTCAGCAAGCCGTTTGCGTCGTCGGTGTGAGGCGGAATCGAAATCGGGGATCTCATTGGTACGCGACGATGAATTCGCATCCGGCCGCGGTGGGAAAGGTGCGCGTGACGTAGCCGCTCGGTAGCTCAAATTCGAACACGACGGCGTCGTCGTGGCAACATAGATAGGCGCGCTTGCCGTCAGGCGCGAAGCCGAAACCCATGGGGCTCTTCTTCGTCGGGAACGACGCGATCCACTTGACCCCGTCGGTCGCGTAGATCGCGGCGTGATCACCCTTGTTGGACGATACGACGACGTAGCGATTGTCCGGCGCCACCCGCACCCGCCGCATTTGTGGACTCGTTGCGTTCACCTCATCGATCGGAACGGTTCGCAGTACTGCGTGGCTGCGCGCGTCGATGACGTAGAATTCGGCCGATGTTTGCGCGCACACATAGAGCTTGCCGCCGTCCGGAGAAACGGCGAGGCCCTCGGTCACGTGTGGCACTTTGATACGGTCGATTACTTCTCGGCGGGCCACATCGACGACCACGATGAATTCGCTTTTGACCGAGACGAATGCCTTGCCGGTCGCGTGGCTGATCGCAACCCAGTGGGCGGTGTTACCGACGTCGACCCGCTGCACCTTGTCGGTTGCTGGATCGATCACGAGCACCGCGTTGCCGAGCTCTCCCGAACACCAGAGCGCACCCGCAGCATCCATCATGACGCCGTGCGGCGCGTAGGTTTCGCCGAGGTCGATCACGCGCGTCAGCGACTTCGACGGCAGATCGATGACCACAATGCGCCGGTCCGGGTTCATGCGTCTGGTGAAAATTCCATCCCCATAGACCGAGCCGTACGCGGTTCGCCCGTCGGCTGAGAGCGCAAGCTCATGCGTTGAGCCGGGCATGTCGATGGTCTTCGAAAGGGCGAGCGTTTCGGCATCGAAAAAATGCACTTTGTGGGCGGTCTTCGCCGTGACGATCAGGTTCGGACCGCCTGGTCGGTTGTTGAGATCGAGCATGGTCATTCCCCTGGAGTGATGACGTTCGGCTTGCGGTCGAACCTGATCGTCGGACCGAGCAGGATCGACGGCAGCGTGGCGAGCGCGATCGGCAGGAACGCAAAGCGTGCCGCACCCGTGAAGTCCCAGGCGAGGCCGCTCAGGACGGAGACGACAACGGCGCTCGTGTAGCTGATAGTAAACATCGCCCCGGATACGCCGGCGACCTCGCGGGGCGTGCTCAAAAGCGGCGGCAGCGTGAGGCCGAGAGCAAAAGCAGCTCCTGCAGCAAAGCCAAGCACAGCTGCGCTCGCCACGGTCGCCATGCTTGCGGTCGCCGCGATGCCGACGATGCTCGCGAGGGCAAGCAAGCCCAAGAGCACGAACGGCCATGCCCTGCCCTCGAGTTGCCGCGCAAACCCAATGAGCAGCAGCGAAGCGGGAAGCTGGCCGAGATTGAGCGCCGTCAGCGCAGGACTGATGAGATCGGACCGGCCCGCCTCGCTCAAATAGCCAGGGAGGAAAGCGTTGCTCCCGAAATAAATCGCACTGCTGCTGGCGAAAATGAGGCCAAGGCGCCCGATGTCGCGGGCGGGCCAAGCGGGCCACCAGCGTGACGACACGCCGACGCTTGCACCCGTCTCGCGCGGCGCCGTAGCCATCACGAGTAGCGCAATGGCGACAATCGGCACCGCCCATAATACGAATGTCGCGCGCCAGCTCTCGCCGAGCAGTGGGAACAGCACCGGGAAAAGCGCGACCGGCAGGATTTCACCGACCAGCAATCCATTGGTATAGACGCCGGTGCCGAGGGCAATGTGACGCGGTAACCACCGGCCCACCAGCGCCGGCATGGCCGGCTGGGTCACCGCCACGCCCACACCCATAACTCCAGTTGCGGCGAACAGGGTCACCACATCCGATGTGACGCCACGAAGGGCGGAGCCTAAGGCCGTCAGCAGAAGCCCGGCCACGACCGCCGCCACGGCACCGAGCCGAGCGACGAGGCGCGAGCCGACCAGAGCCGCCGCCGCGAACAGAATGACCGGCAGCCCGGTGAGAATCCCGACGTCGGTACCCGAGAGATTGAATTCGCTGCGCAACGCCGGAATCACCGGCGGAACTGCGAGTATCGGCAGGCGTAGCGCATTGCCGACGAGCCAGAGCAGCATTAGCGCGATCGGGAGAGGACGGGAGGTCACGCCGCGCCTTTGAGCCGCTCCAGCGCCTCGGCGATCTTGGTTTTGCGGGCTTGGGCCTCCGCCCGCTTTTCCCGCTCGCCCTCAACGACTTCTTCGGGCGCGCGCTTGAGGAAGTCGGCATTGCCGAGCTTTTGATCGACCCGGGCGATGTCCGCATCGCACTTGGCCATTTCCTTGGCGAGCCGCGTGCGCTCGGCGGCAAGATCGATCACGCCAGCAAGCGGTAGTTCCACGACCTCACCGCGCACAACGAGCTGCACCGCGCCTGGCTGATGCATTGGCGCCCTGCTCACGTCTGAAATTTTGGCCATCCGCTTTATAAATTCAGCCCAGCGCTGAGCCCTATCCCAAACGTGATCACCTATCCTAACCATAACAAGCGGCAGCGGCACATTGACATTCATCTCTGCGCGTACCGAGCGGATAGCGGTAATGAGATCGATTACCCAGCCAATCTCGGCTTCCGCTTTAGCGTCGCCGATGCCTTTGAGCGAGGGCCATCCGCTGAGAGCAAGCAGGGCTCCGCGCTTTGTCGAGGCTGTGACCGCCCATAATTCTTCTGTAATGAATGGCATGAACGGGTGCAGGAGTTTTAGGATTTCGTCGCGCGCCCAAGCGACCATGGCTCGAGTCTCGTCCTTTCCGGCGCCGTCAGGGCCGGTGAGTAACGGCTTCGCGAGTTCAAGGTACCAGTCGCAATAGATATTCCAGACGAAACGGTACGCCGCGGCTGCTGCATCGTTGAAACGGTAGACGGTGATCGCTTCGGTAATCTCAGCCGCGGCCTTTGCCGTTTCGTGCGCGATCCACCGGTTCAGAATTTCCTTCGCCCCGCGCGGATCGAAGCTTTCGATCGTGGCGCAGCCGTTGATCTCGGCGAAGCGCGCGGCGTTCCAGAGTTTTGTTGCAAAATTGCGATAGCCCGCGACACGCTCGGCGGACAGTTTGATGTCGCGCCCCTGCGCCGCCATGGCGGCGAGGGTAAAGCGCAACGCGTCGGCGCCGTATTCGTCGATCACTTCGATGGGGTCGATGACGTTGCCCTTCGACTTCGACATCTTCTGTCCACGCTCGTCGCGGACGAGGGCGTGGATGTAGACCGTTGGAAAGGGGACCTTGTGCATGAAATGCAGGCCCATCATCATCATGCGCGCGACCCAGAAGAAGATGATGTCGAAGCCGGTGACCAGGACGCTGGTCGGGTAATAGCGTTTCAGCTCGGGCGTCGCATCGGGCCAGCCGAGCGTCGAGAACGGCCACAGCGCCGAGGAGAACCAGGTGTCGAGCACGTCAGGATCGCGCCAAATAAATACCGTTTTGTTGCCTTGCTGCATCTCCAACCGGACGTCAGCACTCATCTGATCGCGAAACGAGGACAGAACCCTTATCGGCTTTCCATAAAATCTCTGTGCTTGATCAATCGCATCGCTTTCAGATTCCGCCGCAAAAAAATGATTTTCGCCGCCGTCGCCAAATTCATAAGCAAGGTTCGCATCCGGTCCGTACCAAATCGGAATCTGATGACCCCACCAGATTTGCCGCGAAATGCACCACGGCTGGATATTTTCCATCCAGTTGAAGAATGTCGCCTCCCATTGCGGTGGCACGAATATGGTTCGGCGTTCGCGCACCGCCGCAATCGCTGGCTGAGCGAGCGTCTTGGCATCGACGTACCATTGGTCGGTGAGGAAGGGCTCCAGCACCGCGCCGGAGCGGTCACCATGCGGGACGGTGTGCGTCGTCGGCTCGATCTTGTCGATGAGTCCTGCAGCCTCCAGCAGCTCGACGATTTTTTTCCGCGCGACGAACCTATCAAGGCCGTTAATTGCCTTCAACGAAGCATTTTCGTCGAAAGGAACGGGAAGGCTCGTCAAAAAGTCGATGCTCTTATCAAGAGCCAATTTTGCTTCCTGGTCTAAAATACTAATTGGCTTGAGCCCGTGACGCCGGCCGACCTCGAAATCGTTGAAGTCGTGCGCCGGCGTGATCTTGACCGCGCCGGTACCCTTTTCCGGATCGGCATATTCGTCGCCGATGATCGGAATGCGGCGGCCGACCAGCGGTAGGATCGCCGTCTTGCCGATCAGGTGCTTGAGGCGTTCGTTCTTGGGATGCACGGCAACCGCGGCGTCGCCGAGCATGGTCTCGGGCCGCGTCGTCGCCACGATAACGAACTCATCGCTGCCTTCGATCGGGTATTTGATGTGCCAGAGGTGGCCTTTGGTCTCAACCTGCTGCACTTCAAGGTCGGAGATCGCGGTCTTGAGCTTGGGGTCCCAATTGACGAGACGCTTGTCCTTGTAAATGAGGCCGGCGCGGTAGAGTTCGACAAAGACTTTTGCCACGGCGCGCGAAAGGCCCTCGTCCATGGTGAAGCGCTCGCGCGACCAGTCGCAGGAAGCGCCGAGACGCTTCAATTGGCCGATGATGGCGCCGCCTGATTCCGCCTTCCATTGCCACACGCGTTTGACGAACGCTTCCCGCCCCATGGCGCGGCTCGTCGGTTGCTGCCGCTCCATCAACTGGCGCTCGACCACGGCCTGGGTGGCGATGCCGGCGTGGTCGGTGCCCGGCTGCCACAGCACGTCCTTGCCGCGCATGCGCTCGAAGCGGCAGAGGATGTCCTGCAGCGTATTGTTGAGCGCGTGGCCCATATGCAGCGCGCCGGTGACGTTAGGCGGCGGAATGACGATGCAGTACGGAGCCGCCTTGGCGCGCTCAGGCCTGCCGGCGCGGAAGGCGCCGGCCGCCTCCCACGCCGCATAAATGCGGCCCTCGACGGCGGCGGGCTGATAGGTCTTGTCAATGGTCATTGTTTCGCTTCTGCCGCTTGGCGCGCTAAAAAGCCCGCGCCGCCCACAGTGTCAACGCCGGCACCTGCGGCTTAGGTAAATTACAGCGTCATTGCGCGGAGCGACGAGCCGCTCCCCTAGTTAATTTCAGCACGGGCCAGCACGGGCCACAGCGAGCCAAAAGCCATATTTTTCGCGCCTTTCCAATCATTTACTACGTGTCGCTTTCGAGCTTCCATGGGCCACGTTGGGACAGTATATTGTGGGGGACGCTGTGCATAACGGAAAGGCGATGCCACAGCACTCACACCTCAACAGGTCCGCGATGCCATATCGCGCGGCCAAGACCAGAAGTTTTACGACGGTCATAGCCTACACCTCCTCGTCCGCAACGGTAGGGGCTATTGGGTTCACAGGTTTCGCGCCAGCGACGGAAAAATCCACAGTCGCGGTGTCGGGTCCGCCGCCACGGTGACGCCCGCTGCCGCTCGCCGTGACTGCGCAGCGTTCATGACTGACAAGCGGCGGGGCGTTGCGGTCATTCCGCCGCCGATGCCTATCTCTCGAATCATTCGGCTGAATGGACGCCGCGCACGCGGGCTGACAACAAGGCGTTGTTCGCAAACCACGTGCCGGCCGAATTCAATGCGCGGCCGGTGACTGCGATCACTGCCGAGCACGTCGCCGACGTATTGCGGCCGTGCTGGAACGGACCTGGAAACAATCGCGGCAGCCGCCTGCGCCGGCTGATGGAAGGTGTCTTGAACGCAAAGGACGTTTCGCCGAACCCGGCCCGTTGGAATGGCCCTGTTAAAGGGTTGTTGTCCAAAAAGCGCGCGGATGTAAAACACCGTGAGGCAATGCCTTACAGCCAAGTGCGCCGCAAGGAAGGGCTAGTGTTGTGATTCCAACGCTTGTTTCGCACGGGCGACTTTACTGAAGATTTCTGTGGCGGTCTTTGTCCAGACGTAGGGCTTGGGATTGCCGTTGTGATTGTTGAGATAGTCCATGATG
>JBEKNW010000174.1:0-9538 GCA_049522435.1 Xanthobacteraceae bacterium
GCCCCCCCCACGCCAACCAATTCGCAGCGGCACACATGCATCCGGAATGCCGGCGCGCGCTGGTCACGTAATCGGGAAATTCAAACCGCTGGTTTCAGAACAAATTCACGCCGCTGGTAACAGGACGCCTCCTTCCCGGACGATAAGCCGTGTGATGGCTCCCTCCGAGCCCGACATGATGACTTGCGCCTCGGGCATGGCGTTCTTCACGCGCGCCACGATCCGCTTCATGGCGGCATCGATCGCGGCTAGAGAAGCGGCGCGGGGCGCCACCGGCACATAGGTTAGGTCAATATCGACCGAGAGGCGCGGCATGTCGCGAATGAAAAGATTGATGGCTGTGCCGCCCTTGAGCGCAAAGCAGGACTCGTCCGCGATGAGCGGGAGGATGCGAACGAGCAGCGCGACCTGTCTGCGGTAGATGTCACGAAAGGCCATTCAGGTCCTCCGGCACGGTGATCTGATAGGCCTGGTCAAGCTTTCCCCCCTTCACCAGCATGCGCTTGCCTATGCCGAGATCGAACTTCTCGTTCTTGAGCGGTTTCAGCCACGCGTGGGAGTGGCGATCGGCGAAGAAAAAGAACAATCTTTTGACCTTGACGCTCTTGCAATCGGCCAACAGCTTTTGCAATCGGCGCGGGCTGAGGTTGGTCATGCCCTGCATCAGCATATCAACTTGATAGAATGTCTCGTGCTTCGGCAATTCATCAAGCAATTCGAGCAGCGCACGTTCGGGCGTAGAAAGGATCAGCGTCCAATCCCATTGTCCCAAAGGCAGCTCGGTCAAACTTAGAGCTAGAGAATCCTTGGACGGGGCTTTGCCTTCCTTCAATTTTTTGAATTCCGGCGCAACCAAATGCTTTCGGAACAGTCTTTGGTCGTTGTGATATTTGAATCGAGGCCCCAGCTTCAAGTTTTTCAACCAGCCCGGCGGGGGCTTCGGCCCATAGAGATGAACTTGCATCTGTTTCTGAGAGAGGTAGTGGGCATAGCCGTGCAGTTCGAGCGCGGTGCGTCCGCCGACGGCGAGCGGGTAATCGAGAAACGTCTGAAGCGAGACGATGAGTTGCTGCCAAGTGAGCGAACCACGGGGGCGCCGGTAAACGCCCCGTGTCGGCTGGTCGAGCCAGCCCGCACTTACATAATGGCTGAGGAGCTGTCGCGAATAGCCATGCTCCTTGAGCCACGCCGTGTCGACGAGAACCCCTTCGGGTAATTCCCGCTCAAGTCGGTTTAGAGGTCGCTGATTTGGTCCAAACATGTTTGACAATATAGCACATTTTCAAACCGAAAGCTAGTTTGAAAAACATCAATAAAGTCAAATGACAATGGACATAAGCGCTAATTTCCAAACCACACTCAATTCGCGGTTTGTGGCATATTGGGGAGGGGAGGAAGCGGGCATGGCGGCAAATCAGATCGCGTATCCCGAATGGACCGACTACCGCGAGAAGAGCGGACTCGATCCGCTCGGTATGCAAAACAGCAGCATCAATCTCTATCAGCGCCTTCTGCCGGGCATCAGTAACGTGACCTTGCGGATGCGTTACTACGGGCTCTATGCCTGGCTGGCCGACGTCTATGCGCACCGTTCGCGCAGCACCGACATAAGGAAGTGGCAGCAGCTCATCCGCCGCGCGGAAGCGCTTTATGCGCTCGCCGCCGTGCACGGTGGAGATGACGCGGGGGTCTCGGGAAGCAGGTGGGCGCGCCGCAAGCTCGCGGCGAGTAGCGGGCGCATCTCGTTCGCGGAGCATGCAGACCCGGACGGGTCCGCCCCGCCTTATCTCCAGCAGAAATGGGGTGCCTATGGCGCCGCTTACGGCAGCCAGGTCTTCGAAATCGGCGTTCTTGCGCAGGCCGAAGAGCATGACGTTCCGGTGCCAAGCCCCGAGATCGGTGACGACCTTGCGACCGCTTTCCCGGAAGCGCTCGGCGATGCGGCGGACCGCTACTACAACGCGATCCAGCGCGGCACGGTTACCCGCAAGGAACTCGACGAGCTTGCGCCCGCTCTTCCCTCAGCCATCGGGAGGACGAGCGCCGAACGGCGGCTCTACGAGACGCTGCTCCTTGCCCGTGGCAAGCTTCAGCGGCCGGAAGATTTTGCGCGGCGCGACACCCTTCTGCTCCTGCTTCACGTGGCATCGCATTTCGGGGAAGCGCCGGAGGTCGATGGGGTGCGCTGGCTGCTCTACGCCGCGTCGAGCGAAGACGGCCAGCGCTTTTCGCTGCCCAACGATCGGTTGCTCCAGCAGCGCGTACGCTGGCGGGTCTATCAGGCAAACGATCTCCTTCATTTTAGTTACGAGACGCTCCTGAAATTTGTTCTCGATACGCTTGCCGATTATCCGGCAGGCGTCACGCTTTCCACTCTCATCCGCGAATGCATCGAAGCGATCTCCGAGACCGCAGACTCGTGGCCGGCAACGTGGGAAGCCTTCTGTAAAGAGACGAAGCCTGCAAGCAACGCCGCAACCGCGAAGGAGAACGGCGAGCGTCACCTGTCGGCGCTCGGCGCGAAGACGGCGGGGCCAAGCGTCCGGTGCACGGCCGAGTGCGCGCTAGCCGCCTTGCGGCTCCTCGCCATCGTGGAGCAGCGCGCGAACTCTGACCTCGACGCTATCAAGGAGGAGCTTGGCTTTCTCGACCGGCAGTTTTTCCATTCTCTTGTGACGGAGACAGCATTTCTCGCCTCGCTGAAGAGCGCGGATTTTACGTCAGCGATTGCCAGGATTATCGAGGGCCGCGTTATCAACCGGCACCTTTGGGTCGCGCATCGGAAGTTCCGGTATCAGGGCGATTACACCTTCCTCATCGAGGCAGACGAGGGGCGCGTACGGTTGAGGGTGACGAACGGTCCAGTCTTTACGAACCCACGTCTTGGCCCCGCGCTGACCTTCCTTCAGGACATTCACCTAATCCGAGAGAAGGGGCTAACTGCGCTCGGCAAGAAGCTTGTCGAGGCGCAATGAAACTTTACGAGACATTCGGGAAGCGCGGCTTCCACACGAGCATTGCGACAAGCTTCGGGATCGATTTCGACGCCTACGAGAACGTGATGCTCGCGCGCTTCCGGGGGGCTGGGTGCTACAACAACCTGCTCGTGACGGATGCCGGGATGCTGAGCCTTGCCTTGGAAGGCGGCGGACAGCTGCCGAGACACGCGGGCCGCACCTATACCGTGACGCCGTCAGGCGGACGCGGCGTCTTCCATCCGAAGATCGTGCTGCAGCTAGGGCGCGCGGCGGCTCGGATGATCGTCAGCTCCGCAAATGTGACGGCCGCAGGCTTGGCGGGCAACCTGGAGGTCGCGGGCCTTGTCGAGACGGAAGACATGGAGTCGGGCGAAGCCCGGTTGATAGCGGCCGGCTGGACCTTTGTTTCGCGCTTTGTTGATCAAAATCTTGAAGGCGTGCGCCGTCAGGTCGAGTGGATGCAGGCGCGCACGCCGTGGCTCCGCGATGTAGAGCCCGCAGACGATATCGTGAAGCTATCGGATGGTACTGAGGCGGCCTTTCTCGGGTCGGGAGCGCCGGCCGGCATCGGCTCACGTTTCCTTGCGGCCCTAGCAGGCGAGAAGGTGCGTAGGCTAATCGTCGTGAGCCCATATTGGGATGACGATCTCGCGTCGTTCAAGCTGCTGCTCGACAGGGCCGATCCTGCGGAAGCTTGCCTTCTGTTGGATCACGGCCGGCACGTCTTCCCAGCCGACGCGATCGCGAAGCGTCACCAAAAACGAATGAAGCTCATCGATTACAAGGCCAAAGATGCCGCGCGCTTCGTTCACGCGAAGCTGATCATCGCGCAGACGGCAAAGCGCGATCATGTTCTCTACGGCAGTGCGAACTGCACCGTTGCCGCGCTGGGCAACGATACATTCGGCGGCGCGAACGCGGAAGCCTGCTTGTACCGCAGGTTGCCGGCGGCGGCCGCGATCGAAGCGCTGGGACTTTCCGACGTACTCAAAAGAAAGCCGCTCCGCCTTGAAGATTTCGAATCCGCGGAGCCGCCCGAGGAAATCCCGCTCGATCAAGTGGCCGGCCGGTCCCCAGGGCAGTTCACATCCATGTTCGAGACACTGATTTGGACGCCTCCCGCCGCGGCAGACACCGCCAAGGATCGCATCGAGTTGCTAGGAAGGGATGGCGAGTTGCTATCAACAGGGCTTCGCCGCCTTTCGGATTCCGAGTACGGCACCCTACGGTTCCAGCTTCTCGGCAAAGAGCGACCCGCTTTTGCGCGCGTCAGGCGGCGCGACGGCTCCCTGTCGGCGCCTGCCATCGTCACGCTGCTCGACGAACTCCGCGATGCAGTCCGTGACGCGCGTACCCGCCGTATCGACGCAGCCCTTGAGCAGCTCGACGGGGAGACCGACCTTGGACTCTGGCTGCTCGAAACTCTGAACGATCTAGAAGCCGCCGAGACGGCGCTGGCGGGACGCGAAGGGGCGCCTGTGCGCCGGTTGACCGCGAAGCGGAAGGACGACGAGCCCGCGCCTCCCGAACGCAAGCTAAGTTATGAGCAATTCATGGCGGGGCGGCGTCTTCGCTCCGAGATCGAGGGCTTAACCCGCAACAGCCTTGCGGGAAGCCATGTTTCCCATATTCGCGGATTCCTGAATCGGCTTCTCGGCGTCGGCGCCAACGATCCGAACTTACCCGAAGAGGAAGACGCCGCACACAAGGGCGCGTTCGACAGGGGCGATGAGACCGGAAACGCTGAGGATGCCCTTGAGGGTGGCGTCGAGTTCAGCAAGCAGCCGCCGGACACGCAGGCACCTAGCGAAACAGAGGAAGAGCGGGCAAAGCGCGCGGCGACACAGCGGCGTGCGAACCGCGAGCAATTGATCGATGCCGTCGCCGATCTTTCGGAAGTGGTCAGGGAAAAAGCGGAAGCCGCCGGCTTGCGGTGCGTCGACCTTTTGCGGCTCCGCGCGATCCTCATGATCCTTGCGAGCGCGGGATGGGACGGCAAGACGCCCACAAAAAATCTGCTTCAGGTCTTGCCGGAGGCGGGCGATGTGGAAGGCGCTTGGCCGCGCCTCCTCGGCAAGGCTCTGTTCGCGCATTTCGGGGGACCGCGGAGCGCAATCACAACTCTGGTTCTTGACGACATCTACGACCAGATACCCGACGACATTCTCGAATGCTGGGCGAGCTGCATCTGGGCTATTCAGGTGACAATCGCCGCGGCATCCCGGCACCCTGAGTATGCAAGCCTTGCACGGGTGCTCGAAAGCTTGCGAGGCTCGATTTACCGTGTCATCGCGCTGCGCGAGGACGAGATGCAAGACGCCCGCATCCTTCGCGTTCTCGATGCCCTGAGCAAGCGGTTCGGAGAAGCTCTCGGCTGTGATACCGCCGCAATTCTTACGTCGCATCGACTAGCTGTAAATGCGCTCATGATGCCGGCAACATTGCGGGCCGGCGCCTCTTAAGGTGCTACTAGCTCGCGTGTCTAATGTGTGGTCACGCATCACATCCATGTTGCGTTCATGTTGCGTGGAGCCGCCGACACAGTTTGGTGACCATTGAAATTGCATGGAAATTTTTTGCAACATGATGCAACATGAAAATGGCTCCGGCGCGCCGCCGCGCAACCTCTACTTCTTTGATTTAATGAGATAAAATTTGGCTGGGGCGGGAGGATTCGAACCTCCGAATGGCGGAATCAAAATCCGCTGCCTTACCACTTGGCTACGCCCCACTGCACCGTCGGATTGCCGCCGACCGGCCGCGGGCCATTGGCCGGCGCAACATAGCGGCGCCACCGCCACCGATCAATGTCGCCGGACCCCTGGGCACCAGGCGCGGCTGTCAAAGGTCGCCATGCGTCATATAATGCCGTCCCGCGAATACCGACCGCCGTCGGCTCTGACATCCCGGCACATTCAAGCGGAGGCTACCCGTGACCTATCGCGCCCCACTCGCCGATATGGGCTTTGCGCTCAAATACGGGGCCGCGCTTGCGCCCGCGCTTGAGCAAGGCCTGTTCGGCGACCTCACCATGGATGTCGTCGATGCGGTGCTGGCCGAGGCCGGCCGTTTTGCCGGCGAGGTCATTGCGCCGCTCGATCGGATCGGCGACCGCTACGGCGCGACGTTCAAGGACGGCGTCGTCACCACCGCGCCCGGCTGGAAGGAGGCTTATCGCGCCTGGCGAAAGGGCGGCTGGAACGGGCTGACGGCGCCAACCGAATGGGGCGGCCAAGGGCTGCCGCAGGTGCTCAACGCGGCTTGCGTCGAAATGTGGAATGCGGCCTCCATGGCGTTTGCCGTCGGCCCGCTGGTGGGCATGTCGGCGATCGATGCGTTCACCGTTCACGGCAGCGAGCCGCTCAAGCGCGCGTATCTGGAAAAACTCATTTCCGGCGAATGGATCGCCACGATGCAGCTCACCGAGCCGCAGGCCGGCTCCGACGTCGGCGCGCTGCGCACGCGGGCGGAGCGCGCGGCAGACGGCACCTATCGCATCACCGGCCAGAAGATCTTCATCACCTACGGCGAGCACGACCTCACCGACAACATCATTCATTTCGTGCTCGCGCGCTTACCCGATGCCCCACCCGGCACGCGCGGCATATCGCTGTTCCTGGTGCCGAAATTTCTACTCAACGCGGATGGCTCACTTGCCGCCCGCAACGACCTGCGCGCGCACTCGATCGAGCACAAGCTCGGCATCCACGGCTCGCCGACCTGCACGATGATCTTCGGCGATCAAGGCGGCGCCACCGGCTTTCTCATCGGCGAAGAGAATGCCGGCATGGCGTGCATGTTCACCATGATGAACCGCGCGCGGCTTGCGGTCGGCCTGCAAGGCGTCGGCATCGCCGAACGCGCCACGCAGCAGGCGCTCGCCTACGCGCGCGAGCGCCGGCAAGGCCGCACCGCCGGTATGCCGGCGACGGAATCGGCGCCGATCATCGCGCACCCTGACGTCAAGCGCATGCTCATGAGCATGCGCACCCTCACCCAGGCCGCGCGCACCATCTGCTATGTGACCGCGATGGCGCTCGATCGCGCCGAGCGCGGCGCCGACCAAGCCGCGCGGCAGGCGGCGCATGCGCGCGCCTCGCTGCTCACGCCGCTGGCCAAGGCATTTTCGACCGATATCGGCATCGAGGTCGCTTCGCTCGGCGTGCAGGTGCATGGCGGCATGGGCTACATCGAGGAAACCGGCGCGGCACAGCTTTTTCGCGACGCCCGCATCGCCGCGATCTACGAAGGCACCAACGGCATCCAGGCGATCGATCTCGTCACCCGCAAGCTGCCGCTTGCGGGCGGCGCGGTGGTCGAAGCCTTTTTGGGCGAATTGCGCCGCATCGTCGATGCGGTGAATGCGACCAACGATCCGGCGCTCGGCTGGAGCGGCGTGCGCTTGGAGGAAGCCGTCGGGAGCTTGGCGCGCACGACAAGCTGGCTGCTGGCCCATGTCGACAACGACGCCGACGAAGCGCTGGCCGGCGCCAGCCCCTATCTGCGGCTGTTCGGCGTTGCCACCGGCGGCTGCTTGTTGGCGCAGCAGGCGCTCGGCGCGCTCCGGCCCGGTGCCGACGCTCATCCCCGCATCGCGCTGGCGCGCTTTTTTGCCGAGAATTTTTCCGTCCAGGCCGGAGCGCTCGAACGCACCGTGGTCGAAGGCGCGCCGGGCGTGATCGGCGCCGACGCGGCGCTGGCCCAGTAGAATGTCGCTGCCATGTCCACGCTCTTGATCACCCATCCTGCCTGTCTCGAACACCTCACCCCGCTTGGTCATCCCGAGCGGCCCGAGCGGCTGCGCGCCATCGAGCGCGCGCTCGAGGCGGAAAAGTTTCAGTCGCTCGCGCGCGTCGAGGCGCCGATGGCGCCGTTCGAGATCATCGCGCTGTGCCATCCCATGGACTACATCACGCAGCTCCGCGACGCGACGCCCAAGGAAGGCATGGTGCGGCTCGACGCCGACACCTCCATATCCCCGGGCAGCTTCGAAGCGGCCTTGCGCGCGGTCGGCGGCGCCGTGCATGCGGTCGATGAGGTGTTGGCGAAAAATGCCGCCAATGCCTTCGTCGCCGCGCGGCCGCCCGGCCACCATGCCGAGACCGCGCGGCCGATGGGCTTTTGTTTGTTCGACAACGCCGCCATCGCCGCGCGCTATGCGCAAGATCATTACGGCGTCGCCCGCGCCGCCATCGTCGATTTCGACGTGCATCACGGCAACGGCTCGCAGGAGATTTTCTGGGCGGACAAGACGGTGATGTATTGCTCGACCCACCAGATGCCGCTGTTTCCCGGCACCGGCGCAGCCGGCGAACGCGGCGAGCACGACACCATCGTCAACGCGCCGCTCAAAGCCGGCGACGGCGGGGCGGCATTCCGCGCCGCCTTCGAAGGCAGGATCCTGCCGCGGCTCGCCGATTTTCGGCCGGAGCTCATCGTCATCTCCGCCGGCTTCGACGCCCACATGCGCGATCCGCTCGCCAACCTCAATCTCGACGAAAGCGATTTCGCCTGGGCGACGCAAAAAATCATGGAGGTTGCCGATCGCTGCGCCGAGGGACGCGTGGTTTCCGTTCTCGAAGGCGGCTACGATCTGCAAGCGCTGGCGAACTCCGCCGCCGCGCACGTCACCGCGTTGATGCGGGGATAGACACATATATAGACACATATAATGTAGCCCGGATTGAGCCAACGGGTCCGGCCTGAAGTGGCCGGCCCGATGACAGGCTCAGCGAAATCCGGGAAGGCTTGCCCCGGATTACGCTTCGCGCAATCCGGGCTACGAATCGAGGAGCCCCGATGGCGCAACCAAACAACCAAAACAACGACCAAAACGACGGCGATGTCGGACAATTGCCGTTCGAGCGCGCGATCGAGGAACTCGAATCGATCGTCAAGCGGCTCGAAGACGGCAAGGTGCCGCTCGAGGAATCGGTCGCCATCTACGAGCGCGGCGAAGCGCTCAAGCGCCGTTGCGAGGACTTGTTGCGGCAGGCGGAGGCGCGCGTGCAGAAGATCACGCTCGACGCGACCGGCAATCCCACCGGCACCGAGCCGTTGGACGTGGAGTAGGCACTTCGCGCTCGCTCCATCCTGCCCCGCTCCGTTTCACTTCGCGGGGACGCATGAGGCAGCACAAATCCTTCTCGCAACGCATGCGCGCCCGAGTTTTGCACGTCATTGCGAGGAGCGAAGCGACGAAGCAATCCACCGCGGAGCCGCAGACCCTTGTTTCTCTTGTGACGCCCGTTACACCGAACTCGATTGCTTCGCTTCGCTCGCAATGACGAAAAGGGAAGCGGAACGCCGGCAGGCGCATAGTCAAATGATCCGCATCAGCGGATGCGGCGCGCGCTTATCGTAGCGCGCTCGCCTGACGGCGTTCCACCGCGGCTCTCACCAGGGGGCTTTCGCCCCTTTCGCTCAGCTCCAGGCCAGGCTTCCTGTTGGGGTGGACGGCCCCCGACGGCATCGATGTGCCAGAATGAGGTCGTCATCGATCTCAAACAGGGGAGCCGTCCATGAGCGAGATTATCCGAATTGGTATCGACACGTCCAAG
>JBEKNW010000175.1:0-9455 GCA_049522435.1 Xanthobacteraceae bacterium
AGCCGCACAACGTACTTCTTGACCGCAATCTCTTTCCCCGCCACGAACCACCTCCATCGCTGCATCGCGGCGACAGAGATTCAGAAAAACACCGCAGAATCAAGGACGCGGGCGACTAGCCGATTAAGTGAGAGGCGCGCACCGGGTGCAGCACCGCCTCTCTTGCCAGACCATACCGCAATAACTCGACGGCCGAGGCCGCTACTGTCTCAGCCGCCCACCAACGGCTTGCCGGGAGACCGAGGTTAGGACCCCGCCTTGGGGTTTTCCGGGGAGGATTTGCGCCATAATGCCGTAAGCGAGCGCCATTTCCTAGGCACGATTGGCGTCAAAATTGGCTTGGCGGGGTCCTGCCGTTCGTCCTACCGTTGCCCTCCGGGGGTTGGGGTCACCGCATGAAGCTGCCGCGCAATTTTTTCAAGCCGCTGGCGATCGGGGCGCCGGCGCCGCTGCGCGAATTGCCGCTCAAGCTCGAGCGCATGATTCACTTCGTGCCGCCGCACATCGAGAAGCTGCGCGCCAAGGTGCCGGAGCTCATTCATCAGGTCGACGTGGTGCTCGGCAATCTCGAGGACGCCATCCCCGCCGACGCCAAGGAGGCGGCGCGATCCGGCTTCATCGCCATGGCGCAGGCTAACGACTTCGGCGACACTGGATTGTGGACGCGCATCAACGCGCTCAATTCGCCTTGGGTGCTCGACGACATTGGCGAGATCGTCGCCGCTGTCGGCCAAAAGCTCGACGTCATCATGCTGCCGAAGGTCGAGGGCGAATGGGACATCCATTATCTCGACCAGTTTTTGGCCCAGCTCGAGGGAAAGCACGCGGTCAAGAAACAGATCCTCATCCACGCCATCCTGGAGACCGCCGAAGGCGTGAACAATGTCGCCGCGATCGCAACCGCTTCGCCGCGCATGCACGGCATCAGTCTCGGTCCGGCGGACCTCGCTGCTTCCCGGGCGATGAAGACGACCCGCGTCGGCGGCGGACATCCCGACTACAAGGTGCTGGCCGACGCCGCTGCCGGGGCTGCGGCCGACGCGCCGCGCGCCGCCTATCAGCAGGACCTCTGGCATTACACGATCGCGAAAATGGTCGATGCCTGCGCCGCCGCGGGCATCAAGCCGTTCTACGGTCCATTCGGCGATTTCTCCGACAGCGCGGCCTGCGAGGCGCAGTTCCGCAACAGCTTTCTCATGGGCTGTGTCGGCGCCTGGACGCTGCACCCGAGCCAGGTTCCGATCGCCAAGCGGGTGTTTTCGCCCGACCCGGCGGAGGTCGCTTTCGCCAAAAAAATCATCGCCGCCATGCCGGACGGCAGCGGCGCGGTGATGATCGACGGCAAGATGCAGGACGACGCAACGTGGAAGCAGGCCAAAGTGCTGGTCGACCTCGCCCGTCTCGTCGCCGCAAAGGATCCCGAAATGGCCGCGCGATACGGGCTATAAACTCGCCAGGAATCGTGCCATGAAATGCGCTATGAACGAACGTTCAACTCGCGGCCTGCCGCGCGCCACAATCGTGTAGTCTCATTTTCGCCATGGACAAGCTCCGTATCGCCAAATATCAGATCGGCCAGGTGGTGCGGCACCGTCTGTTTCCGTTCCGCGGCGTCGTCTTCGATATCGATCCGATCTTCAGCAATACCGAGGAATGGTACGAATCGATCCCTGCGGAGGTCCGGCCGCACAAGGATCAGCCGTTCTATCATCTGTTCGCCGAGAACGATGAGACCGAATACATCGCCTATGTTTCCGAACAGAATCTCCTGCCGGACAACAGCGGCGAGCCCGTCCGGCATCCGCAGGTCGCGGAAGTTTTCGTGCAGGACGGCAAGGGCGGCTATCGCCCGCGTCATGCGACAACGCATTGATTAGAGCAATTTCAGGAAAAGTGGATACCGGTTTTCCGTAGAAAATGCGACCAAACAAAGAATCTAGAGCATGATCAGTTTCCACCGAAACTGAACATGCTCTAGATCAATTTCCGCTCGTCCCCGCGTTCGCGGGACGAGCGGACAATGGCAATCGATTACGGCGTCTTCCCGGCTGTTGCCGGTGCCGGTGCCGGTGCCGGTGCCGGCGTTGGCGTTGCCGACGACGTTGGCGCGCCCTGCTGGCTTTCCAGCTTCTTGCGCGCTTCATCGGCGCGCCGTTGCAGTTCCTCTTGCAGTTTCTTCTGCTGCTCCTCGAAGACCTTGGGATCGGTCGGCGGCCCGTCATAGGCCTTGGCGAAATCGGCGAGCGGCATCGCCAAGCTGATCGGCTGTCCGGTCGAATTGATCGCCTGGATGACGATTCCCTGCCCTTTCTTCAACTTGCCGATCATGTCGGCGTTGGCCTCGTAATCCGCCATGCAGCCATTGGTGAAGCAGATCACGTACGGCGCAGTCAGCGGCTGACTCTGGTCGATGATGACGCGCGTGCCATGAGCGAGCTGCATGCCCAGCGGCAAGGTGACGCGCAAAATCTTCCGCTCCTGACCCTCCGGCTCGATGAGCACGGCGGCAGCCACCGGCATTCCCGATTCGATGCGGGCGTCCTTGCCGGTGAAACAGACCTGCTTGGCATTGGGATCCGGCGCCTGCCCCGGCTGACCCTTGAGGCAGAATTTGGTCCAAGGCGAAAAGATCAATTGTACTGGCTGCTGGCCGCTTTGTCCTTGCTGGCCTTGTTGGCCTTGCTGGCCTTGCTGCGACTGTGCCGGCGGCTGTTGCTGACCTTGGTCGGGGGGAGTCGGCTGTTGCGCTGTGGGAGCGGCCGGTTTGGCTGGTTTTTTGGTTGGCTTAGGCTTCGCAGCCGGAGCCGTCTCAGGCGGCTGTTGCGCGGACGGCTGTTGCGCGAACGCATGCGAGCCCGCGGCGACGGCGAGCGCGACCGTCAGCGATACACTCAGGGCAATAATCTTGGCCAAAGTCTTGGCGAGAGTTTTAACGATGGCAGCGAGCGTCCGGCTCGCCGGCCTCGCCGGCGCCGACGCAGTCCAATAGGTCATGAGATGCAGTCCCTCGTTAGTGCTGCCGCTCGCAAATCGACCCGGATTTGCGAAATCGATGATCGATATCGGGTCGTTCCGACATCCGTCGCCGCGCCATGCCGGGCGGCCACCCCCTGGTCAACGGTCATTCGACGCAGATTGCGGCAACAGCGTGACACCACGATCCGGTGAGAGACCGCTCAGATAGCCTACTTGGGCCGGTAGATAAAGCGCGCGCTTATACCCGATGATAAAGACGCCTGTTGATCAATCGCGACGGAGCTAAGCCGCACCACTATCGCTGTGTTACATTCGCCGACCCTCCAACCCGCGAACTCCATTCGCGCCAATGCACGCCATGCGCAACGCCTATGCCGCCTATGCCGCCTATGCCGCCTTGGGAGCGCGCGCCGCTTTGTGCGGCGCGTTGGCGGTTTTCGGCTTTGCACCGCGCGCGGCGGCAGAAGCGGCTCATGCCATCGCTATGCACGGCACACCGGCGATGTCCGACGGTTTTACAGTTGTTCCCTACGCCAACCCCGATGCGCCGAAGGAGGGCCGGCTGGTGCAGGGCGTGCTCGGAACCTTCGACAGCCTCAATCCACTCATCGTCAAGGGTCTCGCCGTGCAGGCGATCCGCGGTTACGTGATCGAAAGCCTGATGGCGCGCGGTTATGACGAGCCGTTCACGCTATACGGCCTGCTCGCGCGCACGGTCGAGACCGACGATGCGCGCAGCTACGTTACCTTCAGGCTTGATCCGGCGGCGCGCTTCTCCGACGGCGTTCCCGTGACCGCCGATGACGTCATCTTCTCCTGGCGGCTGCTTCGCGACCACGGCCGGCCTAACCACCGCACCTACTATTCCAAGGTGATCAAAGCCGAGAGCCTCGACGCGCGCACCGTGCGTTTCGATTGCAGCGGCAGCAACGACCGCGAATTGCCGCTCATCCTCGGCCTGATGCCGGTGCTGCCGAAGCACGCAATCGATGTCACGACCTTCGAGGACACGACCTTGGCGAAGCCGGTCGGCAGCGGTCCCTACGTCGTCGCCGAGGTCGATCCGGGCAAGAGTGTCACGCTTAAGCGCGATCCCAATTACTGGGGCCGGGCGCTGGCCATCAATCGCGGCCTGTGGAATTTCGCGGAGCTGCGCTTCGATTATTACCGCGACGCCAACGCCTATTTCGAAGCTTTCAAAACCGGCCTCTACGACGTGCGCAGCGAGGCCGATCCCAGCCGTTGGCAGACCGGCTATGACATCCCGGCGGTGCGCGACGGGCGCATCGTCAAGGAGTCGTTTGCGAATGGCCTGCCCAAGTTAAGCTCCGCATTCGTCTTCAACACGCGGCGGCCGCTGTTCTCCGACATTCGCGTGCGGGAGGCGATTTCGCTGTTGTTCGATGCCGAATGGGTCAACCGCAACTTCTTCTTCGATCTCTATCGGCGCAGCGCGAGCTTCTTTCCCGGCTCGGAGCTGTCCGCCGATCACCGTCCGGCCGACGAGCGCGAGCGCGCGCTGCTGGCGCCCTTTCCCGACGCGGTGCGCGCCGACGTGCTCGACGGCACCTGGTCGCCGCCGGTCACCGACGGCTCGGGCCGCGACCGAAGGAGCCTGCGGGAGGCGCTGGCATTGCTCGACGCCGCCGGCTACGAGCTCAACGGAACGACGTTGCGCGAGCGCGAAAGCGGGCGGACGTTGCGCTTCGAGATCATGGTGACGAGCCGGGACGAGGAGCGGCTGGCGTTCGTCTTCGCCAGCAATCTCGCGCGCGCCGGCATCGCAGCGCAAGTCCGCCTCGTCGACGCCGTGCAGTACGATCAGCGCCGGCTGTCGTTCGATTTCGACATGATCGAGTACCGCTGGGAGCAGTCCCTCTCGCCCGGCAACGAGCAGAGCTTCTACTGGGGTTCTGCCGCCGCCGATGAACAAGGCTCGCGCAACTATATGGGCGTGCGCAGCGCTGCAATCGATGCCATGATTGCGGCCATGTTGCGCGCGCGTGAGCGCGCCGACTTCGTCGCCGCTGTGCGCGCGCTCGATCGCGTGCTCATCTCCGGTTTCTACGTCGTGCCGCTGTTTTATCTTCCCGAGCAATGGGTGGCGCGCTGGGCCTCGATCGCGCATCCGGCGCGCACGTCGTTGTCCGGTTACCTGCCGGAAACCTGGTGGCATCAACCGAAACGGGCGCTGCAATGATCCTCGGCGATCCCACACTCGCAGCGGCCCAGCCGCCGCAGACGCCAAGCCGCGTCACCATCGACGAGGTATTCCGCCGTCTTGCCCAGCGGCGGCCCGACGCGCTCGCGCTCGCCGACGCGGCGAACCGGGAGACCTTCACCGACGCAGCACCACGGCGCCTCACCTATGCCGAGGCCGACCGCATGGTCACGGCTATCGCCGGGCGGCTGCGCCGCATGGGGCTGCCAACCGACGCCATCGTCGGCATCCAATTGCCCAATATCGTCGAGAACATCCTGGCGATGCTCGGCGTGCTGCGAGCGGGAATGATCGTTGCGCCGCTGCCGCTGCTTTGGCGCCGCGCCGACGCGGTCACGGCGCTCGCGCGCGTCGGCGCCAAGGCGCTGATCACCTGCAGCCATTTCGGCGCCTTCAATCATAGCCAGTTCGCCATGCGCGTGGCGGCGGAAGTATTTTCCATCCGTTACGTGTGCGGATTCGGAAAGAATCTGCCGGACGGCGTGGTGCCGTTCGACGATTTGTTCACCGCGGAGAAGCTCGACCCGATCCCACCGCTTGACCGCGAGCGGCACAACAATGCCGCCGCGCACATCGCCGCCATCACCTTCGATGTCGGCGAAGGCGGACTCGTGCCGGTCGCGCGCAATCATTACGAACTGCTCGCGGCCGGCCTCGCCGTGCTGCTTGAAAGTCGCCTGGCGCAGGATTCGAGCATCCTTTCGGCGATTCCTCCCTCTTCCTTCGCCGGCATCAGCCTGACGCTGTTGCCCTGGCTGCTCAGCGGCGGCACTCTCGTTCTCCATCACCCGTTCGATCTGGGCATCCTTGCTCGTCAGCGGCGCGACGATCGCTGCGGCACGCTGATCCTGCCCGGTCCCGTGGTCCTTCGCCTCGCCGAGATGGGCGCCTTCGCCGGCGACGGCCCGGCATCCGTGATCGCCGCGTGGCGTTCGCCGGAACGGCTCGCCACGAGCCCGGTCTGGCGCGAATCGAGCACCGTCCTCGTCGACGTTTCGATCTTCGGCGAAGCCGCTCTCGTTCCCGGGCGCCGCGGCGCCGGCGGCAGGCCGAGCCCAGTTCCCTTCGGCGCGGTTATTGCGCCGCGCGGGAGCACGGGCGGGATCGTGGTTGCCGAACTCATTCGCACCGACGCGGGCACCGTGGCGTCGCGCGGACCCATGGTGCCGCAGCATTCCTTCCCGCCCGGAATCGAGCGCTCCGGCCTGCCCTATTTCAAGGTCGGGCGCCGGGGACTGGTCGATAGCGGCTACACCTGCCGCATCGATACCGTCACCAAGGCGATCGTGGTCACCGGTCCGCCCTCCGGAATCGTCAGCGTCGGCGGCTATCGTTTCCCGCTCCGCGACCTGCAGGACGTCGTCGGCCGCATCGACAGCGGCGCAACGCTTGCGGCGCTGCCCGATCCCGTTGTCGGACAGCGCCTGATCGGTAATGCCGCCGATCGCGATACGATGCAGGCCGCGCTCAACGCGGTTGGCGTCAATCCGATCGTCGTCGCCGCCTTTCGCGATCGCAGCGAGCGGAGAGCTTCGACGACACCAGCGGGCACAGCTTAAGACGGCACCTATCCACGATCGGCGGCATTGACGGCCCATTAACAGCGCTTTGGCTATGGTGCGGCCGAGTATTTCGCATCCCGCATCCCGCCATGGCGCTGCAAGGTCCGTTTCTCGTCGTTGCCGACAGCCCGGCGCCGGATGTCGTCGAAGTGTTGCGCGCGGCGGGAGCCTTCCCGATCATCGAAGCCAACTGGGCCGATGCGGCGGCGGCTGTCGCCTCGGTCGAGCCGGAAGCGGTGGTGCTCACCGAGCCCCGCGACAGCGAACGCGCCGATGCGCATGCGCGCGCGCTCTCCGATCAGCTCCAAGCGGGCAACGGCCCGTTCACGCCGGTCATCGCCCGTACGCGCGAGGACAGCGCGGCGCTCCTGCCGGATGCACTGGCGATTTCTGCGAGCATGCCGGCGGCGCGAATTGCGCGGCGGCTCGGCGCGGCACTGCGCGTCCGCGCGCTGCACGGCACGGTGTTGCGCCGCATGCGCACGGTCATCTCGCGCGGTGAGCTGCCGCCGGAACTGCCGGGAAGCGATCCGCTCGAGGAGGCGACTGTGCTCGTCGCCGGCCGCGGCCGCTCCTATCCGGAACTCGCGGTCGCCGTCGGCGAGCGGGTCGGCTTGGTCGGCGCGCTCAGCGTCGAGAGCGCGGCGCGCGCGCTCAACGCGCGCGACATCGACGGCATGGTGATCGGCGACGGTTTCGGCCCGCGCGTGGTCGAGGCGCTGTTGAGCGTGCTCGCCGAGGACGTGCGCTTTCGCGACCTGCCGGTCGCCGTGCTCGGCGGCCAGCCCAGCGTGGTCGAGGAGTTTTACGCTCAGCTGCCCAATCTCGAGCGTATCGCGGAAGGACCGTCGCGCCTGGTCGAGCGTTTTCTGCCGTTCGTGCGCCTGCACGCTTTCGGACAGCGGCTCAAGCGCATGCTCAAATCGCTCGACGCCAAGGGCATGATCGACCCCGACACCGGGCTTCTCGCCCACGACGCATTCTGGCGCGACCTCAACCGCGCCGTGGACGATGCGGAAAAGCGCGGCGTCGGCCTGTCGATCGCGCGCTTTTCTTTCGAGCGCGGCGACCGCCGCACCAGCCTCGATGCCGCGCGGCTGGTCAGCCGGCTGATGCGGCAAGTCGATTTCGCCTGCCGCGAGGCGGACAATTCGATCTTCGCGGTGTTTACGGAGACCGATCTGCGCGCGGCTCACGTCATCGCACGGCGGATCGCCAGCGTGCTCAAGCACACGATGCTGGCGCCTGATCACCAGCATACCGGTATCGCGACGGCGGTGACGCTGGCCACGCTCAAGCCGACCGACAACGTCGATTCCCTGATCGCCAGAGTGGTGGATGAGGTTGCCGCCGGCTGAGGGCCGCACCATTTATTGCCCAGGATCTATGCGGAAGATCAATTCCCGGTAATTTCGAACATGCGTTAGGCTGCAGTCGAGCGAATCGAAAGTCTCGTCATGACCGTTTCCCCCGCTGAATCCGCGTCCGTCCATATCGATGTGATCTCCGATGTCGTCTGTCCGTGGTGCTTTGTCGGCAAGCGCCGCCTCGAAATGGCGATCGCGCTCGTCCCTGACATTGCCGTCGACATCAATTGGCGGCCGTATTTCTTAAATCCCTGGATTCCGCGCGAAGGCATCGACCGGCAGACTTATCTTGAGACCAAGTTCGGTTCCGCCGAGCGTTATGGCGTGATCGCCGAGCGCGTCGCCGCGGCGGCCGCGATGGACGGGCTGCTCTACGCCTCCGATATCATCACCAGGCAGCCCAATACGCTCGACTGCCATCGCCTCATCCTGTGGTCGCGCAGCGCTACCGATCCCGGCCGGATGAAGCAGCGGCTGATGGAACTCTACTTTTCCGAGGGCGGCGATTTGACCGATCCCAAGACGCTGATCCAGGCGGCCATCGATTGCGGCATGGACGCCGATCTGGTGCGCCGGCTCTTGGCAAGCGACGCCGATGTCGATCGCATCGAGAGCGAGGCGAACAGCGCCAAGGAGGCCGGCATCGATGGCGTGCCCTGTTTCGTCATCGGCGGCAGCGTCATCGTCACCGGCGCGCAGTCGCCGGAATATCTCGCCAGCGCCATCGAGCGCACCGCCGGACGGCATACGCGCATGCGGGCGTGAATCGTCGGCCGTCATTCCTTCGCTTCCAACAACGAATTTCTCGCGACGCAGGCCACTCCTTCTCCCCGCGTGCGGGGAGAAGGTCGGGATGAGGGGGCCTCGCCGCTGGGCTCAGAATCGCGGAGAGGCCCCCTCCCCCGCGCTTCGCGCGGTCCCCCTCCCCCGCTTCGTGGGGGCGGAAAAATAAGTGCGTTCTCGCGACGCCTCCGCGCCCGAGCTTTGCAAACGTTCTGAAGCGAATAGCGAGTGGTGAGTGGCGAATGGGGGGAAGTCTCTTTATCCCTATTCGCGATTTCGGTATTCGCTCGTTTTCTCGATCCAACAACAAAAGGGAAGCGGAACGCCGGCAGGCGCATTTGTCTCAATGTTCCGCATCAGCGGATGCGGCGCGCGCGTTATCGTAGCGCGCTCGCCTGACGGCGTTCCACCGCGGCTCTCACCAGGGGCTCTCGCCCCTTTCGCTCAGCTCCAGGCCAGGCTTCCTGGGACGCGGTCGCCATTGCATTTGCTAGGCGGGCGTTACCCGCCCCTACCTGTCCCAGTCCAGGGAAAGCACCTCCCGCA
>JBEKNW010000176.1:0-9336 GCA_049522435.1 Xanthobacteraceae bacterium
CATCATGGACTATCTCAACAATCACAACGGCAATCCCAAGCCCTACGTCTGGACAAAGACCGCCACAGAAATCTTCAGTAAAGTCGCCCGTGCGAAACAAGCGTTGGAATCACAACACTAGGGAAGGCGCTCGGCGCGCCCTGTGGAAATGCTGCATTCGCGGCTCGATCGCATTGCCCGCATTCGGGAATCGTGAGAGCAAGCGCTATCGATCGTCTCTTCAAGACACGCCAGTTAACGAAACCTTAACTCCGCCGAATTAACGAAGCCTTAACTCTACCGTCGCATTCTTTCTGTTTATAGCAACCCGGATTTGCGGCGTTTCCGGCGCCGAGTGGGGGATTCCATGCGTTCCGTGATCGCGGCCGCCGCTTTTGCCGCTGTGCTGTTTGGCGCAGCCGCCGCTCAGGCGGAAAAACGCATGTTCATCATCGCCAACAACGGCGACGGCTACGGCGTCGACCGTTGCCTCGCATCGGGCGCGGCTTGCGGGGAGGCGGCGGCGAATTCCTACTGCCGCTCGCACGAATTCGCACAGGCGCTGTCGTACCGCAAGGTCGATCGCGACGACATTACCGGCGCCATTCCCACGACCGGCCCCGGCTCCTGCCACGGCGCCCACTGCGACGACTTCGTCGCCATCGAGTGCTCGCGCTAGGCTTTCGCTTCGCTCGAACTGACCCCCCGCTCATTCCCACGCTAGCGGAAGGCGGTGCCGTTGCGGAGCACCGCAACTTCGTCCATCTTCACGCCGTTGCGCCGCAAAACAAAGAGTAGCCGGCTCCATAACCACGAGCGTTGCCGAACGAGCGCCGGAGCGCTGCTGTAGAAGATAGTGGTTATGGATTCCGGGCTCGCGCTTTCAGCGCGCCCCGGAATGGAAAGGGGGGCACGTGAAACTCTATTCCTACTTCCGCTCGTCGGCCGCTTACCGCGTGCGCATCGCGCTCAATCTCAAGGGCATCGCCTACGAGACGGTACCTGTTCACCTCGTCAAGGACGGTGGCCACAACAGGCGGCCGGAATTTTACGCAGTGAACCCGCAGATGCGCGTGCCGGCTCTGGTTGCGCCGACGGGCGACGTGCTGATCCAGTCGCTCGCCATTATCGAATATCTCGACGAGACGCACCCCGATCCCCCGCTTCTACCCAGGGGCCCGATCGCGCGGGCGCAGGCGCGCGCGCTCGCAGACATCATCGCCTGCGACATCCATCCGCTTAACAATATCGGGCCGCTGCGTTACCTGAAGCGCGAGATGCACCAGGAGCAAAGCGCGATTGACGCCTGGTATCATCATTGGGTCATCGCCGGCTTCGAGGCGTTCGAGGCGCTGGTTCGGCCCGGCCCCTATGCCTGCGGAGGCGCAGTCACGGTCGCCGATCTTTGCCTGGTGCCGCAGGTCTACAATGCCCGGCGGCTGAAAGTTCCGCTGGAAAAATTTCCCAGGATCGTCGGCATCGACGCCGCCTGCCTCGCGCTCCCCGCCTTCGACCGCGCACGTCCGGAAAACCAGCCGGACGCGGAGTAGCGCCTTCCCTCCTTCACACTTTGGTCACCATTGCATCGCTTCATCGCGCGAACGCAGGTGAGACAGCGCCGGGAGCCACGATGATCAAGCTTTTGCGCGGTTTTGGCTTGCTCATCATTGGGGCCGGCGCATTCTCCCTTTCCGTCGCCGCCCAGACCGCTCCGCCGGTTCCGCCCGCTCCCATCCCGGATCAGGCGGCGTCAAATCCGATTTGCGTGCGCCTGGAAGGCCAGCTGGCGACGGTCAACCGCGGCGCGGCGGATCCAGCGCGCGCCGACCAGATCAAGCGCTACGAAGACGCGGCCGCCAAGCAGCAGACGGAGCTCGACCGCACGTTGGCGCAATCGAAAAAACAGGGCTGCGAGGGGATCGGATTTTTTGCGCTGTTCACGGGACGGTCGCCGCAATGCGCGCCGCTCAACTCGCAGATCCAGCAGATGCGCGACAATCTCGACCGCACGATGACCGATCTCGAGCGTCTCAAGAGCGGCAATAACGATCAGGACGGCCAGCGTCGGGCGCTCATCGGACAATTGGCGCAAAACAATTGCGGACCGCAATATCGTGCTGCGGCAGCAGCGGCTGGACCGGGCGGCTTCCTCGACGCGCTGTTCGGCGGCATCATCAATCCGGGAGGCGACGGGGCGCCGTCCGGCACCTATCGCACGGTCTGCGTGCGCACCTGCGACGGATATTATTTCCCGATCTCGTACTCGACGGTGCCGAACCGGTTCGCGGACGACCAGCGCGCCTGCCAGCGCCTGTGCCCCGCCGCCGAGGCCATGCTCTACAGCTATCGCAATCCCGGCGAGGACATTAACCAGGCGGTGTCGGTCAGCGGCCAGTCCTACACCGAGTTGCCGAATGCTTTCCACTATCGCAAGGAATTCACACCGGCCTGCTCTTGCCGGCGGGCGGGTCAGAGCTGGGCCGATGCGCTCAAGAATGCCGACGACTCAACCACGCTCGAGAGCGGCGACATCGTCGTGACCGATCAGAACGCGAAAACCCTCTCGCAGGCGCCGCAGCAGAAACTGCCGGGCAAGCAGCCGCCCAAAGCCAGCGCGAGGGAGCCGGACCCGAACGCAACGCCGCCCGCCGCGCCGATCGCAGCGCCAGCTGCGCCCGACTCGGGCGCGTCCGGTTCCGATCCATCCACGCGCACCGTGCGCACCGTGGGGCCGCCATTCGTGGCGGCGCATTGATTTTCCCTCTCCCCCAGCCGAAGTCGGATGTTTCCGACTTCGGCCACTGTTAAATTGGCCGAACTCGGGAACACCCGAGTTCGGCGGGAGAGGGAGTTCGCATGAGCAAGTCCGATTCCAGGATTATCAAAAATCCGCCGCGCCGGCCTTGGCCGCGGCCGGGCTTTCGATCAGCGTGCGGTCGGGCGCGGGCAGCTCGGTGCCGGGATCTTGGAACCGGCTGGTGATCGGATAGCGCCGGTCGCGGCCGAAATTCTTCAGCGTCACTTTTACGCCCGGCGCGGCTTGCCGGCGCTTGTATTCGGCGAGGTTGAGCATGCGCTCGACCTTCATCACGGTCTCACGATCGAAGCCGGCAGCGACGATATTGGCCAGCGGCTCCTCACGCTCGACCAGCCGCTCGAGAATCTGGTCGAGCACGTCATAGGGCGGCAGCGTATCCTGGTCGGTCTGCTTCTCGCGCAGCTCTGCGCTCGGCGCCCGCGTGAGCACGTTCTCAGGGATGACCGCCCCATTGGGGCCGAGCGCACCGTCCGGCTTCCAGAGATTGCGCAGCGCCGCCAACCGATAGACTTCGGTCTTGTAGAGGTCCTTGATCGGATTGAAACCGCCATTCATGTCGCCGTAGAGCGTGGCATAGCCGACCGACATTTCCGACTTGTTGCCGGTCGTCACCACCATCAAACCGAATTTATTGGAGATCGCCATCAGGATCGTGCCGCGGGCGCGCGCCTGCAAATTCTCTTCGGTAACATCGCGCGGCGCGCCGGCAAAGATGCCCGTGAGCGCCGCTTCGAGCCCGCGCACGGCGCTTTCGATCGGCACGATATCGTATTGAACGCCGAGTGCGTGGGCGATCGCCGCGGCGTCGTCGAGCGAGTCCTGCGAGGTGAACCGAAACGGCAGCATCACGCAGCGCACGCGGTCGGCGCCCAGCGCATCAACCGCGAGCTCCGCGCATAGCGCCGAATCGACGCCGCCGGAAAGCCCGAGCACGACGCCCCGGAAGCGGTTCTTCTCGACGTAATCGCGCAAACCGATCATGCAGGCGGCGTAATCCGCCTTGTCCAATTCCTCCGCCGCGGCGATCGGTCCCTGCGCGCATCGCCATCCAGCCTGCGTCCGCGACCAATGCGTCGTCACCACCGCTTCGCGGAAGGCCGGGAGCTGGAATGCGATCGAACGGTCGGCATTGAGCACGAAGGATGCGCCGTCGAAGACCAACTCGTCCTGGCCGCCGACCTGGTTGATATAGAGAAGCGGCAGGCCGGCTTCGGTGACGCGCGCGACCGCGACGTTGAGGCGGACGTCGATCTTATCGCGCCAGTACGGCGAGCCATTGGGCACGATGAGCAGTTCGGCGCCGGTCTCGGCCAGGCATTCGACTACATTCTCGTAGTCGCCCCAGTCGGTCCAGGTATCTTCGCAGATCGGGAGGCCGAGGCGCACACCGCGAAAGTTTATGGGGCCGGGCACCGGCCCCGACGCGAAGACGCGCTTCTCGTCGAAGACGCCGTAATTCGGCAGGTTGACCTTGAAGCGGATCGCCTCGATCCGCCCGCCGGCGAGAAGCGCATAGGCGTTGTAGAGCTTGCCGTCCTCCTCGACCCAGGGCGTGCCGATAAGGACGGCTGGGCCGCCATCGCCGGTCTGGCGCGCGAGCGCCTCGACTGCGCCGCGGCAGGCGGCCTGAAACGCCGGCTTGAGCACCAAATCCTCCGGCGGATAGCCGGCGATGAAGAGCTCGGAAAAGGCGACGATTTCGGCGCCGTCGCAGGCGGCCGCGGCCCGGGCCTTTTGGGCGCGCTCCAGATTGCCGGAGACATCGCCGACGATGGGGTTGAGCTGCGCCACGGCAATGGCCAGACTGTCGGCGGGACGCTTGTTCATGCCGAGTGTCTAGCGCCGGATCGTCCGCTCCGGCAATGGCCTCGGCCGCGTTCGCGTTTGCCGGAAGTGATGCCTGTTGAGCATAGTGACCGCGAGGGAACCTCGGCTCGATATTTCAACGAGCCTTGAAATAGGTCTCGACGTACCGCGATTTATTCGATATTCATTGAACTATAGAACAATTATCGCCGCGAGAATGATGGCCGCTGTTTGAAAATCGAATGTTGCCCCCCGCCCGCCCTATGCCGCCCGATCGCGCTTAACAGTGAAGTGCCAGAGTGCGGCGATGAAAAACAGCAGCGTCGTGGCGGCGGAGATCAGGCAGTAAATGCAGAAAGCGCGGATATAGGTGAACTGAATGTACATGAAGCCTATCGAGAGAGAGATCCCGACGGCGGCATAGAGCAGCGTGCCCAAACGCAGGCCGCGCGAAAACGGGTCGAAGGCGAGCAGCCCCACCAGCCCGAACATGTACAAATAATAGACCAGACCGAAATAGCCGAGCGGGAGGCCGAAGATGCGCCCATACGGGCTGTCGGCGACTATGTTGCATCCGTCGACAGGTGGGGGACACCACAACGGCTGGCGGTTATAGATCGCATAGGAATCATAAAACGCAACGGCAATGCCGATGAGCGCCAACACCAGCATCAAATATGGCGCGCGGGATACTGTTTTCATCCGCGATACCTCATTTCACCGGATGATCGGTTTCACCGCGCGTACGAAACCGCTTATGAACTTGCCCTCGACTTGCGGTGCGATGATATCAACATCGACGCCCTTACCAGTCAGAAACGCCCGCGCGTCCCCGATGTCGTAAACTCGGGTGGGTTCGATGCTGATGGCTTCAAATCCCACCTTTGCGAGCTTCGCGACGTATTCCGTATCCCGGAGGGCGCCCGCGATGCACCCGACCCACAAGAGCATGTCGCGCCTTATAAGTTCGGGTACCTCGCCTCGTGTGACCACGTCGGACACCGCCAAACGGCCGCCCGGCTTCAGCACACGAAACGCCTCGCTCAATACCCGATCCTTGTCGCCCGATAAGTTGATAACGCAATTGGAGATGATGACATCGACCGAATTGTCCGGCATCGGAATGTTTTCGATTTGCCCTTTAAGGAATTCGACATTCTCGACTCCTGCCTTGCGCTGATTTTCACGGGCGAGCGCGAGCATCTCATCCGTCATATCCAGTCCGTAAGCTTTCCCGGTCGGCGCCACACGCCGCGCCGACAATAGAACGTCGATACCTCCGCCCGATCCGAGATCAAGGACAATTTCTCCCGGTGTGAGTTGCGCCAATGCAGTCGGATTGCCGCATCCAAGAGAAGCGAGCACCGCTTCTTCGGGCACTGCATCGGTCTCGGCGGTGTCGTAAAGTTTCGAGGTGATCGGATTGCTGGGATCACTAGCCGAAGACGCCCCGTAGCATGAGGTTCCCGCCGCACGCACCCGCAAGGCCACCTGACCATACTTTTCTCTGACTGCGTCTCTTACATCGGTGGTGCTCACGAACATCCTCCTATGCAGATCGGGTGATTTTCTCTGGGCTAATAGCTTTATTGCGGGTGCAGCATTCGGCGTAAAGAAATGCCAAAATCTCTCGCAACGCCTCCGCGTTCGCCGAATATCGAAGAAAGGTGCCTTCGCGCCGCACGCTGACCAGATCTTCGTTTTTTAGCTTGTCGAGGTGATGCGACAGGGTAGACGCTGGAATCCCGAGCTCGGCTCCAATGTCACCGACAACCATCCCGTCCGGATGGGCTGACAGTAGCAGGCGCATGATGCGGAGCCTCGGCTCAGTTCCCATGGCCGAGAACATGTCCGCATAGCGTGCGATGTGCGCTTCAATATCCGCCGCAGCCATGGACAACCCTTAGCGTTCGATAATTCCAATATAATGGAAATATTGAATGTTGTCAACCGGGCCGCACAAACGTGGGCCGCGTAAACTGAGCCTTCCAGTAATTTTCGATCGTCATTGCGCGACATTGGACCGAACTGCGAAACGCCCTCGAGAAGCGCAGGCGGCGCCGTAGCCGAGCCCAAAGCTTCGATCTCTATTTTTACGTTGGGATACAGTTCCTTGAACCCTTTGGCCCATAGCGCGATTTCGCCGCCCAACGTATCGGACCCAACCGATTCGAGTTGACCCGAAATCCCAGTGACGGCCTAATAGGCGGGAAGTCCCTGATCCAGCGCGATTGCGGCGGGTATCGCAATCATATTCGCGGCAAGCGCGGCCACACCCAGCTTCAGACGCATGTTGATCTCCCCGACCCAGACCGCTAAAGTCTATATGTCGAGAATTCCAGAACTATATAATCTATGTGTGACAATCGCCTGATAGGCTGATTCTGCTGACAGGTACGGAGGTCTTATGGGGACGAACTCACTGGCCGTGGTTGGACATGTCGGCCCCGGCTTCAGCGGGGGAGTCATGGCGGCGCCGCATGCGTTGGCAGCGCTCGCTGCGCTTGGCCAGCCGACCCGATTGGCAATATTCCGGCTGCTGGTCCGGAAGGAACCGACGGGGCTTTCCGCAGGCGCTCTCGCCGAGGTTGTTGGCTGTCCGCACAACACGCTTTCCACCCACATCGCCATCCTGGCGCGCGCGGGTCTGGTGAAAGGCGCTCGCGAGGGCCGGACAATCACATATCGCGCCGACGCCGTAGGCATGAGCGCCCTCATCGCATTCCTTGTCACTGATTGCTGCGATGGCCGCCCTGAATTGTGCGGCCTGCCGGGGCCCATGCAAGAAGCGGAGTGCGGCCGCCCTCGAGCTACTACTCAGAAAAAGAGAGGCAAGCGATAACCGATGATGCCGGTGAAAAAGCCCTTCAAAGTCTTGTTTCTCTGCGCCGGAAATTCGGCGCGAGCGCACGCGATCGCTGTTATTTCGCGCGATAGCATAACGCCGGCAACAAAGGGAGGCCGCGATGGCCTGGACGGCTACAAATCTTGTTATTCAAATCATCGCCGGCATTCTCGGTGGGCATGCCGCCGCGGTTACCGCGAAGGAATACAGCTTCGGAGCGCTTGGCCATACCATCGCCGGCGCGGTGGGAGGCGCGGTTAGCGGATATTTCCTTCAAACGATCGTCGGGACTGTGGTCACCGCAACGGGCGACGTCCAACAAGACGCGGACTTGGTCACGGAGTGGGTGCTGCAAGGCCTAGCAGGCCTCGCGGCCGGCGCCATTTTTACTATGGCAGTCGGGTTCCTGAAACACAGCATTGATCAACACAGAATGGGGAAACTCTAATTTCAATCCTCTCCAGATGGCGCTAATGGAGCGCGAGGGCAATGATCGACGTCATCATCTATCACAATCCTGATTGCGGCACTTCCCGCAACACACTTGGGCTCATCCGAAATGCCGGCATTGAGCCGCATGTGATTGAATATTTGAAATGCCCACCTAGCCGAGCGATGTTGAAGTCGCTAATCGCCCGAATGGGCGTTTCCGTTCGGGATGTTGTCCGCGTGAAGGACACCCCGTATCACGACCTTCGACTGGGTGATCCAACCGTTACCGACGATCAGCTGCTCGATGCAATGCTTGCTCATCCCATCCTTATCAACCGGCCAATCGTAGTGACGCCACTCGGCGTGAAGCTATGTCGGCCTTCGGAAGCCGTACTCGATTTGCTTCCGGGCCCTCAACTCGGCGAGTTCCGGAAAGAGGACGGTCAACTGGTGGTCGATAGTGCCGGGCATCGCGTTTCATAATCGTGTCGTTGCCCTTCGCTGGAGCAGCAAGATGCCAGGGGCAAAACGGCCAGCAAACGGAGGAAGCGAGCATGATTGAAGCAGTAGAGAATAAGGTGTTCAACGTATTGTTTATCTGCACTGGAAACTCGGCGCGGTCGATCATGGCGGAAGCTGTGCTGAATCGTGCTGGTCGAGGGAGATTTCGAGCGTTCTCGGCTGGAAGCCAGCCAAAAGGGCATGTACACCCCTATGTCATCGATCTGTTGCGGCGATTGAACTACGATGTCAGCGAAGTTCGGTCGAAAAGCTGGCTGGAGTTCTCCGGTCCGAATACACCCAAGCTCGATTTTGCCTTCACACTTTGCGACACCGCCGCCGCAGAGACCTGCCCGGTCTGGCCGGGACAGCCGATGACGGCCCACTGGGGCTTGCCCGATCCCGCAGCCGCGACGGGAACCGAGGCGGAAGTGCGGTTTGCGTTCGCTGACGCGATGCGCATGCTCACGAACCGCATCAATATTTTCGTGAGTCTTCCGATGAAATCGCTCGACCTGCTCACCCTGCAGAAGCAATTGGATGCCATTGGCAAGACGAAGGACGAAACCGGCAAGCCTGCATCGGCGGCTGGCCTCCTTTCTTGATCGTGCATCCGCACAGCTCACCCCGATCCCGCGAGGTTGATCATGTCCACTTTCGAGCGCTATCTCACCGTTTGGGTCGCTCTGTGTATCATTGTTGGAATCGCACTTGGGCACCTGTTTCCCACCGTATTCCAGGTAATCGGCTCGGCCGAGATCGCCAAGGTCAATCTGCCGGTAGCAGTCCTGATCTGGCTGATGATCATTCCCATGCTCGTGAGGATCGATTTCGCGGCTTTGTCGCGCGTCAAGGAGCATTGGCGCGGTATCGGCGTTACGCTCTTCATCAACTGGGCTATAAAGCCGTTCTCCATGGCGTTCTTGGGTTGGCTCTTCATCGGCTGGTTGTTCAG
>JBEKNW010000177.1:0-9225 GCA_049522435.1 Xanthobacteraceae bacterium
AGACATAGGCCAGCCCGAAGATGAACACGCCGACGAGCAACGCGCCCCACATCTGGTCCCAGGTCTTCTTGAAGATCGCGACCAGTTGCTCGCCGTTGATGCGCAGCACGAGCGCCGCCACGATCCACGACGCCAGGATCGCGCTGCCGCCGACGAAGGGCGTCCAGTTGAAAATGGCAGCGATAGTGCCGCCCGGCGTCAGCGTGGTGGCGGCGGTAACTTGCAGGTGGAGCATGACAATGGCCGGCAGCTTCGACCAAGGACCGGTCCAGGCGACGACGATGACGATGAGGATGATGATCGGCAACCAGCCCTGGAACACCTCCCCAGGCGACAGCCCATGTCCCTCGGCCTGCGCCTCTTGCGCCGCCGTCACCGGAACGCCGCCGTAGCCAAGTGTGCGTGCCGGGCGCCAGACCTTGAGCAGGAGCAGGAGGCAGGCAAAGCAGACGATCGCGCCGATGACGTCGGGCAGATACGGCCCGAGATACACCGAGGTCGGCAATTGTCCGGCGATGTAGCCGAGCGAGCCGACCACCGCGAGCGGCCACGCTTCCTTCATGCCCTGCCTGCCGCTGACGAGGTACAGGAGGATCCAGGGCGGCAGCAGCGCTAGGATCGCCACGATCTTGCCGACCGAGCCCGCGAGAGCCAGCAGCGGCATACCGGTCACGGCGGCGAGCGCGATGATCGGAGCGCCGAGCGCCCCATACGACACCGGCGCGTTGTTGGCAATGGCGGCGACGCGAATCGCATCGAGTGCCGGAATGCCGAGCGTGATCAGGATGGGCGCGACGAAGGCCCAAGGGTAGCCGAAGCCCACCAGCCCTTCGAGCAGCGCGCCGAACGCCCAGGCGAACAGGATGGTCTGCACCCGCACGTCCCGGGTGCCCTGCTGAATGAGCCAACGCCGCAGCTTGTCGAAGGCGCCGGTCGTGACCATCGTGTTGAACAGCATCACTCCCCAAAACGTGATCCAGTCGACGTTCCATACGCCGGTGGCGGAGCCGTAAAGATAGGCGCGCACGCCGTCACCGAACGGCATCTTCCAGACCCACAGACCGAGCAGGAAGGTGACAATCGAGCCGATCAGCACGGCGAGCCACGCCGACATGCGCAGACCCGCAAGCAAAAAAAGCAGCAGGACGACGGGAATCAGCGCAACCAGCCAAGTGACGAATAGGTTTCCGGTCGGATCGAGGATTTGCGTGAACATGGACTGTTCCTCCCGCTAGAAGCCTGCAAGCGGCCCCCTATTGTGTCCGTTGTGTCATCTTCGATGGTCGAGGGACCGGCTGCAAGAGCGCCCCCCAAAGAGTGCCCCCCAAGAGTATCCCCCAAGAATGCCCCATGACATCAAGTGAACGAAATTTTTTTCACCCCCGCGCAGACTAGGCGAGTCCGACGACAACCGCTATTGGGCGATCGTCGCAGGGTGCGCGATACGCGCCATTTGCCCAAAGGAGGCCATCGTCATAGTGCAGTGCACCATCGAAATATTTCGGATGCGCCTGCCGGCGGCACTGCCGGCGTTGTGCCGACGTGTTGATTGCACCGCGTTGGCCCAGGTCCATCGCCCCTATACCGGAGGTCTTCCGTGAAACGCCTCGCCGCGACGCTCGCCACGATCTGGAAGCTCTCCATTCCTTACTTCCGATCGGAGGACCGATGGCCGGGACGCATCCTGCTCGGTGCGGTGATCGCGATCGAGCTGTCGATCGTCGCCCTCACCGTGATCCTGAACCAGTGGTACAATCGATTTTACAACACGCTGCAGGATCACAACTGGAACGCTTTCGTCAGCGCCATCCTGTTCTTCTGCGTGATCGCGGCCATCTATACCGTGCTCGCGGTCTACCAGAACTACCTCAATATGTGGCTGCAAATCCGCTGGCGGCGCTGGATGACGCAGACCTATCTGCGGCAATGGCTCAACACCGCCAATCATTACCGCATGCAGCTTCTCGGCGACTCCGCCGACAACCCGGATCAACGCATTGCCGACGACCTCCGGCTTTTCGTCGAAAGCACGCTCTCAATCGGCACCAGGTTGCTGAACGCGTTCGTGACGCTCGGCTCGTTTGTCGTGATTCTTTGGACATTGTCGGCGGCGGCACCGCTGCATTTGTTCGGCTCGGCCTTCACCATTCCGGGTTACCTCGTTTGGGCGGCGCTGGTTTACGCCATCATCGGAACCGGGCTGACGCATCTGATCGGCTGGCGGCTCATTCCGCTCAATTTCCGGCGGCAGCGCTTCGAGGCCGATTTCCGCTTCAATCTGGTGCGCACGCGCGAGAATTCCGAACAGGTCGCGTCGCTCCATGGCGAGGCGGCCGAGCGCGAGCGCCATCTCGACCGCTTCGGGCTGGTGGTCGCCAATTGGATTGCCATCATGCAGCGGCAGAAGCAGCTGGCCTTCTTTACCCAGAGCTATTCGCAGGCTTCGGTGATCTTCCCCTATGTGATGGTGAGCCCGGCTTATTTCTCCGGCGCGATGCAACTCGGCGGCTTGATGCAGACGGCATCGGCCTTCAACAGCGTCCAGACTGCGCTCTCATACTTCGTCACCATCTACGTGGAGCTTGCGGAATACAGTGCGGTGATCGCGCGCTTGTCCGGATTCGAAGACGCAATCGTCGCGGGCCGCGAGGTCGCGCTGACGCCGCCTGTGGTCGAGATGCTGCCGCGCGATGAAGCGACGGCAATTTCGATCGATCACCTTCACATTCGGCTGCCCAGCGGCGAGCCGCTCGTCAATGCCGAGCACATCGTCTTGTCAGCCGGCGAGCGCGTCCTGGTGACCGGCCCCTCGGGCGCGGGCAAATCAACCCTGTTCCGCGCCGTCATCGGGATCTGGCCGTTCGGGTCGGGCCGCGTGACGGTGCCGAAAGACGCCAAGGTCATGCTGCTGCCGCAGCGGCCCTATTTCCCCGTGGCGACGCTCGCTTCGGCCGTCAGCTACCCGGCCAAAACCGGCACGTTCGCGGACGCCCGCCTCGCCGAAGCGCTCGTCGCGGTCGGGCTGCCGAAATTAGTCGAGCGGCTCGGCCAAGAAGCGCACTGGAATCGGATGCTTTCGCAAGGCGAGCAGCAGCGGCTTGCCGTCGCCCGCGCGTTGCTGCAGGCTCCCGACTACCTCTTGCTCGATGAAGCGACCGCTTCGCTCGACGAAGCCGCCGAGGCGGCGCTCTACCGCTTGCTTCAAGACCGGCTCAAGGGCACGACCATCATCTCCATTGGCCATCGCTCGACGCTGAGCGCCTTCCACCGCCGCCGCGTCGAGCTGGTGCCGGACGAGGCCCTCTATCGGGTCCGCGAGGTTCCGCTGGTCTCGGCGGCCGAGTGAATAGGTTGTGCGTATCCCACGGAGGTTCGTCCCATGAAGGCAAGCGTTGATAGGCGTGTGGTCGCCGAGAGCATCGATATCGTCGCGTGCCATGGCTACCAATATTTTCCGCGCGCGGCGGTGCGCATGGACTGGCTGGAGAAGGCCGAGAAGACCGAGAGCGATCACGCCTGTCCCCACGGCGTTCAATTCTACGACGTCGTCGTCGACGGCAGGCGGCACAAGCGCGCCGCGTGGTCATACGAAGCGCCGCGGCCAGAGATGGCCGAAGTAGCGGGAAGGTTCGGGTTCTGGGAAGATGTCGAGGTAGGGTGAGGGCGGCACGCTCGTCACGCCGCCGCCTTCTTGCGATTGGCTTCGAGCCGCGCATCGACCAGCGCCACCGTCGCATCGATCACAGGGTTGTGCAGGCCTTTCTGCGCGGCGATGAGCTGTACGAGCTTGTCGGCGCGTTCGATGTTCGGCGCCCCGTTCTGCAGCGCGCGCGCGGCCGATGCCGGGCGCGTCAGCGACTGCGCGGCGGCGGCATATTTCTCGAACGGCACCATATCGTCCGGCTTGGCGCCGAGTTTGACGCACAGGTCGTTGACGAAATTATAGACCGAGCGCGAGGTCTCGATATCGCTCCACACCGCCTCTTGCGCGGTGCGCATGCCGTCCTTGGTCACGCAGCGATAGTTGCCGGCGAGCAGCATGGCCCACTTGGCGAGCGGCACGAAGATCGAGTCGTAGACCTTGAGCTTCACCGGCAGCTCGATCTTGCCTTCGGGAGTGTCGTAGCGGATCGCTCCGATCTCATCCTGCAACTGCCGCAGGATGGCGGTCGACTTCTCACTGTCGAAGCGCGCCACCTTGAAGTTGGTCGGCAGCGTGACCTGCAGCACGTTGACCTTCTCGTCGGGTGGGCGGATCGCCTGCGGGTCCGGGCTGCACAGCGTGATGCAGGCCGGATCGAAGTTGTTCCAGACGCTGGCGTCGGTATAGGCGGGCTTGAGCGCGTCGGCGTCGAGGCCGGGGATGCGCCGCAAATAAGCGAGCGGCGGCATGTTCATGATCGACATGCACGGCACCTTCGCGCGCGCCACGGCGTCAAGGAGTTCGCGCACGCCCGGCGAGCGATATTGCGGCTCCTGCATGGCGAGGCCGACGAGATCATAGTCCTTCGGATCGACGCCGGCCGTTCCGCCGGCGCTGACCTTGCCCAGAAGCTTGCGCGAGTCGATCTCGACCGCATCCTTGCGCCCCCGCACCGGCAGGCGCACGCGGAAGCCCTCGGCATTGATCAGGTCGGCCTCAGCTGGGAGACAGACGAGCTTGATGTTGTGCCCGCCGAACAGGAGCTTGGAGGCGAGCAGCGAGCCATAGGACGCGCCCATCATGAGGATGTCGTAAGTCGCCGCCATCGCGCACCTCCTGAATGGTGAGACGGCCTCGGAATTGCACACTCGAGCGATTGCAGCTTGTACGCAATCGCTCGAATGCCTGCGCGTCGTGTCGGCTGCGGCCGCTCTCTGCCTCTTCCAGCCGGATGAGAAGAGCTTAGGTGCCGTCGCTGTCGCCGCCGCCGGAACCCAGGGGCGGTGGCCAGGACGGGGCGGGCGCAGGCTCCGCCGCAGGTATCTTGGGGGCCGGTTTCTTCGCCGGCGCCTTGCGCTTGGGAGCGGCCTTCTTCACGACCTTCTTGGTGGCCTTCTTCGCGGCCGACTTTACGATTTTCTTCTTCTTGCGCGCCGGAGCGGCCTTCTTCTTTGTGGATTTCTTCTTCGTCTTCGACTTCTTTGCCATGATCGTCCTCCCGATCCATGCTGCGAGTCCAGTATCCCGTCGGCCCCCATGGGAGACCGGGTTCACGCCACAATAACGACCGAGCCCCCCGTTAGCTCGCGGCCGCGGACGGGCGCATCGCCGAACGCGGCCGATACTCCCGAAGCGCGGGCGGACATGGCCCCCCGGTAGCCCAATCGATCAACTCGACCGTATGGACGACCGGGAGTTTCGTGCCCGCGGCGATCTGCGTCATGCAGCCAAGATTGCCCGCTGCAATCACATCAGGTCGCAATCTCTCGATAGTCCCGACTTTGCGCTCGCGCAACCTTCTTGCGATGTCGGGCTGCAGAATATTGTAGGTTCCGGCTGAACCACAGCACAAATGGCCGTCCGGCACGTCCTTGACCACAAAGCCAAGCTTGACGAGCAGTTCTTTCGGCTGCCGCGTAATCCGCTGCCCGTGCTGCAGCGAGCAAGCCGCGTGATAGGCGACGACAAGTCCGCGAGCGTTTTGGTCCGCCTCGAGCGGCAGCGTGGCGAGATATTCCGTGATATCTCTGGCGAGGCTTGCCACTTGCTTGGCGTGTCCGGCATAGGCCGAATCGGTGCGCAGCATGAAGCCGTAATCCTTCACCGTGGTGCCGCAGCCCGAAGCAGTGATCAGGATCGCATCGAGGCCCTCGATCGCCATCCAGGCGTCGATATTGGCGCGCGCCTGGGCGAGCGCCTCCTGCTCGCGGCCCATGTGATGGACGAGCGAGCCACAGCAGTCTGCGCCCTCTGCCACCACCACCTCGATGCCGTGGCGGGTGAGCGCGCGAATCGCGGCGGCGTTGATTTCTGGCGCCAGCAGGTCGTTGGCGCAGCCAGCGAGCAGCGCCACGCGTCCCTTGCGGGCGCCCACGGCCGCAAACCTCTGCGGGGTTAGCAACCGCCCCGGCCGGTGCCAAGGCGAGAGGCGCAGCATGGCGGCGACCTGCTTGAGCCCGATCGCGGCGAATAGCGGTGCGAACGGTTTTCCGACAAGCGCCGCATTGAGCGCGAGCCGGAAGCGCTGCGGATAAGGCATCAGCCTGATGAGCGCGGCGCGGAGAAGGCGTTCGCCCAGAGGGCGGCGGTAGGTGCGCTCGATGTGAGCGCGGGCATGGTCGACGAGGTGCATGTAGTGCACGCCCGACGGACACGTCGTCATGCAGGAGAGGCACGACAGGCAGCGATCGATGTGCTCGACGACCTCCGCCGTCGCCGGCCGATCGTGCTCGAGCATATCCTTGATGAGGTAGATGCGCCCGCGCGGCGAATCGAGCTCGTTGCCGCCGAGCACGTAGGTCGGGCAGGTGGCGACGCAAAAGCCGCAATGCACGCAGGTACGCAGAATTTTTTCCGATTCCGCCAGGTCCGGATCGGCAAGCTGCGCGAGGGTAAAGGAGGTCTGCATGACTACACGCCCGCCCACATGCGCCCGGGATTGAGCACGCCCTGCGGATCGAAGCCCTGCCGCACGCGCTTCGTCAATGCCGCAAGCGCCGCCGGCTCAGGCTCGAAGACGTCGATCGCAGCGCGCACGGCGGCCGGCGCGCGGATCAGCGTCGCGTGGCCGCCGCCGACAATTGCGACGGTGGAGCGCACGAGCGGCGCGCCGGCATCGTCCGAGGGCGGCAACGCAGCCCAGATGAGCCCGCCGGCCCAGTCGTACATGATCTCGGCCTGGGCCTGTTCGACGAGCGTGCGCCCGACCTCGGCGCCGCGCGATGGCGCCGTCGAGATGCGCCAGAGGTAGCGCTCGCCCGCGGGCCCATCGGCAGCGAACGGCGCCACCTCGCGGGTCGCCCGCCAAAGCGCGCGCGAAGGCGCCTCGCCCAGAGTGCCGAGCGTGCCGAACGGCGCGGCCAGCTTCTCCAGCACGCTTTTGCGATGCGCGATCGAAGGAGCGACGCCTTCGAGGCGGAATGCCGTGACGGCGCCGGGCGCGGCGGTGATTTCGGCGACGCGCGTGGCGACCGCAGCCGGCAAATGCGCGGCCGCCGAGACATCGGCGAACGAGCCCATGGTCGCCGCCATGACCTTCCCCGCCGTCGCATCGTCGAGGTTGAGCACCAAGAGGGTCTCCTCGGTTTCGGCCCGCGGCAGCGTCTTGACCGTCACCTCGGTCATGGCCGCGAGCGTGCCCCAGGAGCCGGCGAGAAGCTTGCAGAGGTCGTAGCCGGTAACGTTCTTCACCACGCGGCCGCCGGCCTTGAACGTCTCGCCGCGGCCGGAAACGGCGCTGACGCCGAGGAAATGGTCGCGCGCGGCGCCTGCCTTGATGCGCCGCGGGCCGGAAAGGTTGGCGGCAAGCACGCCGCCGATGGTGCCGGCGCCGACCGCAATGCCGAGGAGCGGCCCGTAATCCATGGGCTCGAAAGCAAGCTCTTGCCCGCTCGCCGCGACCAGCGCTTCGATTTCCGCAAGCGGCGTGCCCGCCTTCGCGGACAGCACCAGCTCTTCCGGCTCGTAGAGCGTGACCCCCGAAAACCCGGAGAGGTCGAGCGTCACATCCCATTGCGCCGCGCGGCCGATAGCGCGCTTGCTGCCATGGCCGACGAGTTCGAGCGCCTTGCCGCCGGCGACCGCCCACTGGATCGCCTGCTCGACCTCCGCACCGTCGCGCGGTTTGAGATTTTCAGCGTTCATCTGGAAGCGAGCCTACGTCAGCGCTGCGATTGCGTGCATCAAAAGCGCGGGATGTCGGGAAACGCCACGCGGCCCGCATGCACGTGCATGCGGCCGAGTTCGGCGCAGCGATGCAGCGTCGGGAATACTTTTCCGGGATTGAGCAGGCTTTTTTCGTCGAAGGCACATTTGACCCGCTGCTGCTGGTTGAGATCGGCCTCGGAGAACATCACCGGCATCAGATCGCGTTTCTCGACGCCGACGCCATGCTCGCCGGTGAGCACGCCGCCGACCTCGACGCAGAGCCGCAGGATATCGGCGCCGAATTCTTCCGCGCGTTCGAGCTCGCCGGGCTTGTTCGCATCATAGAGGATCAGCGGATGCAGGTTGCCGTCGCCGGCGTGAAACACATTGGCGACGCGCAAGCCGTATTTCACCGACAATTCCTGTGTGCGCCGCAGCACCAGCGGCAGCTTCGCGCGCGGGATGGTGCCGTCCATGCAGTAATAGTCCGGCGAGATGCGGCCGACCGCCGGGAAGGCCGCCTTGCGGCCGGCCCAGAACAATAGCCGCTCCTCTTCGGAATTGGAGACGCGGTAAGTCACCGCACGGCATTGCCGGGCGATCTCTTGGACGCGCCCGAGCAGATGATCGACCTCGGCGCGCGCGCCGTCGAGTTCGACGATCAAGAGCGCCTCGACGTCGAGCGGATAGCCGGCATGGATAAATTCCTCGGCAGCATGGATGGCGGGGCGGTCCATCATCTCCATGCCGCCCGGAATGATGCCGGCGCCGATGATTCGTCCGACGCAGTCGCCGGCATCCTCCGAGGCGGCAAAACCGACCAGCGCGGCGCGCGCGCATTCCGACTTTTTGAGGATGCGCACCGTCACTTCGGTGATGACGCCGAGCATGCCCTCCGAGCCGGTGACGATGCCCAAAAGATCGTAGCCGCTGGAATCGAGATGGCGGCCGCCGAGCCGCAAAATCTCGCCGGTCATCAGCACCAGCTCGCAGCCGAGCACGTTGTTGGTGGTGACGCCGTATTTGAGGCAATGCACGCCGCCGGAATTTTCCGCCACATTGCCGCCGATGGTGCAGGCGATCTGCGATGATGGATCTGGTGCGTAGTAGAAGCCGGCGTGCTCCACCGCCTGGCTGACCGCAAGATTGGTGACGCCGCACTCGACCACTACGACACGATTGTCAAAATCGATCTCGCGGATGCGATTGAACTTGGCCATACCGAGGAGCACGCCATCGCCGAGAGGCAGCGCGCCGCCCGACAGTGACGTTCCAGCCCCGCGCGGCACCACCTTGACGCCTTCGCGGTGGCAGTAGCTGAGCACCCCCGCGACCTGCTCGGTCGTTTCCGGCAGCACCACCACCATGGGGAGCTGGCGATAGGCAGTGAGCCCATCGCTCTCGTATGGCCGCATGGCGTGCTCGAGGGCGATGAC
>JBEKNW010000178.1:0-9099 GCA_049522435.1 Xanthobacteraceae bacterium
GCTTGGCAGGACCATCGAAACAAGCATCACGCCAAGGCCGATTGGCAATTCACGACAGATCATGCCCGCGTCAAGCTCAAGAGGCTCTACCCCTCATTTTGAGTGACTCGGGCGACTAGGCGTCCCCTTCGAACGCCGCGCCGATCAGGTCTACGGCGCGTAGCCGGCTTAGGGCGGGGGATGATTTTGGTTTTCTGCTCGCTGCGGTAGCCGAGCGATACCATTTCCCTATTTCGTACCCGTCGCTTAGCGTGGGCATTTAAGAATCGCATAACCGTAAGCGCGCCCATTTACCTTTCCGCGTCACCACTCCCCGCGTGCTTAAGGCCGTCTTTACGTCGGCGATGGCACGACAGCAAACCGTGGGGTGGAATTTGCTGGCGTTCAGGACACATAAGCTATTCGCCGCCGCCCTCGGAATCGTAATTGCCGCTGCGCCGGTCTATTGGTTCACGTCCTGGCTCGAAACGCAGGGCGAGGCGGAGGTTTCGGTCGCCGCCAATTGGTCCATCGGGTTCATCGATCTGACCATCGACCGGGCCGTGGCCAGCCTCGATGAACTCGTGAATCGTGGCATCGATTCGTGCACGCCGGCGAACGTCGAGACGCTGCGCCAATCAGTGTTCGCATCAGGACCGATTAAGGAACTGGCTTTGGTCGGCCCAAGTGGTCAGACGTTGTGCACCGATGTCGGCTCTTCCTTTGCACCCCGGGATGTTCTTGTTTCGGCCGCCACGTCCAATCGCGACATCATGCTGGATGTCGTCCGTTTGGAGGGACGCGATGATCATCTGCTTCGCGTTCGCCGTGTGGCCACGCAGCGGAAGCCCGCTCTTGCGGCATTGCTGCCCGTCGATCTTTTGCTGCCCCGGATCGCGCCGGATGGAGGTCCGCTCCCGGGTTACGCCCGCATGACCCTTGCAGACGGCACTTTGGTCGGATGGTCAGGAGACGAGACCGGTAGCGTGAAGCAGAAGGACTATATCTCCGAGCGCGCACGATCGGAGCGCTATGGGCCCGTTGCGACCGTGACGATGCAACGGCGAGGCACCATAGCCAGCTACGACGACTTGCGACGAATCGGCATTGTCGCCTCCGGCATGTTGGCGGTCACGATCTTGATTGGCGCGATCTTCATTCCGTGGCGACAGCGCCACAATCCAATCGCTGAAATCGAAGCAGCACTTGTCGCGGATGAATTCGTCCCTTATTACCAACCCATCATCGACATCAAGACTGGAAAACTGCTCGGAGCCGAGGTGCTGGTTCGGTGGCGCAAGCCCGATGGCACGATCGTCGCTCCCGGCGCGTTCATCCCGCTCGTCGAATCGAGTGGTTTGATCCTTGCCCTGACGCAATCCTTGATGCGGCAAGTTCGCAAGGAGGTCGGCACGGTTATTGGTGCCCGGCCAGACATGTATGTTACATTCAACATTGCGCCGCGGCATTTTACCGACTCGGCTGTCCTCAACGACGTCGGATCGATTTTCGAGGGTTCTGCGATCCGCCTTTCGCAGATCGTGCTCGAGATAACCGAGCGTTTTGAAATCGAAAATCTCAGCGCGACGCGCCGCGTCATTGCTGCGTTACAGGGCCTCGGTTGCCGCGTCGCGCTGGACGATGTCGGCACCGGACATAGCGGTCTTTCCTATATCCTCAAGCTAGGCGTGGATATCATCAAGATAGACAGATTGTTTGTTGAAGCCCTCAAAACCGAGCGTCACGCGCAGGCGATTGTCGAGACACTGGTCACCTTGGCTCGCGACTTGCGCATGCAAATCGTTGCTGAAGGCGTCGAGCGCATCGATCAGGTGGAGTATCTGCGCGAGCGCGGAATCAGCGCCGCGCAAGGATATCTGTTCGCGCCGCCGCTGCCTGGCTCGGCGTTTATCAAGCTTGCCGAGGCGATGGCCCCGCTGGCGACAGACGCCGGCGAAAACGAAGTTGCGGATCAGCCGAAAGACGTTGCCGCAGTCGTTGGCCGGCTCGCTGCGGCGTAGGACTTCAAGCGTTGCCCGAAGGGGTGGGGATCGGCGTCTTATTCCGCGGCGATGAGGCGCGAATAATAGAAGCCGAGTACGTCTCGCGCCGTCCCAGACCGTAGCCGTTCAAAGCTCGCCTTTGCCTGTTCGAGGTTCTGCTCCGATTCGCCGCGGTCGGCTGCCTTGAGCAGCAAGATCGCCTTTGCGGTGGCCCAGGAAAATCCCGCCAACTTTGCGAGAATGACGAGGATATCGGAACCGGAGGCAAGGAGCGCGCGCTCCACGACGTCGTTCTCCACACCGCATAGAAGCGTCAGAGCGACCGCTGTCTCGGCGAGGCGATGCTCGGTTGCGAACTGACGCACCTCGGCTTCAGTGAGCTTGCCGGCGCGATACAGGGCCTCGACCGAGGCCCGCGCTCCGGCGTAATGGGCCGAAACCTTCTGAGCGTCTATGCGCAGGCCGGTGGAGATTTCATCGACCACACCGGCGACGGTCGAACTGTCGCCGAGATTTTCAGCCATCAGCTTGGCGCGGACGGCGGTCGAGGCCTGATCGATCAACCGCAGGAAATGTTGCCTTGGCACGTCGCCCCGTGTCCCGACCAGCAGGGCCAGTTTGTCGTCGCCGATCGACCGTTTCAACAGGATACGGAAACCGGCATAGGAGATGCGCGCGGAAGGGTTTTTGGAAACCGAGTAGGCAACCTGCTGATCGCCGCGCGTTACCAGCACGTCGGTTACAGCCTCACTCAGGTTTTTGCGTTCTGATATTGCCGCAAGGTGCTGCTGGCTCTTGTTATTCGCGTTGGCGATGAGGTCCGATTCGTTCAGGCATTCGGACTTGCGCAATACCGGTCGTGCCACCTCGATATTGTCGTCAAAGGCGAGCATGCGAACCACACCGGCCGGCGCATTGCGCGCCGGCGCTAACCGCGCCGCAAGCTTGGCGCGGGCCATTGGCTCAATCGCCGCGGTGAGCTTGGCGATGACGTCGTCGAAGAGGTTAATCTGATCTGCCGAGTAGTGGGAAGCGCCGGCAAAAAACAGATCGGTGATACGCGACAGCATGTCGACGCGGTGCGCGTTGTCGCCGCTTGCCAGTGCCCGTTCGAGATCATCAATCAGCGAAATTGCGGTCGTCATCCGAAACCGGCGTCGTTGACGGAATACATCACTCCATCATGACCGCAGAACGATGAACAAACGATTTCCCCGCGAGCGAACGCAGCTGCGCCTTGGTTAATAAATATCCGATCTTCCGTTAAACCCCACTAAACACTTGTGCTGTAACAAGCGGATTATATCGCGCCGGTCGTCGTCATGCCTGTTCGCAGAAAGCGTTCTGTTTACATAAACCGTCGTTTCGAGCGTAAGGCCTTCGACCGCATAGGGGCGCTCGATGTGGGCGACGGCTCGGCTTCGTCAGCCTGTGAGATAATGGATATTTCAGAAGGTGGTGCTCGGCTGCGTCCGCTCATGTACGCGCCGGATTCGGTACCTGACAGGTTCATTCTTTTACTTTCGGCGTGCGGCCGGGTGCGGCGCTCATGCCGCGTAGCATGGCGATCAAAAGTCGAATTAGGCGTGCAATTCTACAAGGCTTGAAAATCGCGTTTGTGCATGTCGCTTCAGAAGTTCTTTGAGCGGCGCCGATGAAATTCAAGCCTATCCCGATTGATCTCAATCGCGATGCGCGCCTCAGCCGCCGGCTCCCTGTGCCAACGATTCCAAAAGCTGCAGCGCTTCGGCGACGGAGCGCTGCCGCACGCGGCGGCGTCCGATCTTGCCGTAATGCCGGCTGCGCGCGAGTCGCCGCCCGTCGCGGCTCGCCGCGGCGAAATGGACGAGGCCGACGGGCTTTTCCTTCGTGCCGCCGCCAGGACCGGCAATGCCGGTGATCGCCACCGACAAATCGGCCTGCGATTTTTTCAGCGCACCGGCGGCCATGGCGGCCGCGGTCTCGCCGCTCACGGCGCCGTGGCGCTTGAGCGTCTCCGCCGGTACGCCGAGCATCGCCTGTTTCGCAGCATTCGAATAGGTGACGAAGCCGCAATCGAGAACGTCGGATGAGCCGGCGATTTCGGTCAGCGTCGCGGCGACCAGCCCGCCGGTGCAGGATTCCGCTGTGGCAATCTTCAGGCCACGCGCGCGAAAAAGATCAAGCACGCGCGTTGCCGTCTCGCGCAGCTCGTCATCGATCACGATGCACTCCACGGCAGCCGCACCGTCGCCGTCGCCATCGCCACGATGCCTTCGCCGCGGCCCGTAAAACCGAGCTTTTCGCTGGTCGTCGCCTTGATCGCCACGCGGCTGACGGCAATGCCGGCGATCGCGGCGATGCGCGCGCGCATCGCCGCGCGATGCGGGGCGACGCGCGGGGCCTCGCACACGATGGTCACGTCGAGATGGGCGATCAGGCCGGAGCGCGCGCGCACGCGCTCGCAGGCGAAGGCGAGAAAGCGATCGGATGGCGCGCCCCGCCATTGCGGATCGCTCGGCGGAAAGTGCACTCCGATGTCGCCCTCGGCGAGCGCGCCGAGAATGGCGTCGACCAGCGCATGCAGCGCCACGTCGGCGTCGGAATGTCCGGTCAGCCCGCGCGAATGCGGGATGCGGACGCCGGCAAGCATGACATGATCGCCGTCGGCGAAGGCGTGGACGTCGAAGCCGTTTCCGGTGCGCACGTCCGCAAGCGCCGCCAAGCGCAAGGCTTCGGCGCGGGCCAGGTCCTCGTTGGTTGTGAGCTTCACGTTGGTGGTCTCGCCTGCGAACACGGTGACACGATGGCCGGCCCATTCGACGAGCGCGGCATCGTCGGGAAAATCCTCGCGGCCGGCCGCCGCCGCGCGGCGGTGCGAATCGATGATGAGGCCGAAGGCGAAGGCTTGCGGTGTCTGCACGATGCGCAGGCGGCTGCGATCGAGCGTTTCGGTCACCACCTCCTGCTCGTCGATTTTCTTCACGGTATCGGCGATGGCGATGGCCGGCACCGCCGCGCCGTGCTTCTTCGCGGCGGCGATGGCCCGCGAGATTAGGGCGCCGGTCAAGAACGGCCGCGCCGCATCATGGATGAGGACGAGGTCGGGCGCAGTCGCGCGCAGTGCCTCGAGCCCGGCGCGCACCGAGGCCTGCCGCGTCGCGCCGCCCCAAACCGGCGGCAGCAGTTTTTTCAGACCGGCGGTCGCAGCGCGAAACAAGTCTTCATCGTGCGGATGGATGACCGGTTGCACCGCGCCGATCTGCTGGTGCGCGAGGAAGGCAACCAGGGTAGGGCGGATGACCGGCTCGCCGGCAATGCTCCGATATTGCTTGGGTACCTCGCTGCCGGCGCGATTTCCCCGCCCGGCTGCGACAATCACAGCCGCAACCCCACCCGTCATGAAAAAGACTCCGCTCGCGATTTTGGCATCGCTTTAGCGCATGTTCCCCAAATGTGCGAACGGAACTCGGCGTCAGGCCCGCATTTCGGTTCCAGAGGCTCCGTTGGAGGAAATTGGTGATATTGCAGTGCAGCACTTGCGCCTCTCGCGGATTTGGCTAAACTCTATGCAGAACTCGCGCTACGCCTAATTCGTGTGCAAATGCCACTATGCAGGATCCACGCTCGAAAAACTGCCAAGTTCTTGGCTTTAAGCCAAATTTGCCCGGCTTACCGCGTCCATGCGGCTCGAATCCTAAGGAATTCGACATGAGCACTGCCGAGCCCCTACGGGCCGCATCGGCTGCCGACGCGGTGCTCAATGCGCTGCCTCATCCCGTCATCGTCGTGTCATCAGACGGCAAGGTGGCCGACGCCAATGCCGCCGCCGAAGCTTTCTTCGAGGTCTCGGTCTCGCTGTTGCGGCGGTACCTGCTGCGCGATCTTGTGCCGTTCGGCAGTCCCTTGCTCACGCTCGTCGAACAGGTGCGCACGCGGGGCGCGGCAGTCAACGAGTACAAGGTCGATCTCGGCACGCCGCGCAATCCGGGCGACCGGCTGGTCGATCTCTATGTCGCACCGCTGCCGGAGCAGCGGGACTATGTGGTGGTGATGCTGCAGGAGCGCACCATCGCCGACAAGATGGATCGCCAGCTCACGCATCGCGGCGCGGCGCGCTCGGTGATCGCGCTCGCCGCCATGCTCGCGCACGAGATCAAGAATCCGCTGTCCGGTATCCGCGGCGCGGCGCAGTTGCTGGAGCAATCGGTCGAGGACGACGACCGCACGCTCACACGCCTCATTTGCGACGAAGCCGATCGCATCGTGAAACTGGTCGACCGCATGGAGGTGTTCGCCGACGAGCGCCCGGTCGAGCGCGAACCGATCAACATCCACGTCGTGCTCGATCACGTGAAGCGGCTGGCGCAATCCGGCGTGGCCCGCCACATCAAATTCGTGGAGGACTATGACCCTTCGCTGCCGCCGGTGCTGGCGAACCGCGATCAGCTCGTTCAGGTTTTCTTGAATCTGGTCAAGAACGCGGCCGAGGCGATCGGCGACAATAACGGCGGCGAGATTGCGCTCTCGACCGCATTTCGTCCCGGCGTGCGGCTGTCGGTTCCGGGCGCCAAAACGCGCATCTCGTTGCCGCTCGAATTCTGCGTGAAGGACAACGGGCCTGGCGTGCCCGAGGAGCTGATGCCGCATCTGTTCGATCCGTTCGTCACTACCAAGCCGACGGGATCGGGCCTCGGGCTCGCATTGGCGGCCAAGATCGTCGGCGATCATGGCGGCATCATCGAATGCGAGTCGCAGCCGCGACGAACCATCTTTCGCGTGCTCATGCCGATGTACAGCGGTGACGGCGCCGAGCCGGCTGGCACCGTTCAGCCAAAAGGCGATCATTAGGGGATCATTGATGCCAGCGGGAAATATTCTCGTTGCCGATGATGATGCGGCGATCCGGACCGTGCTCAATCAAGCGCTCTCGCGCGCCGGATATGAGGTGCGCACGACCGGCAATGCAGCCACGCTGTGGCGCTGGATCAGTCAGGGCGACGGCGATCTTATCGTCACCGACGTGGTGCTGCCGGACGAAAACGCCTTCGATCTGCTGTTGCGCATCAAGAAGACACGGCCGGACCTGCCGGTCGTGGTCATGAGCGCGCAGAATACCTTCATGACGGCGATCCGCGCCTCCGAGCGGGGCGCCTACGAATATCTGCCCAAGCCGTTCGATCTCAAGGAATTGATCGCCATCGTCGGCCGCGCGTTGTCGGAGCCCAAGGAGCGGGCGCGGCAGCCGGTCAAGGCCGAGGATTTCGAATCGATTCCGCTCATCGGCCGCTCGCCGGCGATGCAGGAAATCTATCGGGTGCTGGCGCGGCTGATGCAGACGGATTTGACCGTCATGATCTCAGGTGAATCCGGCACCGGCAAGGAGCTGGTGGCGCGCGCGCTGCACGATTACGGCAAGCGGCGCACCGGGCCGTTCGTCGCCATCAATATGGCGGCGATCCCGCGCGACCTCATCGAATCGGAGCTGTTCGGTCACGAGAAGGGCGCCTTCACCGGCGCCAACACGCGCAGCGCCGGCCGCTTCGAGCAGGCCGAAGGCGGCACGCTCTTTCTCGACGAGATTGGCGACATGCCGATGGAGGCGCAGACGCGGCTTTTGCGCGTGCTGCAGCAGGGCGAATACACCACGGTCGGCGGCCGTACGCCGATCAAGGCCGACGTGCGCATCATCGCGGCGACCAACAAGGACCTACGGCAGCTCATCCAGCAGGGTTTGTTCCGCGAGGATCTGTTTTTCCGCCTCAACGTGGTGCCGTTGCGCTTGCCGCCGCTGCGCGAGCGCACCGAAGACATTCCCGATCTGATCCGGCATTTCTTCGCGCAGGTCGAGCGCGAGGGCTTGCCGCCGAAGCAGATCGACCAAGCCGCGCTCGACCGCCTCCGACGGCATCGGTGGCCCGGCAACGTGCGCGAATTGGAAAACCTCGCCCGCCGCCTCGCCGCCCTCTACCCGCAGGAGACGATCACCGCCGCCGTGGTCGACGCCGAATTGTCGCAGCCTGCGCTCACTGCGCCCGGCGAGAGCCACCGCGGGGATGAAAATCTGTCGAACGCGGTCGAGCGCTACCTCGCGCGCTATTTTTCCGGCTTCGATGAGGGCTTGCCGCCGCCCGGCCTTTACCATCGCATTTTGCGCGAAGTGGAAGCGCCACTCCTTTCCGCGGCGCTCACGGCAACTCGCGGCAATCAGATCCGCGCCGCCGACCTTCTGGGCGTTAACCGCAATACGCTGCGCAAGAAAATCCGCGATCTGGAAATCCAGGTCTATCGCACCGGCGGTGACTAAGTCGTCATTCCGGGGCGCGCCACCGATCTCGGGTGTTCCCGAGATCGGCGTTTAGATTACCCAAGTCGGCAACAGCCGACTTGGGTGGCGCGAGCCCGGAATCCATAGCCCCGGTAGCGGCAGATTTGCGCCAAATGCCAATCTTGAATGGCAGCTTCTATGGATTTCCGGGCTCGCCGCTGCGCGGCGCCCCGGAATGACAGCCGGAGCGCCCAGGAATTGTCGCAATCGGGCAACATTGTTGTATAAAAGCATCACTAATACGTTCACTGGCCCGAATGGTAGGGCTCCATTCGTTCTGCGCCGCACAAGTCCCGCGTCTTAAGGCGTCCATGACGACTGTCGATCAGGTCGCCCCGCTCGATCCGGCCGCAGCGGCGCCGGTGCCGGTCGCCTCCCGGCTGATCGGGGCGATCGCGGTCGGCATCGCGCTCCTTTCCGCCACGGCTACCTTCGTCGTGCTTGCGGGACTGACGCCGATCGCGCCGGTCCACGAAGTCGTGGTCGAGCTCCTGCTGGCCGATCTCGCCGCCGGGCTTTTGCTCCTCGCCATCATCGGACGGGAAGTTTGGGTGGTGGTGCGGGCCCGTCGGCGCGGCTACGCGGGCTCGCGGCTCCACGTGCAGATCGTCGGCCTGTTCGCCGTGATCGCCGCGGTCCCGACCGTCCTCGTCGCCGTGGTCGCCTCAACGACGCTCGATCGCGGTCTCGATCGTTTCTTCTCGACGCGCACCCGCGCCATGATCGAGCAATCGCTGATCGTGGCCGACGCCTATGTGAGCGAGCATGCCCAGGCCATCCGCGGTGAGATTTTGGCCATGGCTTTCGACC
>JBEKNW010000179.1:0-9081 GCA_049522435.1 Xanthobacteraceae bacterium
CCGACCGCGAGTTCGCCTCGATCACCGGCCCGGCGGGCGAAGGCGTGCTGTTCACCTTCGGCCCCGATCCGCGCAAGCGGCCGGCGGTCGCCGCCATCGTCAAGGAGTTCAAGGACAAGGGCATCGATCCCGAAGGCTACACGCTCTACACCTATGCCGCGGTCCAGGTCTGGGCGCAGGCCGCAGCCAAAGCCGGCACCATCGATCCGCAAAAGGTCGCCGCCGCCATGCATGCGGGGACCTGGGACACGGTGCTCGGCCCACTCTCCTTCGACAAGAAGGGCGACATCACCGCCATCGGCTGGGCCGTCTACCGCTGGGACAAGGATGGCAATTACGACGAGATCACCGATCTGTCGAAGAGTTGAGAGGCGTCATTCCGGGGCGCCACCGATCTCGGGTTTACCCGAGATCGGCACTAAAAGGTCCAAGTCGGCGACAGCCGACTTGGATGGCGGCGAGCCCGGAATCCATAATCACTGCCGCCTCAGAACAGGCTCCAACAACAGGCTCCAACAACAGTTTTGCAACATCTGTGGTTATGGATTCCGGGCTCGCGCCTTTGGCGCGCCCCGGAATGACGCTACCCGATCTTCCCCAGCATCGGGAACGTTTCCAGGAGCCAGGAGCTTGCCTCACCAATGTAGGGAGTCATGAAAGCAATTCCGGTCAGCACAAGAAGGCCGCCCATCGCCTTTTCGACCAAACCCAGATGGGCGCGGAAGTGGGCGAGGAAGGCGGCAAATGGTTCGACCGCCAAGGCTGCAACAATGAACGGGACGCCGAGGCCGAGCGAATAGACGGCCAGCATCCCGGCGCCTTTTGCCACCGCCCCGTCCGACGCCGCAATCGCCAGAATGGCAGCGAGGATCGGCCCGATGCACGGGGTCCAGCCAAACGCAAAGGCGAGCCCCATCAGATAGGCACCCCAGAGGCCGACGGGCTTAGCGATTTCGAGGCGCTTTTGCCGCATCAGGAGAGGGATTTGAAGCAGGCCGATAAAGTGAAGACCCATGAATATAATTGCAACCCCCGCGAGAGCGGCGAGCGGGTTGAAGTTCGTTGGTAGCGGCAGTCCTGTGATGTCTTTCAGCTCGGCAATTTCATCCAGCAGCCAATATTGGAGCCGTCCGATCGCGCTGGCGCTGGCGCCGAGTGCCATGAACACCGTGGAGAAGCCGAGCACGAACAGGAGCGCGGCGACGATCGTCTCGCGGCGCACCTGCGGCTCGGCTTCGGCGTCGGCGAGGCGTTCGAGCGAGGTCCCGGTGAGATAGACGAGATAGGGCGGCACCAGCGGCAGCACGCAGGGCGACAAAAAGCTCAACATGCCGGCGACGAGCGCGGCGGCGATGGAGACGTTCGGCATGGCGCACTCATGCCCGGCCGCTCCGCTCGGCGCAAGCGGGGCCGCTCCAGCCGCGCGAGGATGTGATCGTGGCCCTGCCCCCCGTCATTCCGGGACGGCCCAAAGGGCCGGGCCCGGAATCCATAACCACCGCCGCAAAGGAAAAACTCCCGTGCTATCCTTGTGAGTTCCGTGGCTATGGATTCCGGGCTCGCCGCTTCGCGGCGCCCCGGAATGACGTGGAGTGCAACTTGCGTAACCTCATCACCGACGTTCCCGGGATAAAAATCGGCCATGCCGAGGATGTCCGCCTCGGTTCCGGCGCGACCGCCATCGTGTTCGACGAGCCGGCTGTCGGCTCGATCGATTTGCGCGGCGGTGGGCCGGGAACGCGCGAAACCGCGTTGCTCGATCCGGCGCAGACGGTCGAGGGCATCGACGCCATCGCGCTGTCCGGCGGCTCGGCCTTCGGCCTCGATGCCGCCTCGGGCGTCCAGGCTTGGCTCCGCGAGCAGCACCGCGGCTTTCCGGTGCGCTCGGTGCGGGTCCCGATCGTGCCTGCGGCCATCCTCTTTGATCTATTGAGCGGCGGCGACAAGGACTGGGGCCGTTTCCCGCCCTATCGCGAGCTCGGCTATGCGGCGGCGGCCGCGGCCGGTGCCGATTTCGCCCTCGGCAGCATCGGCGCCGGCACCGGCGCGACCACCGTCAATTGCAAGGGCGGGATCGGCTCCGCCTCGGCGCAAACCTCGGACGGCCACCTCGTCGGCGCGATCGCCACCGTCAACGCCGCCGGCAGCGTCATCATCGATCGCGGCCCATGGTTCTGGGCAGCACCGTTCGAGCGGAACGGCGAGTTCGGCGGATGCGGATTTCCCCCAGCCTTTCCACCCAATGCGCTCGCACCACTTACCAAGGGGAGCGCTCGCGAGAGCACCACCCTCGTGGTGGTGGCAACCGACGCCATCCTCACGAAGGCGCAGGCAAAGCGCCTCGCCGTCATGGCGCAATCGGGCCTGTCGCGCGCCATCTACCCCGTGCATACTCCGCTCGATGGCGACGTGGTGTTCGCGGCCTCGACCGGCCGGCGGCCGCTTGCCGATGCGCATTTGGGATTAACGAATCTCGGAACCATCGCGGCCAACGTCGTCGCGCGAGCGGTGGCGCGAGGAGTTTTTGCGGCGGCGGCGCTCCCCTTCCCCGGCGCGTTGCGCAGCTGGAAGGATCAATTCGGCCGATAAGACAAAGGGATCAGCGGCATTTCAACTCCCCTTAAACGTGCCGCGGAAACCACAACTCGCATCTTTCACGCGGCGGTACGCCGCCGCCGTTGACTCGTTCGCCGATTGCGCCTTCACTTCGCGTTGACCGGTATCGGTTTGTTGCAGAGGGATACGATGCGCGTCTTCGTCATTGTCGTCGCCGCGTTGATAAGCTTGGGTCTCGCGGCCTTCGGGGTCGTCTCCGCACAGAAAGCGGCCGCGCCAAATCCAGCTATCGCCGCAAATGTACGCATCGCATCGTTGGCGCAGAACCTGCCCACTCTCCCGGCGCGCGCGCCGGTGAAACAAATCGCCCAGGCGCAAGTTGTCGAAATCCCGGTAGCGACGGCTGCGACGCCGTCGCCTGCGCCCGCGGAGGCTGCATCTGCCGCGCCGACACGCGTCGCCCAAAACACGCCCGCGCCGGCGACCCCTGCTGCAAACACGCCCACCGCCAACGCCGTCGCCGGCTCGGCCCTGGCCGCTGCGACCCCGAGCGGGGCCCGCGTGCCAACCAATGGCATTCCCGCATGCGACAAGCCCGGCGGGATGGGCCTTTCGCGCATTGTCGAGATCGACACGACGGGCGGCCCCGGCTTCGGCTTCGAGCACTTCAAGCAATACGATTTCCTCCGCGATAAGGAGATCGTGCTCACCTTCGACGACGGCCCCTGGCCGGAAAACACTCCCGCCGTGCTCAAGGCGCTCGCCGATAATTGTCTGAAAGCCACGTTCTTTGAGATCGGCGAGCACGCGATGTGGCATCCCGAAATCACCAAGCACGTGGTCGAGGCCGGGCACACAGTCGGCAGCCACACCTGGTCGCATAAGGATCTGGCGAGAAATCCCTACGCCAGCGATCTCGACCTGGCCAAGCAGGAAATCGAAATGGGCGTCAGCGCCGTGCACATGGCCGCCGGCGCACCGATCGCGCCGTTCTTCCGCTTCCCCAGCCTGCAACACCCGCCGGCGCTGCTTACCTACCTCGGCGAGCGCAACATCGCGTCGTTCTCGACCGACATCGATTCCTTCGACTTCAAGATGCGCAAGCCGCAGCAGGTGATCGAATCGGTGATGAGCAAGCTGGCCAAACACGACAAGGGCATCATCCTGATGCATGATTTCCAGCGTGCGACAGCCGAAGCGATGCCGGAACTGCTGCGCCAACTCAAGGCGGCCGGCTACAAGGTCGTCCACGTAGTGCCGCACCAGCCGGAAACGACACTCGCCAAGTACGATGAAATGGTCATGGCGCAGGACAAGCTGTCGTCGAACAACACGCGGCCTGCAGGCAGCGTCGTGCATACGATTGGTGAGTACATAGGATCACCGGCTCCCGCATCGGCGACCCGCGATTGATCGGCGGGCCGCGCCCCTCGATATGACCCTCACCGGCTGAACCGGTCCGCAGCATAGGGCTTCGGATCACAGAACGGCGTTGCCCCGGTGATCATCTCGGTGATGAGCCGGCCGGTGGCCGGGCCGAGCGTCAAGCCCCAATGGGCGTGGCCGCAAGCGAGCCAAAGGCCGCGTTGGTTCGGAGCACGCGAAATCACAGGCCGCGAGTCAGGAAAGCACGGCCGCGCGCCCAGCCATGGCTGCGCTTCGACGCCTTCGCCGAGCGGGAACAATTCGCGCGCCGCCGGCAGCAAGCGGTCAAGCTGCACCGGCGTCGGCGCCGCATCGCGGGCGGCGAACTCGACACCCGTGGTGATGCGGATGCCCTGCTCCATAGGCGCCAGCACATAGCCGTTTTCCACGTCGACCACCGGGCGGCTGAGCGCGGCATTTCCTTGCGGGCGGAAATGGCGGTGATAGCCGCGCTTGACGGCGAGTGGCAGCTTGATACCGAGCGGGGCAAGAACGTCGCTGGTCCAGGGCCCGAGCGCAATGACCACGTCGCCGGCATCGAGCGGCCCGGCCGCGGTTTCCACGCGCCAATAAGGATTGGCGCGATGCAGCGTACGGGCGTCGCCGGTGAGCGCAATGCCACCGAGCGCGGTAAAGCGCTCGGTATAGGCGCGCGTCAGCGCCAGCGGATTGCTCACGCTCACCGCTCCGGTCCAATGCACGGCGTGGCGGAAAACGCCCGCCAGCGCCGGCTCGAGCGCCCGCGCGCCGTCGCGATCGAGCGGGACATTGGCGATGCCCAGGCTCGCCGCAAGGTCGAGTTCCGGCGCCTGCGCCGCGAAAGCGCTGTCGGTGCGGTAAAGCTTGAGCCAGCCGCGGCGGCTGAGATAGCGCTCGGCGCCGGCCTCGGCGACGAGTACCTCGTGCTCGGGGAGCGCGCGGGCAAAGAGCGGCCGCATCAGGCGCGCCGTCTCGACGAGCCGCGCCGGCCGCGACGCGGCGTGGAAAGCGGCCAGCCAGGGTGCGATCCGTAGCAGATGCGCGGCGTGATAATTGACGACCGGCGAGCGTTTGAGCGCGATGCGCACGAGCGCGGCCCGGTCGGCCGGAAACGCCGGCGGAAAGATCGTATTACCCTCGATGATGCCGGCATTGCCGTAGGAGGTGCCCTCGCCCGGCCCGCGCCGGTCGATCAGCGCGACCGACATGCCGCGCCTGGCGAGATGGACCGCGATCGAGGTGCCGACGATGCCGGCTCCGAGCACGATGATATCGGTACGCGCCAGGGAGACCTCCGCTGCGGCTGCCTGCTGCGGCTGCCTTCTATCGTATGCGCATGCGGAGGCCGGGCGACAAGGCCCGACCGGTTTGTTGCCGAGAATGCAATCCCGCTAAACCGTGGCGACGCTCTGCGTTGTCGCAGGATTGAGCAACTGAGCCTGCATCTGGATCAGTTGCTCAAGGAGATTGTTGCTTGCAACATTCGCGCCGCCGCTCGCTGAGCCGGTGCTGCCGGACGAGCCGGAACTGCTCGATGGAGCAGCCGTCGTCATCGTCACGCTCGAGCCGTCGGCATAGGTGATCGTGGTCGTGGTCGCGTCATTGGAATTGGCCGTAGTCTGGCTGCTGGCGCCGCTGTCGGCAGATGCCAGGACATCGAGCGGACTCTGGCCGCCATTCGCGCCCGCGCCCCCCGCGCCGCCCATATGGTGATGGTGGCCGTGCTGGCCCTGCGTCTGCCCGGCCTGCTGCCCTGAACTCGCGTCGCTGGCGCCGGTCGAACCGCTGAGCTGCGACGACAGCGAGGATGAGCCATCGCCGGAGTTCTGCAGCGCCAGCAGCGCTTGCAGCGTCTGCGGGCCGAATTGCGGAAACGTGTTGCCTGACCCGGATGTGCCGCTGGAAGAGCCGGCGGCAGTCGAGGATGTCGCGCTCGTGCCTTGCTGCCCCAGCGCCGAAAGCAGCTGCGACAGCGGGTCGGTCTGCGCCGTCGTACTGGTCTGTGACTGCTGCTGCTGCCACAGCGCCTGAAGAGAAACGAAAGGGTTAGTGGCACTCGATGAACCGACGGACATGGCACGCTCCTCAGCCATCGGCCTTGCCGACGGATACAGTTTACCCGACACCGCCGATGCAAGAGCGGGGCCGCTGCTTAAGCAACGGCAAAACAAGGACTTTTCGGACATGACGGGCGTCCGGTAGTGAAACAAATCTGCCGTGATCGCGCGGCTGCCGGCAAATCTTGCCGACATCGGGCGCCCACTTGGGTGCGGCGTTGCCCGGCCGGGATCGGCGTGTTAGGCGAAACGCATAGCCAGCTTGTTCCGCTCATTCCCGCGCCAGCGGGAATCCAGACGGGCTCGCGTTGACGTGGTGGATTCTGCTGGGTCCCCGCTTTCCGCCTTCGCGCTATGCGCTTCGGCGGACTCAAAGCCGCCGTAGCTCCAAGCGAGCGTAGGCGGGTCGCGGGGACGAGCGGATCATGGTGATTGTTTCGAAGGGAATCCGGTGCATCGCCCGCTCATCATCGCCCCGTCGATCCTCGCCGCCGATTTTGCTAAACTCGGCGAAGAGGTGCGCGCTGTCGATGCCGCAGGCGCCGACTGGATCCATGTCGACGTCATGGACGGCCATTTCGTGCCCAACATCTCGATCGGGCCGGATGCGGTCAAGGCGTTGCGCGCGCACACCAAAAAAGTACTCGACGTGCATTTGATGATCGCGCCGTGCGATCCCTATCTCGAAGCCTTCGCCAAGGCCGGCGCCGATATCATCACCGTGCATGTCGAAGCCGGCCCGCATATTCACCGCTCGCTGCAGGCGATTAGGGCGCTTGGCAAGAAGGCGGGCGTGACCATGAATCCGGGCACGCCGGCGGATACCGTCGAGCCGGTCATCGACCTCGTCGACCTCATCCTCGTCATGTCGGTCAATCCCGGCTTCGGCGGGCAGAAATTCATCCCCGGCGCCGTCGAGAAGCTGCGTACGCTGCGCGCCATGGCCGCCGGGCGGCCGATCGACATCGAGATCGACGGCGGCATCACAGCTGAGGTCGCGCCAGACGCAGCGCGCGCCGGCGCCAATGTCTTCGTCGCCGGCTCCGCCGTGTTCAAGGACCGCACAGGCGAATCCTACCGCGCCAACATCGCGGCGATCCGCCAAGCGGCGGCGCTCGCCCGCGGGGAGGTGGCGTAATGGGCATGTTGGTCGACGGGAAGTGGCGTAACGAGGAGCCGGCGCAAGAGACCGGCAAGGCCGGCAATTTCCAGCGGGTGGACAGCGTCTTCCGCGACCGCGTCACCGCCGACGGCTCAACCGGCTTTCCGGCCGAGGCTGGGCGCTATCACCTCTATGTCGCCTATACCTGCCCGTGGGCGCATCGCACGCAAATCTATCTGGCGCTGAAGAAGCTCAATGGCGCGATCAGCGTGGCGATCGCCGTTCCGGGGCTTCGCGAGCAAGGCTGGACGTTCGAAGAAAACCCCGCTTTTCCCGACTGCCCGCCTGACCGGGTCAATGGCTTTCACTACCTGCACCAGGCCTATGCGGCGAGCGATCCGCACTATACCGGCAAGGTGACGGTGCCGACGCTGTGGGACAAGAAGACCGGGCGGATCGTGAACAACGAATCCTCCGAGATCATCCGCATGCTCAACGCGGAGTTCGCCGGCGTCGGCGCCGACCCGACGGATTATTATCCGAAGCCGTTGCGCGGCGAGATCGACCGCATCAACGCCGAGGTCTACAACAACATCAATAACGGCGTTTATCGCTGCGGCTTTGCGAAATCGCAGGCGGCCTATGAGGAAGCCTATGACGGCCTGTTCGCCACGCTCGACCAAATCGAGGCGCGGCTCGAACGCCAGCGCTATCTGGTCGGAAATCAGATCACCGAGGCGGACTGGCGCCTGTTCCCCACGCTGGTGCGCTTCGACGTCGCCTATTTCTCGTTGTTCAAATGCAACAGGAACCGGATTGCCGACTATCCCAATCTCCTGAACTACATGCGCGAGCTCTATGCGGTGCCCGGCGTCGCCGAAACCGTCAAACCACGCTATTACGTCATCGGCTATTATTCGATCACGCGCGTCAATCCGACCGGCATCATTCCCAAGGGAACCCCGGTCGACTACCGGCAGCCGCACAACCGCGCGCGCTTCGCGGCGTGAAATAAAACCGTAGCCCGGATGAAGCGCAGCGTAATCCGGGGTGGGCATGCGAGCCTCTCGATCGTTCCCGGATTTCGCTGCGCTCCATCCGGGCTAGAGGCGAGAACAAAAAAATGATTCCGCGCTATACCCGTCCGGAAATGGCGGCGATCTGGTCGCCGGAGACGCGCTTGCGCATCTGGTTCGAGATCGAGGCGCACGCCGCCGACGCCATGGCCGAACTCGGGATCATCCCGAAGGAGGCGGCGCAAAGAATCTGGGCCAAGGGCAAGGACGCCAAGTTCGATATCGCGCGCATCGAGGAGATCGAGCGCGAGGTCAAGCACGACGTCGTCGCCTTCCTCACGCATTTGACCGAAATCGTCGGGCCGGAAGCGCGCTTCGTGCATCAGGGGATGACCTCCTCCGACGTGCTCGATACCTGCCTCAACGTACAGCTCGTGCGCGCCGCCGATCTTCTCATCGCCGACGTGGATAAGCTCAACGCCGCGCTGGAACGCCGCGCGCTCGAATACAAATTCACGCCGACAATCGGCCGCTCGCACGGCATCCACGCCGAGCCGACCACGTTCGGGCTCAAGCTCGCCTATGCCTATGCCGAATTCGCCCGCGCCAAACAGCGCCTCATAGCGGCGCTCAGCGAGGTCGCAACCTGCGCGATTTCCGGCGCGGTCGGCACCTTCGCGCAGGTCGATCCGCGCGTCGAAGCCCATGTGGCGAAAAAAATGGGGCTTTCCGTCGAGCCGATTTCCAGCCAAATTATTCCGCGCGACCGCCATGCGATGTATTTCGCCACGCTCGGCGTCGTCGCCGCCTCGGTCGAGCGGTTGGCAACGGAAATTCGGCACCTGCAGCGCACCGAAGTCTTGGAGGCGGAGGAATTTTTTTCCGAAGGCCAAAAAGGCTCCTCCGCCATGCCGCACAAGCGCAATCCGGTGCTGTCGGAGAACCT
>JBEKNW010000180.1:0-9011 GCA_049522435.1 Xanthobacteraceae bacterium
GTTCCCTCCGGCAGCGTCGTTGCCGGAGTGCCTGCAAAAATTCTGCGTCAGAAGAGTCTCTCCGATACGAAGTCCGTTTAAATTAACAGGTAACTTAGCACTTAATAGTCATTTGGCATGGGCATAAAAGGCATCCTCCGTTTTATTCTCGGTGATACACTTACTGGCGCGATTGACTACTATCGTTTTCCGCGAGCACGTCGCCACTGGGGTGGCCCGTTTAATGGACAAGAACGTCGACAAGAGCTGATCAGAGCGCTGATCCGGACATTCAAGCCTGTTGCTATCATCGAGACCGGGACCTATCTCGGAACGACAACAGAGTTTTTGGCTGGCACAGGGATCCGAGTTTTTTCGGTTGAAGGAAATGCTCGATTCTACGGCTTCGCGCGTGCGCGCTTATGGCGAAAGCGGAACGTTACTCTTCGGCGTGGCGACAGCCGAGTAGCGCTGCGGGCGTTCTTTGCCGGTCCATCACGGCCGCGCAAGGACCAAACGGTGTTCGCTTATCTCGATGCCCATTGGAATGACGACCTGCCGCTTGGCGATGAGCTTGATCTTATGTTCAGCAACTGCCCAGCGGCTGTGGTGATGGTGGATGACTTTCAGGTCCCGCACGATCCTACCTATGCTTATGACGATTATGGTCCGGGCAAAAGACTGGCTCCAGAATATATCGAACACGCGGTGGCCGCGCACTCGTTGGCGGCGTTCTATCCTTCTGCCCCGGCAGCTGCGGATACTGGCTTGCGCCGAGGCTGTGTCGTGCTCGCCCGCAGAGATGTTCATGGCGAACGGCTTGCTTCGCTTGCGGAGCTCCGTCCCAATCCGGGCGATGGCCGCGTCGGCTTAGCGCATCAGTCTGCTAACTGTTAAGACCGTCCGCGCAGCCTATTCCCGGAGAGAACCTTACCGGTGACCTTTGACACGATGAGCGCCGAGGAGCGATTTCGGCTGGATCACGGAGAGAAGCAGCACGTTCCGCACAGTTATGTGCGTCTGCTCTATTGCTCGTCGGTCTCCCCGCAAGCCGTCGCCGCCGGGGAATTGCTCGTCTACCGTCACTTGCGTGCGCGGCCGAGCCGCAGCGTCATGGTCGTTGCTCCCGATCATAAGCCTGTCGACGAAGACATTGAGCCGGCGGTGTCGATCTCCGTTCCACCGGCGCCTAAATTCGTTCAGCGCCTGCGCCGTCACGTCCTTTGGTCCGTGGCCGATGCCCTGGCCGGTTCTCTCGTCAAAGCCCGGTTCACGGAGCAGGCGGATCGGTTTCGCCCGCAGGCCGTTTGCTCCACGCTGCTGCCCGATTCTTTGTTGACCGCAGCCGCGTCGTACGCGAAGGAAAGACGGCTGCCGCTCGTGCTGTTTTGCCATGACGATTACTCCGACGCCGTTCCTCCGGCCGGACGTCGTCACCTGGCCAGAATCTATCGGCAGGCGGCGGTCAGATTCTGCGTGTCGAGCGTCATGGAGCGGGAGTTCTTTCGGCGCTACGGCGTTCGAGGGACGCTCCTGCCGCCAATTCCCGGCCACGCTCCACGGCCGCCACAGGTGCAGAGAGCGGAAGACCCGCTCGTCGTCGGTTTTGCCGGCTCGATCGGCGTTGGATACATGGAAGCAATGCTGAGGTTGGCGGAAGCGCTGCACAGAGTCGGCGGTCGTCTGGTTATCGCGTCGCCGACCGATCGAAATTTGACGCCGCCGGTATGGCAGCATCCCGCGGTGCAAGACCTTGGAGCGTTGCGTCCGGACGAGGTTCTGTCGCGGTTCACCGCTGCGGGCGTGAATGCTGTGGCCGTCATCCAAAGCTTCGATCCGGCGGAGCGGCGCGCATTCCGGCTGAACTTTCCCTCGAAGCTCGCCGAATATGCTACCTTCGGCTTGCCTGTTCTTGTCGTTGCGCCCGACGACGCAAGCGCGTCGTTGTGGCTGAAGGATCGACCGGGCGTTGCAATACTCGTGGATGGATTGGTGCCGGCGCAATTCGCCGCCGCCGTCGAGCGCCTCCGAGATGCGGACTCTCGGCGCCAGCTTGCGGAGAATATTCACGCAGCCGCCATGGAATTCGATCCAGCGACATTGCATCAACGTTTCGAGACCGCGCTTGGCGGTGTCTGTCATTGACCCGGTTGACCTGGAATTTCAGCCGATCCTTCGGATGAGGCGCAGTCGCAGTACCATTTTTTCGCGGAGCAGTTTTTCACCCGAGCGTTTGCGGGAGATCGAACTAAATAATGGATCCGGCTTGGCTGGCACGAAACATCAGAACGTCGTGGCGATATCGCGATGCTTTTCCCGATTTTATTAAGCGGCTCCTTTGGATTTACTCGAACAATCTTCCGCCGGAGATAGGGTCACCGCAATGGCTGATAGGCTTCAATTATCCGAAAGTGACCGGGCGAATCCGTCTTCTGCTGCGATCCAATGCCGGATCGGACAGTTTCATACATGGGGAAGTTTTCGAGCATCAATATTACGATCTCGGCTTGACCTTCGCACCGAAGACGATCCTAGACCTTGGAGCCAATATCGGATTGACGTGCATCTATTTTGCGCGGTGCTTTCCGGAAGCAGCCATCGCTTGCGTCGAGCCGATGCCGTCGAATTTGACGGTGCTTCGCCGAAATCTTGAGCTGAACGGAGTGAATGCCACGGTATTTCCCGGCGCGATTGACGCTGGCGACGGTCATTTATTCATGGAAGTGGAGCACATGGATTACGGACATCGCGTGGCCGATCTTGCGCGAGCGCCTGCCAACAACAAAGTCGAAGTGACCGCATACAGTATCCCAACGCTGGTTCGCCGGCTCGGTTGGGAGCGAATAGGCTTGCTGAAAGTCGATATCGAAGGCCACGAGAAGGTGTTGCTTTCGGGCGATGCGGGATGGGCGCATCTGGTCGATGCCATGTGCGTCGAATGCCACGAAGGATTTGGCGAACGGGACCTGGAAGACTTTGCCCGCCGGTTCGGTTTTCGGCCGCCCAAGCGCCTGCCGGGCATTTGGCTGTTAGAACGTTGATGGCTCGTTTGTTTCGCGGCTAACTGCCGGCCGTGACGTGTATCGCAACTGTTAATCCCCTATGCGCATCATATGCTTCGGAAAATAGCTCAAAATATTCGGCATCTGCGTGCTTTGGAAAGCCGCTCGCTCCGGCGCAAGGAGGGCTGTTCGATACCTAGACAGAAAGCTGGCACAAAACGTGACGATAAGGAATAGTCCAAACTGTTCATCGAAAAGGCGCGCGAGATCGGCGCGGATGAAGAACGCTCCGCCGCCGATGAATTGGTCGGGCATCTAGCGAAACAGCCTCCCCAACCGAAAGGGAAAAATAAAATCCGATAGCCAAAGAGGGGGAATGCCACGCCGATTAGTAGTCATGGAGACCATGGGTCATGTTCGGAATTGAAGCGCTTAGGTTCGCGGCACGTGGGGTCCTGGCCCACACACCGCTTCAGTATTTTCCCGTGAGAGTACGGAAGGGCTTAGCGAAAGGCGCGAAATGGACGCTATTTCCCTATAGCGCGTATTGGCGCGATCACCCGGAAATGGATATTGAAGCGGCGATTTCGAACTATGGTTCGCTGCGCGGCTCGGTGTGCTGGGATCTCGGTGCCCATTTTGGGATTTATACGGTGGGAATGGCGTTTGCCGTCGGTCCGACCGGCCACGTGTATGGCTTCGAGCCGAACCCTGCCTCATTCGCTCGTTGCGAACACCACGTGCGAAGGAACGCTTTAGACTGGGTGAAGATCTTCAATTTTGGCGTGAGCGACGCCGAAGGCGCGCTCGATCTGCTCGTCGGGCGCGGCCTAGTCTGTGCATCGACTTCGCATTTTGTTTATGAAGACGAGCGGCCGAAGCCGGATGTGCCGAGGGTCCGGGTCAGATTGGTGATGCTGGACAGTTTAGTCGAACGCGGAGAGGTGCTTCCGCCGCATTTCATCAAGGTTGATGTTGAAGGACATGGGGCAAAAGCCCTGAAAGGCGCTCAGCGCACCATCACGGCGCATCTCCCCATCATAGTGATGAGCTTTCATAGCCTGTGGGAACGGGATGGAACGCGCGAGCTACTTGAGCATCTTGGCTATAAACCCTACGGTACCGCGGGCGCGGAGCTTGGCTGGGATGCGAGCCTCTACCGCACCGCGGTCCTGACGGCGCGTCCGCCTGACGAGGCGCAGACGCGCCTCAAAACGGGCGAAGTCATGGACAGCAATTCTCGAAATCCGTCGAGTACGGCTTCCTAAGATCGCGTGTGAGCAGAAAGCTGGGCCGCTATGGAATTCGATCCAGCGACATTGCATCAACGGTCGTTGTAATCAATGCGAATTCTGCTGAGTTGCTTGCAAGGTCCTACGTCGCATCCGGTTCCGGCCTACGGCTTTTGGCGGCTGTATTTTGTGCAGGGCCTGCGCGAAGCCGGGCACGAGGTCATCGAGGTGCCGGGGGTCGATTGGGCGGAGGGATTGGTCCATCCAGCCGGACGATATCTGGACGAATGGCGCGGGCGGACGTGGAGTGCGGTAGAGGATTTTGTCAAGCGAGAGCTGCGAGCGCGGCCGATCGATCTGTTTCTCTGCTATTTGTTTCCCCGTCAGGTCGACGTCTCCGCGATCCGCGAGCTGCAGCGGCTCGGAATTCCGTGCGTGAATTTCTTTTGCGATAATCTGCGCGAATTTCGAAAGGTCCCTGCGGAATTTCAGCCGTTCGCGCTCCACTGGGTGCCCGAGATCGAAGCTGCGCCCCTTTATAGAACGGCCGGCTTACCCTATCTCCGCGCGCCGATGCCGTGCTGGATACCGCCTGATTTGCGAACCACGCCGACGCAAGACCGCGAGCCGGCAACATTCATCGGCTCTGCGGACGTTTTACGTCAAAACCTGTTTGGGGAAGCGGTTCAATCGGGAGCGGAATTGGTGCTCCGCGGTGCTGGATGGAACTCGATGTCGGCCAGGCACCGGCAGTCGGGGGAACGGCTTTCGGTGGGCAACACTATCGCCAACCAACTAAAAGTGGCGCGAGACCGAGGTCTGAGGGACCTCTACTTCAAACTCTATAATCGCTTGAGGCCAGTCGCTTTGCCGCCGATACCCGAGAGTTCCGTCGGAGGCCCGGTGTCCGATGACGAATACCTTCGGATTTCCCGTGAAGCCGTGGTCACGATCGGCGTGAGCCGCGTGTCCACGACGAAGGCTTCCGACCGCAAGCCGATCGTTTATTCCCGACTGCGCGACGTCGAGGCGCCGATGCTCGGAGCATGCTATCTGACGGAGTGGACCGAAGACGTGGCGGCTTTGTACGAACTCGGCACGGAAATCGAAACCTATCGGACAGCGGAAGAACTTGCCGCCAAGCTCCGTGACTTGCAGCGCGACCCGATGCGCCGTTCCGCGATGCGGCGCTTGGCTCAGCGCCGCGCTCTCGATGAGCATCAGATCCCCCGGACGTTGGGAAAGATACAGTCATTACTCGGACTTCCGGTTGCCGCATGAGGCCGCAACTGCTGTGGAACCCGCGGCTATTGGTCGAACGACTTGCCATCGAGTCCATCCGTCGAAGGAGGCTCGCGCGTTTACGAAACACTCCGGCGCGAATGCTTCACAGCGGCCACATCGACTCGCTCGAGTTGCTGGATTTGATTGCGGGCGCCGGAGTGAACGTCATTTATGACATCGGCGCGAACGTCGGTACATGGTCCCTGCTCGCCAAGTCGATCATTCCCAACGCGAAAATACATGCCTTCGAGCCGCTTCCCGAACACGCCGATGCATTCGCCCGCGCTTGCACGGGATTGAACGACATCATCTTGCACCATGTTGCACTCGGTTCGGAAAATTCGACCGCAACCCTTCACGTCACCGATTTTTCGGACGCATCGAGCTTGTTGCCGATTGCCGAAGCAGGTCGACTCCATTTTGGAATTCAAGAGGCGGGACGATTCGCAACGACCGTCCGACGATTGGATGACTATCGAGCGGAAAAACAACTACCATGGCCCGACGTTCTTAAGCTTGATGTCCAAGGATATGAACTGGAGGTTTTGAAGGGAGCGACAGAGTGTTTGATGCATGCAAAAGCGGTCATCGCTGAGGTGAGCTTCGTTGTTATCTATGAGGAGCAGTGCTTGTTCGAAGGCGTAGTCGAATTGATGAAAGAACGCGGCTTCCGACTTCATGCTTTGGGTGTCAATACTTCGCTGGGCCGGCCGCTCGTTCAGACAGACGCTCTATTTGTATCGTCGCGCCAATAATTCGCAGCACAGCGTTCGAACGTGATTTTCCTTGCAGTGCGGCTCTTGGAAAATTCGCATGTCGCCCTCGACAGTATCGCCAGGCAAGGAACGATTGGACGACTTTGCTGATCGCATGCGCGCTGCATACCGCAGGCGATGGCACGTCAATCAGGCCGGCGGAGCGGCCGCCAGGTTATCGCGATGGCGGGTTATACATTACGTGATCCTTAGACGAATTGGATGGCATGGACGGGCAAAGGCACGCACCTTTTGGGGGGCGCCCATATACGTTCATACCGCCGAAACGACATCCGGCGGATTGCTTGCATTCGGATATCACGATACCGCGCTGACGGCCCTGATGTTGGAGACAATCAAACTCGGGATGCGCCTGGTCGATATCGGCGCACACCTTGGCTACGAATCGATGTTGGGCGCGGAGTTAGTTGGCAGAACCGGTCGGGTCGTATCATTCGAGCCGCAGCGCCAGATTTTTGGCTACACGGAACGAAACCTGCGGCGTTATCCCCAAGTCAGAGTAATGTCGGCGGCAGTCGGGGAGCGTAATGGAGTCATAGACTTTCACGAGCGCGCGTTGGCATTATCGGCGTTCAGCGGCAGTGATGCGAGCGCCCAAAGCGCAACCGGATCGGAGCAAAGCTATACAGTCCCGGTCGTGAAGCTTGACGAAGCGCTGCGGATAAATGAGCGACCGGTGGATTTTATCAAATGCGACGTTGAAGGCGCAGAAATGAGCGTGCTCCGTGGAGCTTGCGATATTCTGCGCGAAGATCGGCCGCTCCTGGTTCTGGAAGCGGAAATGCCGGTCAGCGGTCAGCCCCGACCGCGAATTCAGGAATTTAGCGAGTTCCTGGCGCCATTCGGCTACCGACCGGTGGCGTTTGACTTCGACGGCACTTTGCGAATCGGTCGGCTTGATGAGTTGGACATGGGTCACGCAAATGTCGCCTTTGTTCATCCCTCACGGAAAGAGTTTGCCGCACTCATGCCGACATGAGTCGCATTTGCCTGTATTTCCGCCGCGAAGGCGAACCGGACCGCTGGCTGAGCGGCGACCGTTATGTGCGCCCGCTCATCCGTCGGATCGTGCGCGGCAAACCGCGTCCCGGCGGCATCGACAAGGTGTTCATCAACCTGTGCCTGGGTCTCGATCGTCTCGGGATTCCTTATGAGGCCAATCTCCCCTTCGCCGCGTTGCGCGAGGATGACCAGGTCGGCGTGCTCGGCGTCGGTCGCTATGCGCTGCAAGGCTACGACCGGCCAAACCCGATCGTGGCGGGCATCGCGCTGATGGGGCATCCGAGCGAGTGGCCGACGCTGTGCGACGACTATCCGGTCGCGAGCTATCTGCAGCACTCGAATTGGACGAATGACATTTACAAGCCGTTCTTCGGCGACCGCTGCCGCATTTGGCCGGTCGGAATTGATACGCAGGCGTGGCAACCAGCGCCCGCCAGCGAGAAGTCAGTGGATTTTCTGATCTACGACAAAATCCTTTGGCGCCGGGAGGAGATGGTGCCGCGACTTCTCGATCCGATCCGAGACGAGTTGGCGCGACGAAAATTGAACTTTAAGGAACTCCGATACGGAACATACGACGAGCGGCAATATAAAGACATGCTCCGGGTGTGCCGCGCCATGATCTTCCTATGCGAGCACGAAAGCCAGGGCATCGCCTATCAAGAATGCCTGTCGTCCGGCGTGCCGATCTTGGCCTGGGACCAGGGCTGGTGGCTCGATCCGAACCGGCAAAAATGGCAGCAGGCCGACGTCCTGGCGACCAGCGTCCCTTACTTCGACCAACGCTGTGGATTGCAATTCCGCGGCGTTGACGAATTCCCCGACAAGCTCGGCCGGTTTATCGAGTTGCAACACCGCGGCGCCTTTGCACCGAGAGAATATGTCCTCGAAAACCTGACGCTGGAAAAATGCTCGGCGCATTTCGTTCGCTTGCTGGACGAGGCGCGGGATGCGCGATTTGGCCAATAGTGTGACGAAGAACTGCCGATGACGGGCGGCCATCGCGAACTGCCGGGATTGGGGCGAGTGAAGCCACTGCTGCGGGCGTCGGTCAACGCGCTCCCCTACGGCATGCGGCGTGCAATCCGCTTCATCCCTGGCTTTGCCGCCGGTCAAAGGTGGCTAGTCAACCGCGTCATGAACGGCGAGACGTTCGTACACGCGATCAATGCCGGGCCCGCCTCCGGACTGCAATTCGAAGTCAGCCTGCCGTCGGACAAGGCCGTTTGGGCGGGTACCTACGAGGCCGAATTCGCCCGGGAGCTTTCGCGTTCCGTAACGCGCGGCGACGTCTGCTACGATGTCGGCGGCTACCGCGGCTACATGTCCGCGGTTATGGCTCTTGCCGGCGCTTCCAAAGTCATAGTGTTTGAGCCGCTGCCGGTAAATCGGAAGGCGCTTAAGCGCCTTTGCGAGCTAAATCCCAAGCTGCCGATTGAGATACGGCCTTTCGCAATCGCGGACGGCGACGGGACGGGACGCTTGAGGGTTCTTGCCGATACGAGCATGGCGAAGCTGGCCAGCAGCCCGTTTCAGAACAACGCGGTGTCCGGTCGCGAAATTTCGATCGACATTCGGCGGATCGACACCCTGGTGGCGGCGCAGGAATGTCTGCCACCGAATATAATCAAAATCGATGTCGAAGGCGCGGAACTGGACGTCTTGCGAGGCGCCCGCGCGGTCCTGGACCGGTATCGCCCCGCCGTTTTCTTGGAGGCACACTCCGACGAATTGGA
>JBEKNW010000181.1:0-8948 GCA_049522435.1 Xanthobacteraceae bacterium
TCGGTGTCGCGCTGGGATATCAAGTACCGCACCGGCGAGGTTCATCAATTCTACGGCAAGGCCACCGGACACCATGGCGGCATCCACGGTCGCCGAGCCTTTCCCATGCCGATGCAATTGGGACGCGACGTCGCCGGCGAGGTCGTGGCGGTCGGCGCGAATGTGGGCAGTGTCAAGCCGGGCGATCGCGTCGTCGGTCTCGTGCATCCGGAAAATCCGGCATCGGTGAACACCATGCGGGGTCTCGGAAATTTGTCGACCGGCGTCGATCTTCCGGGCCACACCATGTTCGGCGGCTACGCGCAATATGTCGCAAGACCGCAGAGCTACTGGATCAAGATCAGCCCGCGGTTGAATTTCGACCAGGCGGCCGCCGCCATGTGGGCATGCTCGACCGCCCATCACATCGTCGCCGGCCGTTTGAATGTGCGCATGAACGACATCGTTCTGATCACCGGCGCCTCCGGCGGAATGGGTACCGCCACGCTGCAGCTGGTGAAGCTCGCCGGCGGCACGCCGATCGCAACGACACGCAGCGCCGCGAAGGCAGAAGCCCTTCAACGCGCCGGTGCAGAATTTGTGGTCGATACCAGCGCGCCCGATGCATTGCAACCGATACGCGAGTTCACTCGCGGTGAAGGCGTCGAAGGCGCAGTCGAATATACCGGCGCAACGACATTGATGCGCTTATGCATCGATGCAATGCGTTTCGGCGGCACGTTCTGTCCGGTCGGCGGCGAAATGAATGAGGTGCCACTGCGGGTGGTCGATTTGATCAGCCGCGAACTCAATGTGCACGGCGTGCGCGCCTCAACACGAAATGATCAACGAATCGTCGTCGAACTGCTCGAGCGCGGCCGGATCACCATGCCGATCCATGCAATCCTGCCGCTGTCGCAGGTCGGCGAAGCACATCGCCTGCTGGAAAGCAGCGATAATCTGGTAGGGCGCATCGTTTTGCATCCCTGGGACGACTGAGCTGCTGGAAAATCCCGCCCGTGAGGATCGGCCTACGCTGTGTAGTCGGCGAACGCTTTCTTAAAGGCTTCGGGGATAGTGGCCGCCGCCGGCCGGCCGTTACTGCCGCGCCCGAGCCAGACGCGCGCCTCGAACCCCGCGAAGATCGGCCGCTCTGCGCAGAATCCCTTGTACTCGGCACGCAGGCTCGTTTCGCCCCAATGCCGAATCTCTGCTTCGATCCGCAGAATCTCTTCGTGGGTCGCCGATGCGAGGAAGCGGGCATTGGCCTCGACGATCGGGATGCCGACAATGCCATATTCCTCGCGCATCGCCCGCACGCTCTGGCCGGCGTCGCGTAGCAGCGCCTGAAAGGCGCTGTCCATCCAATAGAAATATTTTGGATAAAAGACGATACCTTGTTCGTCGCAGTCGCCCCATACGATCCGCACCTCGAATTGAGTTCCCATGCCTTTCATCCCCAGCCGCCGGACGCCCGCATCCAGGTGCAGAATTCAAAACATCTGCAATCGGTAAAGCCGGCGGTAATATCTTGCGTTTTGCCGATTTCGACCCCGCGCCCGGCACCGGCCTGATCGCCGACGGCTCTTGCCATGCGGGAGCAGCGTACGGCGCCTCGGTTCTTCTCAAGCCCCCATCTGCGCAACCGGCGTTGAACGCGAGATCGCTATTTCATCTTCATTCATGTCGGCGGAAATTTCCGCGAACAGCGGCGTGCTGAGATAGCGTTCGCCGGTATCGGGCAGCATGCAGAGCACCGTCGAACCCTTCGGCGCCTCTGCACAAACGCGCAGCCCGCCGGCGAAGGTCGCGCCGGCAGTGATGCCGACAAAGATGCCTTCCTTCTGCGCCAGATCGCGGCTGCAGCGCAACGCATCCGCATTTGCGATCGGGATGACGCGGTTGATGACGCCCATGTCCACCGCATCTTCGGTCAGTTTCGGAATGAAATCGGGGGTCCAGCCCTGCATCGGGTGGGGCTTGAAGGACGGGTGGGCTGTGGCCGCGGTACCGTCGGGGTTGCGCTGCTGCGGAGTTCCGCTGCCGAGCAATTGTGCGTCCAGCGGTTCGCACACGATGATCTTGGTGTCGGGACGCTCCTTCGCCAGGACCCGCGCCACGCCCTTGAGCGTGCCGCCGGTGCCATATCCGGTGACCCAGTAGTCGAGCCGCTCGCCGGCAAAATCCGCAATGATTTCGCGTGCGGTAGTCCGCGAGTGCATGTCGGCGTTGGCCTCGTTTTCGAACTGGCGTGTCAGGAACCAGCCATGGGTCTTGGCCAGCTCGGCGGCCTTGACCACCATGCCCATGCCGCGCAGCGCCGCCGGAGTGAGCACCACCTTGGCGCCGAGAAACCGCATGAGCTTGCGCCGTTCCACGCTGAACGTCTCGGCCATCGTGATCACCAGCGGGTAGCCCTTCTGGGCACACACCATCGCGAGGCCGATTCCGGTATTGCCGCTGGTTGCCTCGACGACCGTCTGTCCAGGCTTGAGGTCTCCGGAACGCTCGGCCGCCTCGATGACTCCAAGCGCCAGACGATCCTTGACGGAGCCGAGGGGATTGAATGCCTCGATCTTGACGTAGAGATTCTGGTCCGGCGGTGCCAGCCGGTTGATCTTGACGACCGGAGTGTTTCCGACCGTTTCGAGAATATTTCGAAACTTGCCCGCCATGGCTTCGCTCCTGCCGCTGCTGTCGCCCGAAGAGCAGCTTATATCCGCGTACCATGGATGGAAATGCGCGTCACCGGTGCAGCGATACGTCCTTTGTTTCCGGCGCCCACAGCGCCGCCGCGAAGGTGATGGCCGCGAGCAGGATCAGCATCAGCGAGACGCCGGCGGTGCCGCCCATGTAGTTCGCAAGCGATGTGGCGAACAAGGGCGTGAGCCCGCCGCCGATCGCGGCCGAAAGCTGGAACCCGAACGATGCGCCGGTGTAGCGCACGCGCGTTCCGAACAGCTCGGGAAAGTAGGTCGACTGGAGCGCGAACATCGTGCCATGACCGAAGCTCAGGGCGACGACCACCGCGAGGATGACGGTGTCGGGGTCCTTGGTGGCGAGCAGCCAGAACAGCGGGAAGGCGAAGCACACCGTGAACAGGGTGCCGGCGAAATAGAGCACGCGCCGACCGTAGATGTCGCTCAGCCAGCCGAACAGTGGGATCGTGACCACCTCGACCAGCGCAGCGATGACGATCGCATTCAGCATCAGCTGCTTCGAAAGTCCAAGCTTGCTGGTGGCGTACAATACGGCAAAGATGCTGAGGATGTAGACCCACGACACCTCGGAGAGCTTTAGGCCGATGGCGACCAGGAAGCTGCGCGGATTCCTGAGGATGGCCTCGAGAAACGGGTTGGCGACGATGTCGCCGCGCTGCTTGATGTCCTCGAACAACGGCGTTTCCGGGACCCGCGTGCGCACGAACCAGCCTACGCCGAGCAGCACGATGCTGAGCAGGAACGGAACACGCCAGCCCCAGGCCATGAACGATGATTCCGGCAGCATGGTCGCGAGCGTGAAGGCGCCGTACGACGTCAACAAGCCGAGCGGGAACCCGACCTGCACCAGGCTGCCGTAGATGCCGCGCCGGGCCGCCGGCGCGTGCTCCAGCACCATCAGCGAAGCGCCGCCCCATTCACCGCCGAGGCCGATGCCCTGGATGATGCGCAGCGCGACCAGCAGGATCGGCGCCCAGATGCCGATCTGATGATAGGTTGGCAGAATTCCGACCGAGAACGTGCCGAGCGCCATCACCAGCATGGTGATCATCAGCATCGTCTTGCGGCCGATGCGGTCGCCGAAATGGCCGAACAGTGCGGCGCCGGCCGGGCGAGCGAGGAAGCCGACCGCGTAGGTTCCGAGCGATGCGAGCGTACCCGTCAGCGGGTCGACGTTCGGGAAGAACAAGGTATTGAAGACCAAAGCCGCTGCCGTGCCGTAGATCAAAAAGTCATACCATTCGATGATCGTGCCGATCGATCCAGCGAACACCACGGACGCCATCGTCCGTTTCTTCCCACCGTACATTTTCGGCGTGACGTCGACCGTTGTGGTAAGCACGCTCATGCTGCACTCCTATGTATTCTCGACGTATCTTGCTCTCTCAGATCACATTACACTCACGCGACCCTGCGCGCTTTCATGATCCGAGACAGCCGATGTCGAGTATCGGTCCGGTCGCTGCAGACCCTTGCCTGCAAGATTGGGAGCGACCGCATTGCGGACTACTCAAGCCGGGAGAGACACCAATCAAATGGCCGTTCCGGGATACTGAAGTGTCCAACAAAAAAACAATACAGATTTTGCGCATTTTGTATATTGCCATCGACGCTCGGCGTCGGCTCATTTGATCGGATAGTAAACATCGCCATTAATCTTTCGTCGCTTATCCCTTCGCGTGAAATTTCATGATGCAGCTACACGGCGTGCAGTTCTGCACGGCACCATTTGTCACTGCGACGAAAGTGGATCGACCTCCTTTTTCTTTCAAGGTAAGTTAAGTGGTGGTTAACACGCGCAGCGATCTGAAGGTCGGCCTTCCTCCCGCTCCCGGCTCGCCACCGGTCGAGTGGCTCCTGAGCGACGCTCTCGTCGACTACGAGAGCGCCCTCGCCATGATGGCGGGCCGCGCGGCGGCGATTGCGCGGGGTGAGGCCCGCGAGCTGGTTTGGCTCCTCGAGCACCCTGCCCTTTACACCGCCGGAACCTCTGCGCGGCCGCAGGAGCTGATCGAGGCGCGCTTTCCCGTCCACGTCGCCGGCCGCGGCGGCCAGTTCACCTATCACGGTCCCGGCCAGCGGGTCGGCTATGTCATGCTCGATCTCAAGCGCCGCGCGCCGGACCTACGTCGCTTCGTCGCCACGGTCGAGGAATGGATCATCCGCACGCTGGCCGCCTTCGCTGTGCGCGGCGAGCGCCGCGACGATCGCATCGGCGTGTGGGTGCGGCGCCCCGACCGGGGCGAAGATGCCGAGGACAAGATCGCCGCCATCGGCATCCGCGTCCAGCGCTGGGTGACGCTGCACGGCTTCGCGCTCAACGTCGCGCCCGATTTGTCGCATTTCTCCGGCATCGTGCCGTGCGGGATTTCCGATCCGCGCCACGGTATCACCAGCCTCGCCGATCTGGGCCGGCGGGTTTCGCTGTCGGAGGTCGATAGCGTCCTGCGGGCCGAATTCGCACCGCTGTTCGGCGCGACGGCCGATGCTCAACCCGCCCCGAGTACGGAGAACAGCTCGCCGCGACGGCGCAGCGCCAAATCTTCGGAGCCGGCCTCGCGCTGATCAACAGCATCCACGCGTGCGGCGGGCGGGCCGTTCCGGCACAGCTCGATCATGGTGAGGACGACCTCTTCCGAACCCGCGAACAGCGCCTCGACCGAGCCGTCGCGGCTGTTGCGCACCCAGCCTTCGACACCGAGTTCGAGGGCCGTGATTTCGGTCCAGGCGCGAAAGCCGATGCCCTGCACCCGGCCGCGAATGACGACGCGGTGGATCACGTCCATCCGAACTCCCCGAGTTTGCGCGCACCTGCGCCGAGTGGACGCGTCGGCAACCAGCGCAGCAAGGACGCAATATAGGCTTCCGGCAATTCCCAGTCCCGCGCTGCCGCGATCACAAGTTCCATATAGCCGGGCTTCGCCCGGCCTGTACGCCTCGGCCGCGCCACATAAACCAGCGCCACGCGCCGGCCGGCGCGATGCACCGGCAACGCCTCCGCGCGATATTCGCCGGCGGCAATATTCTCCCAGGTGTCGAGCGTCACCCGATCGCGCAAAGTGAGCCGCCAGAGCACGCCGTAGACGGTACTGGCGCGCATCGGCTGGACGGAGGCATAGCCGTTCGCGGTGATGACGAAGCGATAGCCCTCAAGCCGAGCAACGCCGACGGGCTCGGCGTCCGGCGCGTGCTTGCGCATCATGGCGCGGTTCATATTGGACCCGTAGGCGAAGTGGAGGATCACGCCGACTCCTCGCGGCTCGGCTGCGTTGCCGCCCAAACCGTGAAGACGACCGCCACGATGACCGGCACCAGGGCGAGCAGCGTTAAGCTCGTCACCATGAGCCAGCCAACATCGTAATGGGGCGAGCCGAGCAATATGGCGATGATCGAGACCAGCAAAATCAGGCCAAGCGCGCTCGCCGTGTTCGCATCCGTCACTTCGCCGGCCAATGTGTTGTAGAACGAAGCGGCCACGATCATCAGCAGCACGACCGAGAGGGCGTAGAGGAGGCTCACACCTGCCGCCAGGCCGACGGCGCGGCCGGCGTCGCGCAGGCGCTTGGCGTGAAGCGCAAACCACACCCAGATCAGAACGGCCTGGGCGATGGTAAAGGGCCAAAGCCCGGCGCGCGCAATCACCTCCGGCGTCGTGAGCCATTGCGAGGCGACCCCAGCGGCATAAACCGCGACGACGGCAAAGGCGAACGGCTGCGGCGAGAGCCGCCCGCGCGGCGAGAACAGAAAGCGCAGCGCTTGCATGCAGGCATGATGCACGATTCGCCTGGGCACTCCCCTCCCCCTTGTGGGGCTTTGCACAAATACCGCCTCCTGCACAAAAAGTCCCTAGGCTGCACAAAAACCGCCTTGCAGCGAATTTCGCATCGGGATAATCTGCGCCTGTAACACTCCCATTTAAGAATCTAGCCGCGTCAACCTCAAACTTGGAGACCGTCATGCGCCAGCAACGCTGGCCGCGACGGCTCGCAAGATGGGAGGTGTGGGTGCCCCTAGCAACCGCGCTAGTAGGCCTTGCGGCTGCCATCTTGCAGCACGTCTAGGCCTATTCTGACGAAGCCCCGGCCCCCAGCCGGGGCTTCTTTTTCGATGGTCTTGTTGAGCGTATATTGCGAACTTCTTTCAGAGGAGGGCTTCATGGCCAAAGTCCGAAAAGGTAAGAGATTGACGAAAACCGGAAGGTGGAAACTTGCTTCGACGAAAGGCCGTAAACGCGAATTTACTGGAACGCTGATGGGCACATTCAATTTCGGGAAAAAACGGATCGCGGTTCTTAGCGTACCGAAGAAGTCATTTTGAAGTCATGCCGCTACTTTGGATTGGATGTAGTCCCAATACGGTGCCGCCTCGACAACAGCCTGCATCGTGTCTTCATCCAATCCGCCGGACTTTTTGCACGGTAGCTCGATAGCGAAGCGGCGCAGTTTATCCGCGAAGCATTTGCGGTAATACGAGTACCGCCATCGCTCACGATTCAACATCGTCTGAATGAACACTTCGGTGGTCAACCGCAAGGGCGTCCGTGGCACGCAGATTGCCACGTCATCCTTCGCAGCAAATTCGTAAGGATGGTACTTGGCCGTCAGCGTATTCATGCCATTGAACGCGATGGTAAGGCGATTCTTATAAACCTTGTCCTTCACATCCACATAACCAGCGACGCCATTGTCTGCATCGCCACACGAGATGAGCGGGATATTCCCCGGAGGAAGATCGGACTGGCTATGGAAGTCTCCGGCCACCAGATCGTATAGGTCACCAAGCGCAATTGGACGGAGAGAAAGTTTCCAACTTGGGCCAGCGCCGGGAGACGTTTTCGGAAGCGCCGCGCGCACATCGTATTTGATATGGGCCGGAACCTTAGATGGAACTGGTAGGCTCCGAATACGGTCTGCCGTAGTTTGGCGATACCAATTGAAGCGCCAGCGAACCGCGAGATTTATATATGCCGCGATATACGCCAGTTGACGCACTGGCATTGGCGACTTGGGCTCAAGCACCACGAGCCCGTTCCCTGCGCGCCCGCAAGCAACGAATGGCGGTCCTTGAACGGTTGCCTCACAAAACGCCGATACAACAATACTTATCGCTTCAAAGACCCTGTCATTTGGCAACGGCGTGACGAAACCGACGACCGCATTATCCGTCAGGCCATTTCCGATATATGCCACATCGCCTTTCTCGTACTCGCTAAAGAGGCCCGACTTGGCGCGGTGCAGGTTGAACAAGTCCTCAATCGGTTCCATCGAGTGCCCCGACTTTGGATTCCTTTCCGAATCTTACGAGAAAGGCCGCAGTTTCCCGCACCATGCTGTCCACGGCATTCGACAGATCGGTCGGCGACGGCATTTCCGTTTCCAAGTAGACCTCGGGCAATAGCTCAAGAAGCGGATCATCAAAATCGATAGGAGCGGTCTTGCATAATTTTGGCACGTTGACCGTGACGGAGCCCGGCGCAGCGACAAAGCTCCGCAGCGAATTGAGGACAAGAGGGATTTGATCTAGTTCCTGTCGCGGCGGTCTCAGGTCCTGCGCCGGCAATCGTTTCGATTTTATCTTCAAATGGCCGTCCCGTTCAATTCGCGCCCAAAAAACTGCTTGCTCCTTTGGGTGAGGCATACCCTTTTTTACAATGATGCCAGCGACCTGTTTCTGTGCGGCGGGATAGAACAATTCGTCCGGCATGGTGATTACGGACAGCAGCGTGTGATCCCTCAGCAATTCGTCGCGCCGCCAGACCTTTTCGTCGCGACTGCCGAAAAAGGCATCCAGTGGCAGTAGGCTGAACAGTATTCCACCGTCCGCCATTTGTGAAAGCGCGCGCGACACAAATCGATATTCGTGTTCATCGCTTCCCTTCAATGCGAATGGGGGATTCATCAAAACGCGCGTTACAGGCTGAGTGCCTGGCGACGCGGGTGCTTTGATAAAACGAGCCGAAGCATGACCATTGACCGCGCGCTGGCCGATATAAGTAGAGAAGCAATTCCCTTCGGTGATGTTGTGCTTACCGTCGCCGCGGAAAATCATATTCACAATAGCCATGACTGCTACATAGGACTCCTGTTCAATTCCAAACAGGTTGTAGCGTTTGAAACGTTCAAGCTGGGCCTTAGAGTCTGTCCGGAAACATTAGATGGGATTACAGAGTTTTCGTAGCATGAGGCGGATTGAAGCGAGGCGCAAGAAAGTGAGCGCCTTGCGATTGAGATTCTCCCAATCCTTGGCGAG
>JBEKNW010000182.1:0-8860 GCA_049522435.1 Xanthobacteraceae bacterium
ATCGCCACCATCCATCGAAGATTGATCGTCGGCATCGCCAGAACCCTGCCGCGATGCCCATGCTGTGCCCGCAGCTTCAAACCGAACACCCGCTATGCTTTATGACGCAGTAAGATTAGCCGGCCTGTCGTGACGTCGGTCTGGATTCGGTCGGGGCCGGACGCGCACAAATAGCGAGCAGCCGCGGCACTTGCTCGCGAATTTCCGTAGCCACTGTTCGATCGAGCTTGCCAAGCCAGCTTGCGGGGATCGCCGCCAATCCATAAGTTGCGCCGGCGAGCATCGCCGCCAATGCGCCGGTGGTGTCGGCGTCACCTCCCTGGTTGACGGTTTGGATGACGCAATCGGCAAATGAATCGGTGCCGAAGTAGAAATGCAACACCGTCTGCATCGTGTCGATGATGTAGCCGGAAGATTGGCCCTGATATGGTTCGAAGCGGAAAATACGATGTCTGTCGATCAAGGCATCCGCGATTTCGCGTACCGCGCGTTTACCTCCTCCGGACAGCAAGCCATGCAGCATCCGTACCAGCGTGAGGGAAGCATCGTCCGACAGGGGGTGGTGATGGGTGATGTGACCCTGGGCCAGCGACCACCGCGTTGCCCGATCGGGGTGGCCGACAGTCGCCAGCGCCACCGGCAGTATGCGCATGGCTGCGCCATTTCCGGCATCGCCATCGAAGAAGGGTCCTTCGATTGTGCCCTGCGTGATGTAGCGGCGTATCCCACGGCGGCAAGTGTTGCCGACATCCGTCGGACCTGCCTTCAGCCATTCCGCGAATTCATCGCATACATCGCGGACGTCGAGTTCTCCCCGCCGCACCAGTGAACGGCCAAGCATCAAGGCCATTTCAGTATCGTCGGTCACTCGGCCCGGGGCGAGGCGCAGCCAGCCACCTCCGATGATGTTGCGGTGGATGCCATACTGGGCGGTAATTTCTCTCTTGGTCATGAACTCGACAGTGGCGCCGAGGGCATCGCCGACGGCAAAGCCGAGAAAGGCCGCGAGCGCCCGATCTTCCAGGCTCAAGCCCGTCATTCCCAACCTGTCCTTGTCAAAAGTAGCGGGCGGTTACCCGATAATCTCCCCCTATGACGAGATATTCGCCTTCGCCTTTCAGCGGATGTGTGGACAGCAGTGAATTGAAAAACGCTACCTTGGCGACCGGCACCCGAACGCTGAGGATCGTGTCCCCGAAACAGTCGGCGATGTCGCGATCGGACGAAAATGAGGTGAGGTTGTTGAGCCGCATCACCACGGTACGCTTATCGATGCGCCCGACAATCTGGTGTTCGTCGAAGGAATTGACGCCCCTATAAAGTGTCAAATGGGTCTTGCCAGGGACGACGAGGTGCTCCAGCACCCATTGGCAGAACTCGAATAACAGGTCGAGTTGTATGTAGATGGCGTTGTTGTGGAACCGGCTCGACATCTTTTCTTCCACATAGGTCGTCCAGGTGCCGCCGGAAAAATGTTGAATGATCTCCTTATGAAAGGTCGGGAATATGCCGAAGCGGCTTTCTACCCAGCCCTTGAGCACGGCTCCTTCCGGACTATTGCTGTCGTATCCCCAGCCTTTGATCAAGCGCAGGAACGACGAGCGATAGCGTCGGCGTGTAGGTCCGCTCTTTTGATCGATCGTGTGCTCGCGTTGTTCGGGATCAATGGCAAACATCGCCATCATGTAGCAGGTGAAGGCTTCGCCGGCGTCGGGCAAATCCACAGCCTGCGACAACATTTCGAACAGGCTTTTGTTCATCTCACGCACGCCTGAGATGTGCAGCGGCACCGGATGGTCATTGAAGGCGCAGCTGGCGAGCAAGTCCGTCGGCACGCCAACGAGATTGATCGAATGTCCGACTACGCTTCCTCTCATCCTTGTTTCCTGTCGTGCCTTAGCCGTGCGCATCGACATCGGCGATCCTTTCAGCTTCCATTTATCGAAGACTAGCGTGTGCACGTCGATGGCATGCGTGAATACAAAGTGCTGAAAAGTTAGCGCGGTCGCCTCGCTTTTCGGCAATGGTGCGCTGAAAAGTTCAGCACGACAGTATTTCGAATCGGGCACATAATGTAGGAAATTAATCTGGGGCGAAGGAAGAAGCTGGGGGGTCGATGGAGTAACCGTCATGGCTCGCGGCGATATGAAGTTTTCCCCGGGGACGTCGCATCGCTCGCCGCAGCCGGTTCGTCTGAGCGAGATTGCGCTCATCGGCGTATACGAAATCTCGAAGATCCTAACCTCGGCGAACCGGCTCGAGGCAGCTCTGTCCAGTGTCGTTAATGTGCTGTCCTCGTTCATGCAGATGCGCCACGGCGTCATCGCGTTGCTCGAGGACGACGACACACCCGAGATCATCGTCGATGCCGGATGGAGCGAGGGCGGCGCCGGGCGCTATCACGGGCGCATGCCGGGAAAAGCAATCGATCAGATCGTGGCGACCGCGGTGCCGCTGGTGGTGCAGAACATCGCCGGCCATCCGTTATTCGATCCGGCCTATGTCGCTGCGCTGGAAACCGAGGACAGCTCAATCATGTCCTTTATCGGCGTGCCAATTCGCGCCGCAACGACGGTTGTCGGAACTTTAACGATCGATCGCGTTTGGGACGGCCGGTCGGATTTTCGCTTCGACACCGACGTTCGTTTCCTCACCATGGTCGCGAACCTGATCGGGCAAACAGTGGAACTCCATCGTTTCATCGCCCGCGATCGTAATCGGCTGATCGCGGAGAGTCATCGCCTGCAAAAGGAGCTTTCGGAGTTCAAGCCGCCGGCGGCCAAGGGGCGTGGCCGCATCAGTGGCCTCATCGGTGACAGCGCCACGATCCGCTCGCTCCTCGACAACATTGCGATCATCGCCAAATCCCGTTCGTCGGTCCTGCTGCGCGGCGAGTCGGGTACCGGTAAGGAGTTGTTCGCTCGCGCCATCCACGAGCAATCGCCGCGCGCGAACGGGCCTTTCATCAAGGTCAACTGTGCGGCGCTGCCTGAATCGGTACTTGAATCGGAATTGTTCGGCCACGAAAAGGGTGCCTTCACCGGCGCGGCCAATACGCGCAAGGGGCGCTTCGAGCTAGCCGATCGCGGTACGCTGTTTCTGGACGAGATCGGCGAGACCTCGTCCGCCTTCCAGGCCAAGCTCCTGCGCGTGCTGCAGGAGGGCGAATTCGAGCGCGTGGGCGGCACCCGGACGATCAAAGTCGACGTGCGCCTCGTCACCGCGACCAACAAGGACCTCGAGGAAGCAGTGCGCAGGAACGAATTCCGCGCCGATCTCTATTACCGGATCAATGTCGTGCCGCTGAATTTGCCGCCGCTGCGCGAGCGTAAAGGCGACATTCCGCTGCTCGCCAACGAGTTCCTGAAACGCTTCAACAGCGAGAATGGCCGCCAGCTCACTTTCGCACCAGGGGCGATGGAGGTCCTGCTCAAGTGCTATTTCCCCGGCAACGTGCGCGAGCTTGAGAACTGCGTGAGACGGACAGCAACGCTGGCGCGGGGCGCGTCGATCGCGCTCGACGATTTTGCCTGTCGGAATGATCAGTGCCTCTCCTCGGTACTGTGGAAGGGCGCCAAAGAGGCGCAGTCCGTGCGGCCTGCGGCCGGCGCACGGCCGCAACCGGCAGTACTGCTGCCGATGGCGCCGCGGTCAGCGAACGCCAATGCAGCCCATGCCGGCGCGACCACCGATCCGACGAGCGTCTCCGGCCCGTTGTCCGAAGGCTTTGTGTCCGCGATCGGCCCGCCTATCTCCGAGCGCGAGCGCTTGATCGAGGCGATGGAACGCTCCGGCTGGGTGCAGGCCAAGGCCGCGCGCATGCTCGGGCTGACATCGCGCCAGGTCGGCTACGCGCTTAAGAAGCACGGCATCGAGATCAAGCACTTCTGATCGCGTAAACAATCAATTTCGGTTTGCCCGTCACACATCCGCAAAGCGCCTTTACTGTCAGACTTGCGACACGTTGTCGGAGGCCCGACAGTCATGCCGTTGCCGGTTGCAGCAAATAGTCGTTTGAAATCAAGTTATTAGCTTTTGGCACGGGGCTTGAAAGGAGAGGCCGAGGACCACTGCCCGTGCCAAGAGCTTTCGATGGCGAACTTTGTCTCGCTCGACAATCTGCTCCGCCCAACTTCCGCTGATACGATGCGCGAAGCGCTCAAGTCGTCGGGCTGTTCGTCGTCCTCTTCTTGCGGTTCAAGCGCCGGCGTCGGCGATCTGCCGCCGGAAGTTTGGAACCGCATCAAGGATCACCCCTGCTATTCGGAAGAGGCGCATCATTACTTCGCCCGCATGCACGTTGCGGTCGCGCCTGCCTGCAACATTCAATGCCATTACTGCAACCGCAAATACGATTGCGCCAACGAAAGCCGTCCCGGCGTCGTCTCGGAAAAGCTCACGCCCGAGCAGGCGCTGCGCAAGGTCGTCACCGTCGCCAACGAGGTGCCGCAGCTCTCGGTCCTCGGCATCGCCGGCCCCGGCGACGCTTGCTACGACTGGCAGAAGACCAAGGCGACGTTCTCCCTGGTTTCCAAGCAAATCCCCGATATCAAGCTGTGTATCTCCACCAATGGGCTCGCGCTGCCCGATCATGTCGACGAGCTTGCCGACATGAACGTCGACCACGTGACGATCACCATCAATATGATCGATCCCGAGATCGGCGCCAGGATCTATCCCTGGATCTTCTACAAGAACAAGCGGTTCACCGGCGTCGAAGCCTCGCAGATTCTGCACCAGCGGCAGATGCGGGGGCTCGATATGCTGACCGCCCGCGGCATCCTTACCAAGATCAACTCGGTGATGATCCCCGGCATCAACGATAAGCACCTCGAAGCCGTCAACGCCGAGGTAAAAAAGCGCGGCGCTTTTCTGCACAACATCATGCCGCTGATCTCCGATCCCGCCCATGGCACGCATTTCGGGCTGACCGGGCAGCGCGGCCCCAAGCACAGCGAGCTGAAAGCCCTTCAGGATGCCTGCGCCGGCGGCGCCAATCTGATGCGTCACTGTCGCCAATGCCGGGCCGACGCGGTCGGGTTGCTCGGCGAAGACCGCGGCCAGGAGTTCACCCTGGATCAACTGCCTGATGCGGTCACTTACGACGCGTCGAAGCGTCAGGCTTATCGCACGGTCGTAGCGCGCGAGCGCAGCGACCATGTGGCGGCGAAGCACGATGCCACGATGACGCTCGGTGCCGCGGATAGCGACGCCAGTATCCTCGTCGCCGTCGCCACCCAAGGCGGCGGGCGCATCAACCAACATTTCGGTCACGCCAAGGAGTTCCAGGTCTACGAAGCCTCATCTGCTGGCGTTGCCTTTATTGGTCACCGCAAGGTTGATGACGCCTATTGCCAAGGCGGCTTCGGCGAGGATGCCACCCTCGACAGTGTCATCCGCACCCTCGAGGGCATTGATATCGTGCTGTGCTCAAAGATCGGCGATTGTCCGAAAAAGGAGCTCGACAGCGCCGGCATCCGAGTCAGCGCTGAGTGGGCCTATGAGTACATCGAGAGCGCGATTTCCACGCATTACGCACGCGAACACGGCGCGGTGCCGCAGGCGCGCAGGGCCTGAGGCGTCTTCCGATACACGTAACGACGGGCAGGAACAACGGCAAGCAGAAGGAAACTGATCATGGCTTATAAGATTGTTGACTCGCAATGCACTGTGTGCGGCGCCTGCGAATTTGAGTGCCCGAACGCTGCGATCCGCATGAAGCGTGACATGTATGTGATCGACGCGGTGAAATGCACCCAGTGCGAGGGCCATTACGATACGGCACAATGCGCCTCAGTGTGCCCGATGCCCGACACCTGCGTGCCGGCGTGAGTTGTTGACCTCGTGGCCCCGACCAGCAGCTCCGGCGCAGCCACTGAGACGGTCGATTGGCTCGGCCGGCCGGTATCTTGCGGCGATTGTCCGCACGAGGTGATCCGTGCGGAAGGGCATTGCGACCTCGGCCGCATCTGCGTGCGTGACCGGCGCGCCAGACGCATCGATCGCTTCTTCGCCGCCAATCCCAAGGAGGCGGAGAAATATCTCGCTCATCCCTATTTCGAAACACGGGTGTTGGCCGCCAAGCATGTGAGCGTCTTCCTGTTGCCGCCGCTGCTCAATGATGTCGAGCCCGACGTCCGCGCCATGGTGGCACACCGCCTGCCGGTGAGTCGGATTGCAAGGCTACGCCATGATCCCGACCGCAAGGTGCGCATGGTTGTGGCGCAACGCCTCGAAGGTGCGGCGCTCATTCCGCTGCTTGGCGACGCGGATTATGCAGTACGGCTGGTCACCGTGAAGCGGGTGTCGTCGGACGCGCTGCCGATTGCCATGAGCGACCCCGACCCGCAGGTGCGCCGCGAGGTGGCGCGCCGGATCAAGGCGGATGTGCTGCCGGCGATGGCGGTCGACCCTGATCCTTTGGTGCGGATTGCAGTCGCCGAACGCCTGGAGCCGGTGCAACTCACCGCACTCGTCACCGATGACGATTTGCGCGTGCGTTATGTTGTCGCCGAACGCGGCAATTCGCTGGCGCTGGCAAGCCTGTGTAACGATCCCGATCCGGAGGTGCGCCGCCGTGCGCAGGCGCGGCGCACGATCCGAACAAGCAAAACCTCAAAGGAGAGCGACGATGGGCCTTGGGCGTGAGCAGGCAGTGGAGATCTTCACCGCACCGCTCTTCAATCCCGGCGAGAAGGTGCGCTCGATCAAGCACGTCAAGAACGACGGTACCTATCCGGGGAAGGAGATTGGCGAGAACCTCGTGCGCAAGGGTGATATCGGCTACGTGCGCGATATCGGCATATTCCTGCAGCAGTTCTACATCTATGCCGTCGAGTTCGTCGACCGCGCGGCGGTCGTCGGCATGCGCGGTAAGGAGCTTGCGAGTATCGACAATCCGCCAATCAAGATCGAGCTGCCAAGCGCAGAGCAGGGGCCTGCACCATGAAACTGATGATCCGCCGGACCGAGAAAGGGCTATCCGCCTACGCACCGAAGAAGGATCTCGAAGTGCCGATCGTCGCCGTCGAAAAGGAAACACTGTGGGGCGGTTGGATCAGGCTAAAAAATGGCTGGGTGCTGGCGCTGCCGGTCATGCCCGCCGAGACCCGGCTTCCAATCACGGTCGAAGCCCAGCGTATCGGCGAGTGACGGGTGGCATGTTTGGAGTTGCGCGATGAGCGTTGTTGCACCGATTTCGAGACCGGCGGTTGCCGCGGACGAGACGCTCGCGGCGCTTGCTGCGGTTAAGGGCGAACTCGCCGCGGGTCACGTCGTTCCGTATCTCGGGCCTTGTCTTTTCGCCCAGGGTTCCGCCTCGATCCCAACAACGCCCGAGGCACTCGCGCTGGCGTTACATGCCAAAGCCCCGGTGTCGGGCCGCATTCGGGGCAATCTATGGGCAGCGGCCCAGTTCATCGAAAGTCGGCGGCACCGCAAGACGCTAACCGCTTTGATGACAGAGATTTTTCGCGCGCCCATGGCTCCGACTGCGCTCCATCACCGCCTTGCCGGGTGGCGCCTGCCACTCATCGTCGACACCTGGTACGACGGCGCCATGCGTGCCGCGCTGCAGGAGAGCGGACGGACGGATTGGGGCGAGATCCAAGGCGTCACCCGCGCGGGCGAGTTTCGCGAGGTCTGGACGCGGGCCTACGATGCGTCCGGTGTGCAGGTCGATCTGGCTGCCGCCACGAGCTGGACCACGATCCTTTACAAGCCGCACGGTGCAATCACTCCAGCGGCGAACTTTCTCGTGTCGGACTCCGACTATGTCGAGGTGCTTACCGAGATTGATATCCAGACGCCGATTCCGGACGTGGTGAAGGAGCGGCGCCGGAAAAGTGCTTTTCTGTTCATTGGAACGCGGTTTCACGATCAGATGCTGCGTATTTTCGCGCGGCAGATCGCCAAACGTTCGGCGGGCGGCCATCTGGCGGTTGCCGAACGCGCGTTGCTGACCCGCAACGAGCTCCGGTTCCTCGACGAGACCGGCATTGAGCTGATCGATTGTCCACTTGCCGCGGCGGTGGAGCTCTTGGCCGCGAATTGAAGCTGAAAGCGCGATAGGGCGACGGACCGGCGCAAGCGACGCCGGATCGCGCCGGCCCCAGCAAAGCGCGCATTTTCCTGCACGCGATCGCGCGCCGGCACGCAGCATTGACCGCTGCGATACGACAAGCCTTGTCGATCTTTGTCGACTTCCCCACACATTACAAAAATAGCCGGGTGACGGTCGCGCGACGATGCAACTAATTGAATTGATGGAATAAACGCAACCGGTCCGGACCGGGCAAGGCGGCTGGCACGCTAGTTGCTCAACATGCTTTTGCTGAGGCGGCGATGTCCGCCCCGAAACATGAAGACGCTAACCGAAAGGGAAGACCATGGCCGCTCTGCGACAGATCGCCTTTTACGGCAAGGGAGGCATCGGCAAGTCTACGACCTCCCAGAACACGCTCGCAGCCCTCGTCGATCTCGGTCAGAAAATTCTGATCGTCGGCTGCGATCCCAAGGCCGATTCCACCCGCCTCATCCTTCATGCCAAGGCGCAGGACACGGTGCTGGGCCTCGCTGCCGAAGCCGGCTCGGTCGAGGACCTCGAGCTCAGTGATGTGCTCAAGGTCGGATACAAGGGCATCAAGTGCGTCGAGTCAGGCGGACCGGAGCCAGGCGTCGGCTGCGCCGGCCGCGGCGTTATCACTTCGATCAATTTCCTCGAGGAGAACGGCGCTTACGACGACGTCGACTATGTTTCCTACGACGTGCTCGGCGACGTCGTGTGCGGCGGTTTCGCCATGCCGATCCGCGAGGGTAAGGCACAGGAAATCTACATCGTCATGTCCGGCGAGATGATGGC
>JBEKNW010000183.1:0-8644 GCA_049522435.1 Xanthobacteraceae bacterium
AATCACCCTCTACAAGCTGCCGCAGATCATCGAGGGCGAGGCATTGGGCGAGATCATCGACGCGCTCTCCAACGAGCACCAGGCGGCGCTGCTCGCAGCCGAGGAGGGCGGCGCATGATGCCGCGCGTAGGCGCTACCGCTTTTGCGCGGCCCAGGAGTGCCAAGGCTCTTACCGTGGCCGAAGCGCGGCGCGCGTTGGCGGACAAATTTCGGGCGGCCGGCCTCGATTCGCCCGAACTCGACGCCCGCATTCTTGTTGGTCACTTTCTTGGCCTCGACCATGCGGCGCTGGCGGCCGCGGGCGCTCGCATGTTGAACCCCGAGGAAGCGGATGCCATCGCCGCGCTCGCGCAACGGCGGCTCGCGCGCGAGCCGGTCGCGCGCATTCTCGGCCGCAAGGAGTTTTGGAGCCTGAAGCTGCGCGTCGACGCCGCGACGCTGGTTCCGAGGCCGGAGACGGAAACCGTCGTCGAGGCTGCGCTTGCCGCGATTGATGCCGAGGGGGCGCGCTCGCGGGCGCTGCGGATCGCCGACCTCGGCACCGGCTGCGGGGCGCTGCTTCTGGCGCTGCTCACCGAGCTGCCCAACGCCTTCGGGATCGGCACCGATACGAGCTTCAGCGCGCTTCTCGTTGCGCGCGACAATGCGCTAGGCGTCGGAGCGACGCGCGCGGCGTTCCTCGCCTCCGACATGGCGGCGGCGCTCGACGGACCGTTCGACGTGATCGTTGCCAACCCGCCTTACATCGCATCCGGCGAGGTCGCCGCGCTCGCCCCCGAGGTGCGCGATTTTGACCCGCGCCGGGCGCTCGATGGCGGACCCGACGGGCTCGACTTCTATCGGGCGATCGCCGCCACAGTGCCGGCGCTGCTCCGACCTGGCGGCGCTCTCGTCGTCGAACTCGGCGCCGGGCAGGCGCAGGCCGTCGCCGCCTTGTTTTCGGCGGTGGGGCTTGTCCCGTCGCCGCCGAGCCCCGATCTTCATGGTGTGCCCCGTGCTCTGCTTGCGAGAAAAGCCGCAAAAAAGGGGCAAAAAAAGGGGTATGAGCAGGGAGCATTGGCCCCCAGGCAGAAAAGCAGCCAAAAAAGCACTTGGAATATTGGCCGGAACCGACTAGCTTGCTCGCACGGAATCGGCCCGAGATGATGGTGCCGCGCCGCCTTGAACGCCGAGAGCGTCCCTCGAAGAGGTCGGCAGCGCAGGCCAGGTGAAGCGAAAGCCGTAAACAGAGCGAAAGCCGGATCGGACGGCAGACGGGATCGCCACATTCAGACCGAGAAGTTTCATCGGTTCGGCGCGCATTGGTGAAGTGTCGCGCATAACGAGAGGTTCGCAACACCGCGGCGAAACCGCCGGTGAGGCTGCATTGCCGAGGATTCATGACGTCAACAGGCGCCGCGCAGCGGCGAAGGCCGATGACGATGGCGCTTGCGGCGTGAGCCGCGAAAGCGATGCGCAAAGACAGATTGCCCGGGTCAGTGCGTCAGGATGGACTGACATTCAGTGAAGGTGAAACGGCGGCAGCCGCGCCGCCGCAAATAAGGGGGTTGGCAGAACAGCGAACCATGAGAAACGGTCAGAACCAGAACAAGCGCATGCGGGGTCGCAACCGCAAAGGTGGTCATCACCAGAATCCGTTGTCGCGAATGTACGAGTCCAATGGACCGGACGTGAAAATTCGGGGAACGGCATCCCACGTTGCCGAAAAATATCTCCAGCTTGCCCGAGATGCGCAGAGCTCCGGAGACCCGGTCGCGGCCGAGAACTATTATCAGCACGCGGAGCATTACTTCCGCCTGATCGCGGCGGCGCAGGAGCAGTTTCGCCAGACTCAGCCCTATTTCCAGCAAACGGGCGAGGCGCGCGGCAATCTTCCCGAAGACGGGTACGACGACGACGACAACGAGCAGCCTTCCATCGGCGAGCCGTTTGCGCCGCGCGAGCCGCAGCCGTTCTATCCGCGCGAGCAACCGCCCGCGCAAACCCAGCCGCAGCACGCTCAACCGCGCCCGCAGAACCTGCCGCCGGCGAGCGAGGAGGATGTTGAGCGGTTGCCGTCGTTCATCACCGGCGGCCAGCCGCAGCAGCAGCCGCCGCAACAGGGTCAAGGGCCCAATGGCCCCAATGGCCCGAATGGCCCGAATGGCTACGACGGTTCGCCGGACCGCTTCCCGCTGCATCGACGGCGACGGCGTCATCGCGGCCCGCGCGATCACTCCATGCCGAGCGAGGGCGATGCGCCGATGCCCTCCGGTCCGCTTCCGATCGACGAGTGACCGTTCGTCATTCCGGCCGAGCCGCGATAGCGGCGAGGGCCGGAATCCATAACCAGCGCCTATGAATGGATTCCGGGCTCCTCGCGGAGCCTGTCATCGGGCCGGCCGCCAATCTCGGGTTTACCCGAGATTGGCGATCAAGCTGCAGAAGTCGGCAACAGCCGACTTCTGTGGCCGGACCCGTTGGCTCGGCCCAGGAATGCCTGTCCATTCAGCCGCCGCGGGGCGCTTTGGCGAGCCGGACCAGGAACCAGATCGGCACGACGATGACGGCTCCGAGCAGGAAATACCGCCAGAGCCAGCGCACGACATCGAAGCCCATAGCCCAGATGTGCAAAATGAGCTGGCGGACCGATTCGACGATGTTCCACGGATCGAGGCCGATCGCAGCGAGGATCACGCCGACCAGTATCGATAGCAGGATCAGCCGCCCAATCACCGCCAAGGGTGGACCGCCGAAGAAGCGGTGAACAAGGTGGTGGGCCTGATCTTGGGCCATCGCAATCTCCGCTCGCGCCACTTACCTAAGTTGCCGCACCCCGCGCAAGCGGGACATTCCGATCGAACGACGCCGCATGCCCAGCCCGGAACCGTTGCCTCGGCTTCGCAAGTGGCGCTAAGTTGCGCCCGCCCCACGCATCATATCGGGCATTCCAAGGATATTTCATGGCTAAGATAGAGGACCGCGCGCCCACTTCGACGGCAAGCCTCAACGACGACATCGGCGAAGAGAAGCGACTCACCATGTACCGCATGCAGGTCGAGATCCGCGAGGCCGAGCAGCGCGCGTTCGATCTCTTCCTGCAGAACCTCGTGAAAGGCACCAGCCACCTTTCGCTCGGCCAGGAGGCGGTCGCCACCGGCTTCGCCGCCGCCATGCGCCCGGGCGATCTGAGCTTTTGCACCTATCGCGGCCACGCCCACACGCTCGCGCGCGGCGTGCCAATCGCCAAGGTCTTGGGCGAACTGATGCAACGCGACATCGGCCTGATGCGCGGCAAGGGCGGCTCGATGCACCTGACCTCGGTCGATCATGGCGTGATGGGTTCCTATGCGATTATCGGCGCGCACCTGCCGATTGCCTGCGGCGCGGCCTGGCGCGCGCAGTACAAGGGGCAGAAGGATGTGTCGGTGTGCTTCTTCGGCGACGGCACGACGAATATCGGCGCCTTCCACGAGGCATTGAACTTCGCCGCGGTGTGGAAGCTGCCGGTGGTCTTCGTCTGTGAGAACAACCTCTACATGGAGTACACGCCGATCAGCGACGTCACCGCGGTGCCGCATCCGGCCGCGGATCGCGCCGCCAGCTACGGCCTTGAGCGCATTATCGTCGACGGCAACGACGCCGACATCGTCTACCGCACCGCCATCTCCGCCTACGACAAAGCGCGCGCGGGCGGCGGGCCGTCTTTGATCGAATGCCTGACCTACCGCTACAGCGGGCATTCGCGCGCCGACCCGGCGAAATACCGGCCCGAAGGCGAACTGGAAAAGTGGAAAGAGCGCGATCCGATCAAAATCTATCGCGCGCGGCTCAAGCAATTCGGCATCGATGAGGGGGTCATCGTCGGCATCGAGACCGACGTGAAACGGCGCGTCGACGAGGCGACCGAAGAGTGCAAGGCGGCCCCGCCGCCGTCGCTCGATCTCCTCACCAAGGATGTTTACGCCGACGGAGGCTTCGCATGGCGGAACTGACCTACCGGGACGCGGTCATCCGCGGCATCGCGCAGGAAATGACGCGCGACCCCGACGTCGTTTTCCTCGGCGAGGACGTGGGCAAGCCCGGCGGCGTCTTCAAGGCGACCGTCGGCTTGTTCGAGCAGTTCGGGCCGGTGCGCGTGCGCGACACGCCGATCTCCGAGCAGGCGATCCTCGGCGCCGCCATGGGCGCGGCGATGACCGGCCTTAAGCCGATCGCGGAGATCATGTTCTCGGACTTTTTCGCGGTCTGCTTCGACTATATCGCCAACGAGTTCGCCAAGAGCCGCTACATGTCCAACGGGCAAGTCAAAATTCCGCTCGTCGTGCGCACCGGCAACGGCGGCGGCGTGCGTTTCGGCGCCCAGCATTCGCAGAGCGTCGAGAACTGGTGCATGATGATTCCCGGCCTCAAGGTGGTGGCGCCGTCGAGCCCGCGCGACGTGATCGGGCTGATGGCGGCGGCGGTGCGCGATCCCGATCCGGTGATCTTCTTCGAGCACAAGGCGCTCTATCCGACCAAGGGCGAGGTGCCGGACGGCGAGATCGTCGACACGCTCGGCACGGCGAAGATCGTGCGGCCGGGCGGGGATGCCACCATCCTCGCGCTCGCTTTGATGGTGCCGCGCGCGCTGGCGGCGGCGGAAAAGCTCAAAACCGAGCACGGCATCGACTGCGAAGTCGTCGATGTGCGCTCGCTGGTGCCGCTCGACACGCAGACCATCCTCGGCTCGGTCGCGCGCACGCACCGCCTGTTCACCGTGGAAGAGAATCCGCGGCTGTGCGGCTGGGGCGCCGAGCTCGTCTCGATCGTCGCCGACGAAGCGTTCTACGACCTCGACGGACCGCCGGTGCGGATCACCACGCCGCATATCCCGTTGCCGGCCGCCGACATTCTGGAGGATATGGCGCTGCCGAGCGTCGATCGCATCGCGGAGCGGGTGCGGAGATCGTTACAATCATAAGCGTCATTGCCGGGCTTGACCCAAGGGCTTGACCCGGCAATCCATGGAGCGGAGACGCCGCATGATATGCGGTAACAGTGCTCCGTACCGACCCGATCATTCATCGAACAAGTCCGAATGTGTGCCGGTGCGGGCAAGTTGCAGTTCGTTGCCTTCGACGGCGTAAAGCAACAGCCAATCCGGCTCGATGTGAAGGTCACGAAAGCCCTTCCACTCACCCTTGAGCGGGTGATCGCGGTAGCGGTCCGGAAGCGGTTTTTCTTCGATCAACAGGGACAGAACGGCTTTCAACTTGTCCATGTCTTTGCCGCGCTTTTCGGCTCGCTTCACGTCGCGTTTAAACCGCCCCGACCTGACCGGCGTAAGCACGTCAGATGCCTAAATCCTTGAACAACGCGGCCGCCGTGTCGGACCGTTTGCCCTTGCCCGCGCGCAATTGGGCCATCGCACGGCGGCTCTCGGCGTTCGGAACCTTCACGTCGAACGGTAGGCGTTTTTCGTCGGCCACACGTAGCAGAAGCAGGCGGATTGCGTCCGAGATGGTCAAGCCCATGGCGCTCAAGGCAGAGGCGGCTCGCTTTTTGGTACCGGCGTCGATCCGCGAGCGGACGATTGTGTCAGCGGTCATGATAAGCCTCGTTGGTCAGTGTGGTTCGAATGTAGCCACAGACCGCACGGAGCGCAAGGTGAGGATCGGACAGGTGAGGCTCCGAAAGAGTCAGCAATACGAAAAATTCTACGGATAAAAGGAAGCACCGCCGTTCTTTGAACTCCGTCGAAAATGCACGCTGCAATTGATCCGACATGATCCCTCCTCAGAGGCCATGTCACTCAATTAGCGTGTCGCAGTTTTGGGGTGCACTCCAAAGGTGTCACCGTAATTCTGTCACCGTAATTCGGTAATTCGTAATCCATTGTCCGTCGCGGAATGCATGCTAATTCGAAAATGAAGCCCGATTAAACCGGCAGCACACCCAAGGATAAAGAATGTCGCCGAAAGCACAGCCGTCAATGTCCGGGCATCCAAGGTCAGTCCCGCCTGCTCCGTGCTCGATTTAATGTAACCTAACTTCATATCTGGAAATGAAGTTGCCCGTTGCAGATGATCTAGGGCTATTGCTTCCTTCACCAAGGCAATTGCCGACCCGATTCCCATCGATATAAGCCCAAGAACAAATAGCCAGAGCGGAAAGAGCAGGGCGCGAGGAAATGCTCCTTTCTGTGATGCTCCGCCGATGAAAGTAAGCGTAGCAAGAGCCGCACCGGCATTGCCTATCCAAAGGCTTGTAAGAATTTGGCTGTATGCGCGTTCCGCGCGTTCAAGGCGCGGCCGAACGTATGCCCGCACCGCTTCATGCTCGGCAAGATTGCGACGATATTGTTCTTCGTCATCTTCCGCCGTCATAGAATTTGCCTGCTATTTCGATATTCCATCGTCAATTCTTCTAGCGACCATAACCCGATCCGTCACGCTCGCGGCCATAGCTGGTGAAGTTCGAATTTCAGTCGGCAAATTGCCAGCCGAAATCCGCTTGGTCAGTTGAGTGAAACAAGATAGTTCCACAAACTTGGCACTTGTACAGAGAATCCACGCCACCGCCAAACATGTGGCCATAGGGCTTGCCACGCCACGTTGCTTCTAAATTGGGATGTGGTTCGGCGTGTCGCCCCGCTTTGACTTGAGCTTGGCACCGTTCACAAGCTTGTCGCTTCTCAGCCATGATCTCATAGAAATAACGCTATTTCTCCGCTCGGGGATCCGCATTGATATAATCGGCCCATAGCCAATATAGGCCAACAACGCCGATCGTAACAGTCGCCATGACCGCCCAACCCCTAAAACGGACTGCGAAAAACAGGAGGTAACCTAAGCCTCCCAATCCGGCAGCGGCAAGGGTGAGTGCGACGATTAGGTTGATGGTGCGACGGATTGGTCCCATGATGCACAATTTGATCGTGCTTCACTTTAGTAATAAAATTGGCGTGTCAAGTTTTCGCGATACGCCGCGCGCCGACGGTGCCGGCGCCGCGCTTTGTAGCAAAAACGTAGCCTGGATTGAGTGAAACGAAATCCGGGATCAGCAGTGCCGCCTGTCAACGTCGTCCGGGTTTTTCTTGCTACGCGGCAAGACCAGAATCGTTCGGGTGAAGTACGGAATCGGAATATTGGAGAATAGTAAGGTGTCACGTTATCCGGGCTACTTGCTGGCGAGAAGGGGTCTTTATGGAAACGAAAAATGAAACGCGCGTGAGTACCTGGCGGGACTGCGAGCAACGCCTTCTTCAAATTGAAAAAGACAATAGCAACTCGTTGACCGGAGTATGGTTTCGGGGCGTCTCTAATGCGAAATGGAAGTTGACGACCACGCTCGAACGCAGGGTCTCCCAACCATTTTCAGTGGCCGAGTATTTTCAGCTAATGTCGCGCATAAAGCCAGAAATCGAGACTTTCACGGGAAAGAGTTGGGAAGTGTCCGAATGGTCCGAACCAGAGCCGGGAACGGATTTTGGCTGCTATTTCCGGCGGCATCCGGCTCTTACCTTCATGACGCATCTGCGGCACTGCGGATTTTCTTCGCCGATCCTCGATTGGAGTCGCTCGCCATACGTCGCCGCCTATTTCGCGTTTGCAAAGGCGCAAGCTGCAACGGACATGGCGTGTTCCGTACCCGGAAACGACGTGGCGATCTACATCTTTTCGGAAACACCGAACAACGTGAAGTCCGGAAACGCTTTGGGACCCAAGATTATCATTCACGGAGGGCACTCTTTGAAAAGTCATGAACGTCATTTCCGTCAGCGATCGAGCTATACAGTGTGCGTAGAGCGGGAAGCTTCAAGTGGAAAATGGAAATTTGTGTCGCATCAACGTATTTTTGGTTTGAATCGTAAAGATCAAGACCGACTGTACAAGATTACGGTTCCATCAAGCGAGCGTCTGGAGGTTTTACGCGTGCTTGACCGATACAACTTAAATGAGCATTCTCTATTTGGTTCCGAAGAAAGCCTTATGAAAACGTTGGCGTTTCGGGAGATCGATCAGAAGTTATCTCTATAGGCGGCTAGGCGGGCATGAAAGATGATCTATCGGCTTGGTCGAAAAGCAAGTAAGGCGGGTTGGCGCGAAGCCCGTAACCCACCACGTTGGCACGGCTGAATGGCGGAATACACTTCGCTATTCCGCCCTACCCGCTGATACAATTCCCGGTTATTCCCGGTTCCATAAAAACACCTAACTCGGTCTCCGCGGAACCGGGTGCAGGCCAACCTTTTCGAGATACGAGATAATCTTTTTATCGGTCCAACGCATTTCCTGCGGGCGGTCACTGCGGCGACCATGCTGCGCATTCATCATCACTTCATCCTGATAAACTTTTGTCCCCTCCCACGCGTTCTCGTTCTTTGACAAAGCCATCCTCACTGTATCAACGTGCTCCCGTACTGATCGCAATTGGGACATTACCTCTATGCGATAGATTACTTGCTGTTTTGCAAAATCACCCGCCTGCCAGTCGATCGAAGAGCACTTCAAGATCATTGTTTGATAGAAACCACCAAGTTCATCGCGATGGACCGTTGAGACTATTAATCAGACCATAAGTAAGTTCACCATCACGCGGCATATTTGAGGGATGGCTTTTGGTAGAACGATCGGATTTTCTCCGGGTCGTTCTGCAATTGGCGCATTGATAAGCGGACTTT
>JBEKNW010000184.1:0-8559 GCA_049522435.1 Xanthobacteraceae bacterium
ATCGCGTTCTGGGATTACCTCGGCTCAAGACTGGCTGTCCCGGGCAGCCCGGCCATCCCATACCTGCCGGAATTGGTCGCCACCCAACCCCGACCGCCCTGACCGCCGCGAGTTTTGCCCCTCTTACCAATTTCGCAAAGCTTCGGCGACATGACCCGCAAATCCCGCAAAGCCATGACCGGCAAGCCAAAGACAGCGCGAAGAGCAAGGACGCCGGCACGCCCAGCGCCTGCCAAAAAGCACGATGCCATCGACATGCTCGTCGCGGCGAGCGCGCAGGCGCTCGCGCTGCCGATCGATCCGGCCTGGCACACCGGCGTCAAGCTCAATCTGCAATTGATCCTCACTCATGCAACGCTCGTCGACGAATTTTCGCTCCCCGACGAGACCGAGCCGGCGCCGGTGTTCCGTGCTTGAGACGGCGATCGATTTCACCTGGAGCACGGCCGCCAATATCGTCACGGCCATCAGTGCCGGCCGCACCAGCGCGCTGAGCGTCGTGGAAGCAACGATCGCCCGCATTCGCGCGCGCGATCCGTTGCTCAATTCCTTCACCGCGGTTACTGAGCAGCGTGCGCTTCTCCGCGCGCAGGCGCTCGACGACGCCCGCGCGCGGGGCGAACGATCTCCCCCGCTCGCCGGCGTGCCGTTCGCGGTGAAAAACCTGTTCGACGTCGCCGGGCTGCCGACGCTTGCCGGCGCGAAAATCAATCGCGACGCACCGGCCGCAAGCCGCGACGCGGCGCTGATCGAGCGGCTCGAAGCGGCCGGCGCCGTCCTTGTCGGCGCGCTCAACATGGGCGAATACGCCTACGATTTCACCGGCGAGAATGTTCACGATGGCCCGGCGCGCAATCCGCATGATCTCAGCCGCATGACCGGGGGATCCTCCGGCGGATCGGCCGCCGCGGTGGCCGGCGGCCTCGTGCCGCTCGCGCTCGGCTCCGACACCAACGGCTCGATCCGCGTGCCCTGCTCGCTCTGCGGCCTGTTCGGCCTCAAGCCGACCTACGGCCGGCTCAGCCGTGCGCGTAGCTTCCCATTCGTGGCGAGCCTCGATCATGTGGGTCCGCTGGCGCGCACTGCGCGCGATCTCGCGCTCGCTTATGACGCCATGCAGGGCTACGACCCCGACGATCCCGCTTGCGCCGATCGTATGGCCGAACCCGTCGTTCCGCTCCTCGACCGGGGCGCCGAGGGCTTGCGCATCGCGGTCGCCGGCGGTTATTTCAAATGCCGGACCGCGGAGGCGGTCTACGCCATCGACCGCGTGGCGGCGGCGCTCGGCGCCAATCGCGACATCGAGATTCCGCAGGCGGAACGCGCGCGCTCGGCCGCCTTCATCATCACCGCGAGCGAGGCCGCGAGCCTGCACCTCGATCGCCTGCGCACGCGGGCGCAAGAATTCGATCCCGCCGTGCGCGACCGGCTGTTCGCGGGCGCCATGGTGCCGGCCTCGCTGGCGGTGAAGGCGCAGAAATTCCGCCGCTGGTATCGCGGCGAGGTGCTCAAATTGTTCGCGGAGATCGACGCCATTTTGGCGCCGGCGACGCCGTGCACGGCGCCGCTGATCGGGCAGCGGACGTTCATGCTGGACGATGTCGAATTGCCGGTGCGGGCCGATCTCGGCCTTTTCACGCAGCCGATCTCGTTCATCGGCCTGCCCGTCGTCGCCGTACCGGTGCCGATTGCGCCATTGCCGATCGCCGTACAAATCATCGCGGCGCCATGGCGCGACGACGTGGCGCTGCGCATCGCGCATGCGCTGGAAGCGAAAGGCATCGTCGCGGCGCAGCGTCCACCGACGTAGCAGAAAACAATGGAGATCGACCTGCCGGAGGCTTTTACCCTGTATTGAGGTTCTTCTGACTTTCCAGGTATTTCTATTATTAGATGCTTGATTTGTGCTGATGGCATCGGCATTTTTGACTATCACACGTCGTCACGCCTAGTCACACGAGATCGCACCCTAATACAACCATTCGTTACCCCGATTAACCGTCGGGGTAACAGCCAAAGGTCTACTCCGATGCCCGTCAAGATGCTGACCGATCCCTTCCTCAAGAACGAGAAGCCGCAAGCCGAGCGCGTCGAGTACGCCGACCAAAAAATCGGCGGCTTGTATTTTATCGTTCAGCCGAGCGGTCATAAGAGTTGGGCCGTGCGCTACAGAATGGGCCGCCACTCGCGCAAGTACACGCTTGGCCCGTATCCTCGCCTTGGCCTCGCCGCCGCACGTACCGCGGCTGGCCGGGCGCTGGAGGCCGTCAAACTCGGCAGCGACCCGGCCATCGCCCGGCGCAATGATGAGCATGACGACGGCTCTGTTGGCTTTCAGATCGAGTCGTATCGAGAGAGGCACGCCGGCCGGGCGAGACCCGCCACGCACTTGTATGTCACGCGCGTGCTGGATCAGGCCGCGGCGGCTTGGGCAGGCCGGCCGTTGCGCTCCGTCGCCAAGCGCGACATCGTCAAGCTCATGGATGACGCCGCCGACCGTGGACCGGCTGCCGAGATCACCACCCACAAGGTACTGCGCGCGTTCTTCCATTGGGTTGAGGGTCGCGAAGAGAATTACGAATCTCCTATGCGCACGGTCCCGGCGCCGGCGAAGGACACCATCCGTCAGCGCACCCTTGACGATAGCGAGATCGTGGCTGTGTGGCGTAACGCCAATGCGGCCGGCGGCGGCGTCGGGGCGCTGGTAAAGTTGCTGTTGTTGACGGGCTGTCGTCGATCAGAGATCACCAAGCTTGAACGCAGCGAGATCAAAGCTAACTCGATTGAACTCGATGGCAAGCGCACCAAGAACGGCGACCCGTTGTCCGTCCCGTTGACCGATGCCATGCGCGCGGTGCTGGCGAAGTTGCCAAGGACGGGCAGGTTTGTGCTCAACGGCGCCGATGCGCCAATGACAGGCCAGCGCAACAACTTCCGCGAACTGATTAATCCTGACATGCCGCATTGGCGTTTGCATGACTTGAGGAGGAGCGTCGCAAGCGGCATGGCGCGGCTGCAAATTCCGGTGCCGGTGATCGAGAAGTGCCTCAACCACAAGAGCGGCAGCTTCGGCGGCATCGTCGCGACCTACCAGACTTACGATTTCAAGAAGGAAGTTCGCGAGGCGTACGAGAAGTGGAGCGCTCACATTGAGGAGATCACCTCGACCGGGCCTGCTCAGTGAATGATCTTACGGGCGCTAAGGTCGTGAATCACGGCAAGTCCGGCTTCTTCGCTTCAAGGAGCAGTTGCCCAACCGCCATGGACTTGGAGGCGAGCATGGCTTGCGCTGTCGTCACCGTCGCCGTGGCGTCGTTCGCCGCTTTCACCGCGGAGTTGATTTTCCCCGACAACACGCGTCATCTTGGCAATGCGGATTCATGACTGGGTTCCTTTCTTCTTCATCCCACCTCTCGACGTCGACGGACCGCCATCGCCTGACGCAGTTGCGGCCGCCGCCGAATTTTGTCGGCTGTGGGAATGGATGCGTGGAGCTGGCCATGCGGCGCACAATCCACATGCGGCTGCACTGATAGCGCTGCATCAAATCGGCGATGACGAGATAAGTTGTTTGATCGCGTGCGCTCATGAGCGCAGCTAATGAGGCGCGATCGACCTGCCTGTAAACAGTCTTAGTTCTTTTTAGCTTAAATTCTGGAGGTTAAGTTTCGTCAGAAGTCGCTGCGGCACAGGCGCTTTGTAGTGACGTGAATTGGTGAGCGCGAACGACATGCGACCAGATAACGCAACGCATAGTTAAGCCATCGCTCTCTGTCCGAGTCCACCAAGCACACTTGAAGCACGTCGCCGGACAACGCGTCGTTGGGTGAGGTTGACGTGGCCGGCATTGGCCGAGCGCCACGCCTCACCATGGTGGCGGAAAATATCGGCCACCTCGAGCTTCGACCGAACCATGTCGGGGCTCGCGTCAGGTCGGAGATGCCCGCTCCCTGCCCTGCTCATGGGATTGACCAGTTTCACCTGGTAAAAGGGGTGCCTCATCGGATCAAAAGAGCTGGCTGCATCTTCCGAGGCTGAGCGCCGAATGGGACCAATTAACCATCGCAAACGGAACGATTCGCTCGCCAGAAAATCGCACCCTACATGAGCAGCAGCGTATAGAGCCGGGCATCGACGGATTGGCCCGCACCAGCCTGCGTTTCTCCCGCAAGGTGGTCCGTGAACGCGGCCGGTGCCCCGGGTGGCACCCGCAACCCAAGGAGATATCCATGGCCCCCGCGCGTCCGTTTTGGAAAGGCTACCTCAAACTCTCGTTGGTCTCGTGTCCTATTGCCCTCTACACCGGGACGTCATCGACCGAGCGAGTGTCGTTCCGCCAGATCAATAAGAAGACCGGCAACCGCCTGCGCCAGCACCTGGTCGACGAGGTCACGCGCGAACCTGTCGAGGGCGAGGATAAAGGCCGCGGCTACGAATACGCCAAGAACGCTTACATCCTGGTGGATGACGATGAGCTCGACGCCCTAGCGGTCGAGAGCAAGCACATCATCGAAATCGACTCGTTCGTTCGGCGCGAGCAAATCGACGGGCGATATCTGGACAGCCCTTACTATATCACACCGAACGATCAGGTCGGGCAGGACGCTTTTGCCGTGATCCGCGAGGCGATGCGCGGCAAGGGCATGACTGCGCTCGGTCGTGTCGTGCTGGCGAAGCGCGAGCGGGTCATCATGCTTGAGCCTTGGGACAAAGGGCTGATGGGCACCACGTTACGCTATCCCTACGAGATCAGGGACGCGAAGGAGTATTTCGACGACATCCCGAACGTGAAGCTCGAGCCGGATATGCTCAAGCTGGCCCAGCACATCCTCCAAAGCAAGGCGGCCGACTTCGACCCACCGCAGTTCCTGGATCACTACGAGGAAGCCGTGGTCGACATGCTCAAGAAGAAACAGGCTGGCCTGCCGGTATCGCGCCAGCACGCCGCTCCACGGCCGCAGAATATTGTGAACCTGATAGACGCGCTCCGCCGCAGCATTGCAGAGGAAAAAGCAACACCTACGCGGCCGAAAAAGGGTCGCAAGCGCACTGAGGGACAAGGCGAGATGCTGCTTCCCATCGCGGGCAAAAAGAGAAAAGAGACCGTGGCAGAGCCGGCTGAACGGCCCAGCACCCGCCAGAAAAATGTCGGTTGATTTGTGCAAGGGCGAGATCAAGCGGACGACACGGCTCGTTTCGCGCGAGGATGATGAAGTTGCTCAACGCGGCACAAGTGCGCGAACAAGTATCATGAACACGTCGGAAAAGGTCTTGCGCTACGATCTAACTGCCACGGATGGCAGCGGCCGCAGCTTGGTCCAATATGCCCTGCCCGGGTGCGACTTTGAAACGGCAGAAGCACTCGAAGCCGACGGTTTAATCAAGCTTGAGTTTACGAATGACGAGTGGACAACGACGAAGGTCTTTGCGCCGGACGACATACGCGTCGTAGTTTGGCAATTCAACGTCAATGAACAAGATCGCGTACACGGCAGGCCACTGCATTTCCCCGACGTGACAAAGCGATGGTTTTACTTTGATGAGACGACGGCGACGGTGGGAAGCGCGTAACCATGTCAGTGCTGCGGAATTTGCCGATCGTTGTCGATGATCCCGTACCTCGCTGCGCTCGCCCGCCGCCGCCCCGACCCGGCGAAGCCGACGTCATCATCGGTCGCCCCGACCGCCCATGATAGACTCGTCGCGGCCCTGTGGGATATTGCAATGGGCCATGTTATCTACAGAACCGACCAGCATCTCGTGGACCTCGGTTACCAAGGCGCTGACGCCTACGTGAAAGATGAGAACGGAGCCTTTATTCTAGAGGCCGTTTGCCCACCGAACCCGAAGATGCTCCGGTTTCTTTTGGAGTTGCTCCGTCCCGACGAGTGGGGCAAGCATCGGAAGATCGACGTTCCGCATAAGGGTGACGTACTTGTCGTCGGCTACATTGCTAAGAAGCCCGAATATAGTACGGCGGCAAGCGTCAAAGCCAGGAAGTGGAAGTCGTGTTCGAGGAGGATTCGGGAGGCAAAAGCCCAGCTTCTTCGCTAATTTCCGAACGACACTATCGGGTCGGCGCTCAAACGCTGCCGTGAGACCTTCCACCACCTCTGCAATACACGCGAATAACAATTCGATGGAGGTTAGATCTGATCCTATTGAATCCGCCAAATCACACTTCTTCGATACTAGCAGCTGGGGTGAATTTTGCGATGTCACCCTAACCTTGAAGCAAGGCCACCAGCCCGACAGCGGCGGTTGGGTAAAGATCGACGACTATCGATGCAGACAAGCTTTTCGGCACTTCATGAACCTCCTCAACAGAGCCGTGTATGGAGCTGCATTTCGTCGGCACGGCAAACGTCTTCGTGTATTACCCGTACTTGAAAAGGGCGAGGTCCGCGCACGCGCATTGCGTCCATGGGAGCGTGGCACGTCCGGTCGATGGCATATTCATTTTGCAATTGAATTGCCCTCGCACGTCGATGCTATCGCCCTTGAAAACCTGATCCGCGACCGTTGGGCGAAGGTCGAGTGGGGTCACGGCAGAATTCTTGTCCGCGACGGTGCGAACGCGGGTTGGATCAGCTACATGTTGAAAGACCGCCAGAAGTCAGAGTTCGACGGTTTTCTTGACTGCATAATTATAGAGTCTTTGCACAATCCAATTGCTGACGCGTAGACGTTCGTTGGAATCGGACTCTTTGTAGAAAAGCTTGAGCAAGGGCGGTTGGTTAGCAGTCGCCTTGTTCTTCTTCCCTATTATTCGCGCGCGCGTGACCACAGCGAATATGGTCAACGCTGCCAAATTCCGCTGATCTTTCCGAGCCGCAGCGGCCGCAGCGCTGCGCGCGCGAGGGCAAGCGCCCCCACTGTCAGTGCTGCGGAATTTGGCGATCGTTGTCGACGACCCGGTACCTCGCTGCGCTCGACCGGCGCCGTCACCATCGCCGCCGTCCCGACCCGGCGAAGCCGATGTCATCATCGGCCGCACCGCCCGAGCTCCATCGTCGCCCCCAATCTGCGAACAACAATCCGCTAAAAAGAAGTGGCGCCGCCGGCGACCTCACCATCGTGCGGCCAGCAGCCGCTGCACCGCCCAGGCGGCCCGAGCAGGTCGGTCGGCATCGCCCGCCCAACCGCTCGCGCGCGCGCGTGACCACAGCGAATATGGTCAACGCTGACACGATAACCTGGGTAGCGATCATCGATAGCGGGCTGGGCGTTCTGTCTTGAAGATCGAGGTGTCGTCAACCTCATCCAAGACAGGAGTTGCCTATGAGTACGATTACGGTCAGCCCGCTGCGCCAGCGCATGATCCAAGATATGAACGCTCGCAAGCTGTGTGCAGCGACGCAAAAGGGGCACGTCCGCAGCTGCAGGCTTTTGGCCGCGTTTTTGAAGCGGTCACCTGACACGGCTACAGCGGAGGACATCCGCCGGTTCCAGCTGCATCTATCTGAGACTGACGTGAGCATCTGCAATCGCAACCGTATTATGACCGGGGTGCGGTTCTTGTTCCGCGTGACGCTACGGCGACTGGATTTGGCCGCTGCGATCTATCACATCCGCGAGCCGCAGAAGATCCCACTAGTGATGAGCCCGGACGAGACGCGGCGCCTGCTGGCCGTCGCCAGTAGCCTCAAGGCCCGCGTGCTGCTCAGTCTCAGCTATGGCTGCGGCCTGCGTGGCGGCGAGGTGGTCCGGCTGAAGGTCAAGCACATCGACAGCGCACAGAGGATCATTCGCGTTGAGCAGTCCAAGGGCCGCAAGGATCGCAATGTCATGCTGTCGCCGGAGACGGTCGATCTGTTGCGGCAGTGGTGGAAGGTGCGCCGGGGTTTCGATGCCACAACGCCGCTTCAGGAACGTTGGTTGTTTCCCGGCCGCAAGCCCAGCACGCCGATGACCCCTCGCCAGTTGCGTCGCCTGTTCCACGAGGCGGCCGATGAAGCCGGGATCAAGAAGAGCGTGACGCTGCACGCGCTACGCCACAGCTTCGCGACCCACCTGCTGGAGCGCGGCACCGATATCCGAATCATCCAGGCGCTGCTGGGCCACGATAAATTGGACACCACGGCGCGCTACACGCGCGTCGCCACCGGCATGATCGCCGGCATCGAGAGCCCGCTCGACCTGCTGTCGCAACCGCGCAAGAGGCCCAGGAAGAACAGGAAGAATCAGCCGTCGGCGTAACAGCCGGCGGTCATGTCGCGTCCAGCGCTGGAGGTCGCGGATATCTTCCGCGACCACGGGGCGGCGTGGCGGCGCGCCAACGCCGCGCACGTCAGCCTCGGCCAAATGAAGGTCATGAGTGCGATCGAGCGCTGCCGCACGGCGGCGCTCGGCGGCCACGTCGCGCGCTGCGAGAACGACAAGTGCGCTCACACCATCATCGCCTACAATAGCTGCCGCAACCGGCATTGCCCCAAGTGTCAGTGTCTGTCCGGAATCATATTGAGTCTCCTGAATCAGTTGTGATTCAAGGGTGGTGGCCTGATTCGAGGAGGGGTCACCGATGTGGACGGCACAGAACCGTAGGCGTTACGACCGCAG
>JBEKNW010000185.1:0-8548 GCA_049522435.1 Xanthobacteraceae bacterium
TCCGGTCAAGCACCCTTCCCCAAAGAAATCGCCGGTTCCCAGAAGTGCGACCACGGCTTCCTTCCCCTGCTCGGAGACGACGGTCTTCTTGACCTTGCCGCTCTGAATGTAGAAAACAGAATCCGCAGCATCGCCCTGCTGGTACACAATTTGATCCTTCCGATAATCGGAAATGGCTCGCCCGCCGTTCGCTTTCGAGAGAAACACTTTGGGATCGAACGGGAGCTTTCCCTTCCGTTTCATTGCCGGCGCTCCTTATCGCGAGGGATATCCTTTGGGGCGACTGCGAATGTGTCGCTAAAGGAACGGTACGCAAACCGGACCGTCAGGTCGGGCTCGATCACCAGGAGGCCTTCGCGGACCGTCTCCATGAGATCCGGTGGGTCGACTTCGCGCATGGCCGGTTCCTACGCACCTTCTGATGACGGCACTCATCCTCGGCAGCAGGAACACGATCCTGCTGGAGAGGCCACCTCCGCCGCCCGCCCTGCCTGCGAGCCTGATTCTAAGCAGTTTAGGGTTATGTTGTCGGTAATGTACATTACCGATGCGGGGTAGCGACAATATCATTCGTATGTCTTGGGAAGATGAAAAGCGAGGCGCGTCCGAACCAATTGATAACATTCGCAAGATGCCTCCGTGAGGCCCTGCCGATCGAGTATCGTGACGTGCCGTCGGCCGCGTTCAATCAAACCGGCACGTTCCAACTCCCGGGCAGCATTCGTGATGGTCGGCCTTTGGACACCCAGCATTTCGGCGAGCAGGCTCTGAGTGATAGGGAGCGCGTCATCGTCACTGCGGTCACGCATCATGAGCAGCCAACGCGCTAACCGCTGCCTGAGGCTGTGCGCACCGTTGCACGCTACCGACACCATGACCTGTTCGAGAAAGGCTTGGACGTAAACGTCCATGACACTTTTGAAGGACGGCATTGAACGCATCGACCTCCATGCCGGATGCCGCTTGGGCCGTCTCAGGCATCCCCCAAGCTGATCCCGAAGGAATGGCCATCCCCCGGTTTTGGCATCGCCTAATCCGCTTTCGAGACGTCCTCAGCGGTTTGCTTGCGCTCGCCTCTCTCAACCTTGCCTGACGGGATCTTGTCCCGCCGTTTCCGCAACGCTCACCACCATCGCTTTTTGACGACAGCAGCTTGCGGTGGCTTGAGATCGGCACCTGATTACCGCCCTCGAAGGGTCCTCCTTCATCTCTCGTACAGTTGCGTATCGCCGTATGGACCGGCGGTACTCGTGACACACGGCCAACACCAGACATCCCTACATGTTTGTGTTCATAGGCTGGCACGGCCGTGTTCGCCTCTAAGCAGCAACCGCCAATCGAATCAGAAAAAGCGCCCACGCAGCTCCGGCAGCAAGCCCGCCAATCTGAACGGCTTGGACCTTGGTAGCGCGGCCTTGATGCTTGTGCCTTGGCAGTTCAGAGCCTGCCGAGCAAAACCAAGATCAGCAGGATGACGATTATGAGGCCGAGGCCGCCGCCACCGTAGTAGCCGGTCCCGTAGAACGGGCCGCCACCGAACCCGCTAAAGCCCCCGAGCAACACGATTACCAAAATGATGAGCAAGATGGTCCCAATCGACATGGCATTATCTCCGTAATTGGGCTGGGTTGACGCGGACTATTTCTGCAGCGTGACTTTGGGCACTTGAATTGTGATGTCGTTAGTCGTCCTCTGATAATAAAGATATCCGACGATGCACAACGCAACGACAAGGCCGCCAACAATCAGTGCCACGAGAGGTTTCATTGATTATCCTCCAGTTCGTTTTTTTCCGTCGGCTACCCCACGAGCGCAATCCTGACGCGCGGCCGAGCAAGGTTCCTACGCGAGAACCGTAATCTTCAGTTGTATTGTGCCTCTGATTCATCTGCACCGGAATGCCCGCGGATGACGCGCAGAGAAGAACCCGCTTTCACTATCACCGCCGCGTTTGCCTCCTGCTCGACGACGCGCTCAACAGGAGCCTCCAATTCGTACCTAAACGAACCCGACTCATAATTCAGCGTGCCCCGCCCCGACAAATCGCCAGGCACAAGGTGCGTCAGCAATTTCGTGCCGAATCCCTGCTGCGTCGGCGGGTTGATAATCCCATGGTCGTGTTCTTGCCATCGGAAACAAAATAGTCGGCCCGACTCCGAGTCCTTTATCTCCCATTCCGCCGTGACTCGTCCGCCCGGTTTCGACAGCGCTCCATGCTTTGAGGAATTTGTCATCAATTCATAAAAAAGCAGCGAAAGGCTCTGAGCAGCCTTCGGCTTAAGCAAAACGTCACGACCGGAAATGTCGATCCGATCCGAAGCTGGAGCTAACTCAGTTTGTAGCAGCTCATGCAGCCACACCCCTTTCCAATCTTCTCGCTTAATCAACTCCACCGATTGATGGAGCGCGTGCAGCCGAGTGAGGATGGAATCTCTGAATTCAACCATGCTGAGCGATGCGTCGTAGCTTAATCGGATGATGCCCTGCGCGACAGCCAACAAGTTCCCTACACGATGAACAAGTTCCCTATTCAACAGCTCCAAATTAGCTTTAATCAAATTGGTTGTTACGATTTCAGAGGCCAGCCGCTGGGAGATTTGCATGAAATGGTACATGCCCCAGAGTACCATCCCCGTAAGTATCAGCCCCAAGGCACCGACAATCAGCACCTGCTGCATACCGACTTGAACGAGATCAGGTCCAGGCTCGAACGCCACCAAAATTTTCCGCCCAGGAAAGTCCAAGAAATGCAGCAACGTTTCCGCGCCGTCGGAGCGGACGGATGAATTGATGGTTTGAATTTCTCCTTGCCGCGTAATCCCCACAACCAGTTGATCGGGGTCGGTTGCATCGTAGACACGGAAATTCATAGGGATCCGCCTTCCGTGGACGAACCCAATCAGCAACTGATCAACACGAAATGCGAATACGATGCAGCCGACGAAGCCGCGTTCGTTATATACGGGGCTGTAGAGGATATAACCTGTCGTGCTGAAGGACGGAACAAGTCCCACGGGCGCCGTTGCGATCACGCGATGTTCATCACGTGCTTGTTCGAAGGCTGCCTTGCGTGACGGAAAGAGACCGACGTCCATTCCGAGCCCAACCTGGTGGTCCTCGGACTTCGGTTCAATGTCCACAACCGGGTACAGCACTCGACGAATGTCGGTAACGTCCAGCGTTTCAAAGTTCGGCCCGTATAATTGCGGCGGCCGGCCGGCCGCGGAAAGAGCATTGAGGACCTCTTGTATGCGCGAGGGATCAACCTGCGGAGTCCACGCTATCACAGCAACTTCGGGCATAAGAGCGAGAACCTTTTTGCCAACCGAACCAAGCGGGTAAGACTGCGATAAATCAGGAGCTTCGAAAACAGTGCCGACTGTCTTTGCGATCATCTCGCGACTTTGCAAATATTGTTTCAGATCGTCCGCGAAGGTCGAAGCCTCGGCCACCAATTGATTCCGCCTCGCCGCAATCTCCATATTAGAAAAGTGAACTGCAAGAATCGCGGAAAGTGCGATGCCACCTCCAGCGATCGCCGCCAACGTCAGCCGATGCCAAAAACGAGGTTGACTGCCGCCCATGCGCACTAGTACCCGGAATCACCAATCCGCGCAGGCAACGATGCGAATAAGTGTCTCATCCGACTCTCGAATTCACTGCCCGCGCGAATCACGTTTCTATGAAAGTGGGTACTAGGCCACTTTAATGTGCGGCATTTTTCGGTCGTGGCTCACTGTGAGCGATTGCTCAAGACCGCATTTTGCGCAGACGAATATCTCGTTCTCCAAATCAACTCCGCGGTCGGCAGCTTCGATCAGCTTGAGCCGCAGTTCACCGCCGCATTTGCCGCACCGCGACGATGGCGGCGGTTGGGTCATGGCGCGCATGGGATTTCCTTTCGCTGCGAGCCCTGATTGTGAGCTGGTTGGGTTATGTTGTCGGTAATGTACATTACCATACGGTGGGAAGCTGGCAATATCACTCGTATGTTTTGGGAAGGTGAAAAGCGAGACGCGCCCGGACCAACTGATAACATTCACAAGATGCCTCCGTGAGGCCCTGCCGATCGAGTATCGTGACTTGCCGTCGGCCGCGTTCAATCAAGCCAGCACGTTCCAACACCCGGGCAGCATTCGTGATGGTCGGCCTTTGGACACCCAGCATTTCGGCGAGCAGGCTCTGAGTGATAGGGAGCGCGTCACCGTCACTGCGGTCACGCATCATGAGCAGCCAACGCGCTAACCGCTGCTTGAGGCTGTGCGCACCGTTGCACGCTACCGACACCATGACCTGTTCGAGAAAGGCTTGGACGTAAGCGTCCATGACACTTTTGAAGGACGGCATTGAACGCATGGACCGCGCAAACGCCGCGCGCGACATCTTCGCGGCGCTCCCCGGGATTTGGACGAGAAGCTGGACTGAGGAGCGCTTGGCACCCAGGATGGCTTGCACACCGGTGCAGCCCTCCCTTCCGATCGTTGCCATCTCGATGACACTGCCGTCCGCATAAACCGCCACCACCGAGACGACACCGCTATCGGGGAAGAATACATGGTCGAGCGAACTATCGGCGTCCATCAGGACCTGTGCGCGTTGGCAGCGAATCTGTTCAAGCTCCGGCATAAGCCGCTTGAGATTGCCGGAGGGCAACGCGAGCAAAAGCCGATTGCGGGGCCAATCTGATGAAGCCTTCACTGCCATTCAACCGCGCTCGGTTCGAGTAAACGTATCGTTTGGAGAGCCTACGCCCATGTCCGTCCGGACTCTGAGCAAAATAGCTCGCACCCGAAGCGCTTCGAAATAGCGGCAGATCGCGATCGATTCTGCGATCGGCGTGCCGTCGTCGAGGACCAGCGCGGGAAGCCGCTGCATCGGGTTGATCGCGCTATAGGCTTCGGTACGGTGCTGCAACGTGGCGATGTCCACCTGCTCGGTCGGAATTTTTATCCCCTTCTCGGCCAGGAATATCCGTACCCGCCGCGGATTGGGCGCGAGGCCGCTGTCGTAGAGCTTCATTGCGATCAGGCTCCCTTATCCCATTGACGGCACGACCTTATCGAGCCCGGGCCGGGCCTGCCAGCACACCGACCCACCGCCTGCCGGCCGCCCGAAATGTCAACATTCGCTTCTCTTTAACCGCAGCCGCGGACGTCCTTAAGCCTCGTCTTAAGGAATTTCGGCGACTTTTGACGCAAATTATCGCCAGCCGCGGATTGTGATGCCAAGCACGACCAGCGAACCGCGCGAGGGAGCTTCGCCCGGCGCCGCCCCGTCGAGGAAGCGGCGCCTTGCTACCCAGCACGTGCGCGAAGCGCGCGATCGGCTGACCTCGACCAGCGGCACGCGGCCGGTCTTCGATTACGAACTGCTGCGCCACTTCGCCCAGAACCGTCTGTCAGGGTCGCTCGTGATCCTGCTCCTGGTCGTCACCATCGGGCTGCTCTCCAGCCTGTGGACCGGAGCGCTCAACTCCGGCGTGTGGACCGGCGGCGCGCTGCTCATCCATCTCGTGATCATCCGCGCCTGCCGGCAGTTTCTCGATGAAGCCCCGGGCACCACCAATCTCCGCTCCTGGCGGCTGCGCTTCATCATGCTCGATCTGTTCTTCGGCATGGCCTGGACCTTCATCCTCATCCATCCGATCGGCGTCGATGAGCAGTCGGGCACGTTCATGCTGTTCGTCATGCTGCTGGTGGTGGCGATATCGAGCATGCTCGCCTCGAGCCTGCCGGTCGCGGTGCTCGCGCTCACCTTGCCGGTCACCATTGCGATTGCGCTGGACTTCGTCTTCAAGGGCACGCTGCACGATTACATCCTTGCCGTCATGGCGCTGACGGCGGAGGGCTACTTTTCGCTCTTGGCGTACCGGCTCTATTCGACGACGCTGGCGACGCTTGAGGCCCGCGCGGAGAAGGACGCGCTCATCGGCGAACTCGAACAGTCGAAGTCGATCTCGGATGAGGCGCGCCGCCGCGCGGAAGGCGCCAACATCGCGAAATCGCGGTTCCTGGCGCAGATGAGTCACGAGCTGCGCACGCCGCTCAACGCCATCCTCGGCTTCTCGGAGGTGATGAAGGACGAGATTTTCGGCGCCCACGCGGTGCCGATGTACAAGGACTATGCCGCCGACATTCACAATTCCGGCGTGCATCTTCTCAACCTGATCAACGAAATCCTCGATCTGTCGCGCATCGAAGCCGGCCGCTACGAACTCAACGAGGAAGCGGTCTCGTTCAGTCGCGTGGTCGAGGATTGCCACCATCTCCTCAAACTGCGCGCGGGCAATCGCGGCATCAACATCCACGAGCTGTTCGAGCCGGATATGCCGCGGCTGTGGGCCGACGAGCGGGCGGTGCGCCAGATTTGCCTCAACCTCCTCTCCAACGCCATCAAGTTCACGCCGCAGGGCGGCGAGATCTGGCTGAAAGTGGGCTGGACGGCGTCCGGCGGCCAATACATGAGCGTGAAGGACACCGGGCCGGGCATTCCGGAGGAGGAAATCCCCGTCGTGCTTGCCTCGTTCGGCCAGGGCTCGAACTCGATCAAATCCGCCGAACAGGGCGCCGGCCTTGGGCTGCCGATCGCCAAGAATCTCATCGACCTGCACGGCGGCACGTTCACGCTCAAATCCAAGCTGCGCATCGGCACCGAGGTGATCGTGACCTTCCCGCCCGAGCGGGTGATGTCGGCGCTCGCGCCGATCGCCGATGGCGCCCCGTCGATCCAGCCGCGTGCGGAAGTCTCGTCGTCGGCCGACGATTCGACGAACCGCGCGCGCCGAGCGCTGTTCGGCACTTAGTGCGGTGGATTTAAAGCTCCTAAAATGCAGCGCGGACGACGGCGTGAGGGGATGACATCAGTGCGCCAACGCCTGTTGTGGCTTCTGCTGGCCGGCCTCTTCATCGCCCTTCTCATCCTCATCGCCCGCCACGGCGAAGGAACGGTCGGCCCGCTGTCGAGCGCGGACTTCGCGTCGCTCGCCTACAAGATCGCGCTGCTCGTCTTTGTCGGCGCGATGGCGCTGGTCTTGTTCCGCGAGCGTTTCGCGCAGGCGCTCACCGCCGCGCTATTGTGGGTCGTCCTCGCTCTCATTTTGGTCATCGGCTACTCCTATCGGTTCGAGCTGCGCGACGTCGCCGACCGCGTGATGGCGGAACTCATGCCCGGCCACGCGATTACGCGCGGACGCACCGTCGAGATCGCCCGCACGAGCGCCGGCGACTTCGACGTGATGGCGCAGATCAACGGCGCGCGCGTTCCCATGGTGCTCGATACCGGCGCCAGCTCCGTCGTCCTCACCCGCGACGACGCCAAGGCCGCCGGCCTGCCGCTCGAAGTGCTCGCCTATACGGCGAACATCGATACCGCCAACGGGCGCACGCGCGCCGCACCGGTCAGGCTCGATCACATCGCCATCGGCGGTCTGGTCGAGCGCTCGGTCGAAGCGCTGGTGGCGCAGCCCGGCCAGCTCAAGACGAGCCTCCTCGGCATGAGCTTCCTCAACCGGCTGCAGAGCTGGGAGGTGCGCGGCGATCGGCTGCTCCTGCGCGGCTATCCGTGAACGGCGGCGCTCAAATCAAGCTTACGAGGAAGCGCAGCGAGACGAGAAGGAGAAAGCAGCCGAACGCGAGTTCGAGCGTCCGCCGCGACATCCTATGGGCCAGACGGGCGCCGTAAGGCGCGACAAAGCTCGAAACCGGAGCCATAACCACAAGCCCGATCAGCGAAACGAAGCCGAGCGAAAACGGCGGCAGCAGTGCCTGGTGCGAAAGGCCGGCGAGAATATAGCCCAAAGTGCCGGCGATGGTGATCGGCACGCCGAGCCCGGCCGAGGTCGCCACGGCATTGTGTATCGGCTTGCCATAGACCGTGAGCACAATGGTCGAGAGCGCGCCGCCGCTCACCCCCATGAGCGATCCGCCAAGTCCGATGCCAAACCCGTAAAGCGTCATCGGCACTGCGCCGGGCAGATCGGCGCCGAGGTTCCAGCGATCGCCGACGAAAAGCAATTTTATCGCGATGAAGCTCGCAATGACGACGAACGCAAGCACGAAGACCGCGGCCGGCGCGAAGGCCGCGATCACCGCGCCGCAGGCGACGCCGATGACGGCGGGAAACGCCCATAGCCTGATCACGCGCGGGATGACCAGCCCCTTGGCGCGGTGGGTGAGATAGGAGCGGATCGCCGTCGGCACGATGATGGCGATCGAGGTGCCGACGCAAAGCTGCATGCGCACCTCCTCCGGCACGCCGAGCGCGCGAAAGACCTCGTAGAGCACGGGCACGATGACCGAGCCGCCGCCGACGCCGAACAGGCCGGCGAGGAGTCCGGTGATGACTCCACCGACGACGATCGCCGCGGCAAGCCAGAGGATTTCATTGAGGCCGACACCGAGAAACATTTTGCTTTTTGGCTCCTCTGCGCCGTCATTCCGGGGCCGAGCCAACGGGTCCGGCCCGAAGTGGCCGGCCCGATGATAAACTCCGCGAGGAGCCAGGAATCCATAACCGCGAACGTTGCAGAATTGGCGCTGAAGTGCTGCGA
>JBEKNW010000186.1:0-8390 GCA_049522435.1 Xanthobacteraceae bacterium
ATCGGCAGCGGCACGCTGATCCTGTCGGCGACCAACACCTATACCGGTCCGACCAACGTCAATGTCGGCACGCTCGATGTCACCGGCTCGATCGCGAGTTCGAGCCTGACGACCGTCGCCAGCGGCGCCGCGCTCATCGGCACCGGCACGGTCGGCTCGGTGCAGATCAATTCCGGCGGCACGTTCGCGCCCGGCGCGGCCGGCGTCCCCGGCACGTCGATGACGATCGCCGGCAATCTCGCGTTGCAGTCGGGCACGAGCTATCAGGTGTACCTCAATCCGTCGAGCACTACGTTTGCCAACGTGACCGGCACGGCCTCGCTTAACGGCAACGTGCTCGCTTCATTCGCGTCGGGCAGCTACGTGTCGAAGCAGTACACGATCCTCACGGCGACGGGAGGGCTGGGCGGGACCACCTTCGCCGGCCTGATCAATACCGGCCTGCCATCGGGCGCGAGCGACAGCCTGAGTTATGACCCCGATCACGTCTATCTGAATCTGAAAGCCGGCTTCACGCAGTATACCGGCCTCAACATCAACCAACAGAATGTCGCCAATGCGCTGAGCAATTACTTCAACTCCACCGGCGGCATTCCGGCGGCGTTCTTCGGACTGAGCGCCAACGGCCTGACGCAGATCGACGGCGAAGCGGCGACCGGCGCCGAGCGCAGCGCATTCCAGCTGATGAACGAGTTTTTGAACTTGATGCTCGATCCGTTCGTCGATGGCCGCGGCAGCACCGCCTGGCCGATGGGCGGCGGTATCGTCGTTGTAAAAGCGAATGGCTTTGCGCCCGAGCAGGACGCAAGTTTTCCGCCCGACATCGCGCTCGCTTACGCCTCCGTACTCAAGGGGCCGCCGGCGCCGTTCGATCAGCGCTGGACTGCGTGGGGCTCGGCCTACGGCGGCAGCAGCACCGCGAGCGGCGATCCGGTGGTCGGGTCCAACAATGTCACCGCGCGCACCTTCGGCTTTGCCGGCGGCATGGACTACCACTATTCGCCGGACACGATCTTCGGCTTTGCGTTGGCCGGCGGCGGCACCAATTGGGGCCTTGCCGGCGGGCTCGGCGACGGCCGCAGCGACGCCTTCCAGGCCGGTGTCTATGGCATCACCCGGGCGGGCCCGGCTTACCTCGCCGCCGCGCTTGCCTTCACCAATCACTGGATGACCACTGACCGCTCCGCGCTCGGCGATCAATTGACGGCGAACTTCGATGCGCAGAGCTACGGCGCGCGGGTGGAAGCCGGCTATCGCTACGCCGTGCTGCCGATGCTCGGGGTGACGCCTTACGCCGCCCTGCAAGCGCAGGACTTCAACACGCCGAGCTACAGCGAGACCGATCCGACCGGCGGCGGCTTCGGGCTCTCCTACGCCGCGATGAACGCGACCGATGTCCGCAGCGAACTCGGCGCGCGGTTCGACGATCCGACGCTGATCGGCGGCATGCCGCTCATTTTGCGCGCCCGCGTCGCCTGGGCGCACGATTGGGTGAGCAATCCGTCACTCGGCGCGGTGTTTGAGTCGCTTCCGGGCGCCAGCTTCGTCGTCAACGGCGCGCCGATGCCGCAGAATTCCGCGCTGACCTCGGTGGGCGCCGAGCTTTACCTGACGTCGAGGCTCACGCTGCTCGCCAAGTTTGACGGCGAGTTTGCCAACAGCTCGCAAACCTACGCCGGCTCAGGGACGCTGCGCTATACGTGGTGAGAGGCGACCAGCAATTCGTCCCCCGGACATGACAAGCGCCTTGCCGATCCTGTAGAAGCCCCTCGCAGGGGCTAGCCGGGAGCGAGCATGACCGCGATTATCGATATCATCGGCCGCGAAATTCTCGACAGCCGCGGCAATCCGACCGTCGAGGTCGATGTGATTCTTGCCGACGGCTCGCGCGGCCGCGCCGGCGTGCCCTCGGGCGCTTCGACCGGGACGCATGAGGCGGTCGAGCTGCGCGATGGCGACAAAAAACGCTATCTCGGCAAGGGCGTGCGCAACGCGGTCGAGGCCGTCAATGGCGAGATTTTTGACGCCTTGAGCGGCATCGACGCCGAGGCCCAGGTCAAGATCGACGAGATCATGATCGCGCTCGACGGCACGCCCAACAAGGGCCGGCTCGGTGCCAACGCCATTCTCGGTGTGTCGCTCGCCGTCGCCAAGGCGGCGGCGGCCGCGAACAAGCTGCCGCTCTACCGCTATATCGGCGGCACCGCAGCGCGGCTCCTGCCGGTGCCGATGATGAACATCGTCAACGGCGGCGTGCACGCCGACAATCCGATCGACTTCCAGGAATTCATGATCGTGCCCTTGGGCGCGGCCACCTTCGCCGAAGCTATGCGCGCCGGCTCGGAGATTTTTCACACGCTGCGCGCGGCGCTCAAGGCCGCCGGCTACAACACCAATGTCGGCGACGAAGGCGGCTTTGCGCCAAATCTGCCCTCGGCCGAGGGCGCCCTCGATCAGATCATGGCGGCGATCGAGAAGGCCGGATACCGGACCGGCGACGACGTCATGCTCGCGCTCGATCCCGCCGCGAGCGAGTTCTTCAGCGACGGCGCCTATCGCTACAAGGGAGAAGGCAAGACTCGCTCGGTCGAGCAACAGGTCGAGTACCTTGCCGCGCTGGCGGGGCATTATCCGATCGTGTCGATCGAAGACGGCATGGCCGAGGACGATACCGCCGGCTGGAAACTCTTGACGCAAAAGCTCGGCGCGCGCTGCCAGCTCGTCGGCGACGATAATTTCGTCACCAACGTGGCGCGGCTCAACGAGGGGATCAGGAACGGCATTTGCAATTCGATCCTGATCAAGGTGAACCAGATCGGCACGCTCACCGAGACGCTGGCGGCGGTCGAGACCGCGCACAAAGCGGGCTATACCGCAGTCATTTCGCATCGCTCCGGCGAGACTGAAGATTCCACGATCGCCGATCTCGCGGTGGCGACCAATTGCGGGCAGATCAAGACCGGCTCGCTGGCGCGTTCCGATCGCACCGCCAAATACAACCAGCTCCTGCGTATTGAAGAGGAACTCGGCGCACAAGCGGTCTACCCCGGCCGTGCGGCGTTCAAGGCCTTCGGATAAGGCGAACTCCGTTCGTCCCCGCGAAAGCGGGGACCCAGCAGGGCGTATTCGCAGCACCGGTGCTGTCGGGCTAGATTCCCGCTTGCGCGGGAATGAGCGGGACGAGCCCTAGGCCGCGCCCCAGGCATTAATCCGGCCTTAAGCGGCGCCCTCGCATGCTTGCGGCATGGTCACCCGCAAACATCTGCGCTCGATCATGACCGCGCTCGGCCTCTACGTCATGGCGGCCTTGCTCATCGGCTATTTCGGCGTGAATGCGTTCAGCGGCAATCACGGCCTCAAGGCCAAGCAGGACATCGATCAGCAGATCGCGTCGCTCTCGACCGAGCTTGCCCAGCTGCAAATCGAGCGCGCGCAATGGGAGCGCCGCATCGCTTTGCTCAGGTCCAGCGGGCTTGACCCCGATATGCTCGATGAATGCGCCCGCGCGCTACTCGACTACGTGCATCCCAATGATTTGACATTGATGCTCGACACGCCCCGGCGCCCGCCAGATGGCGGGCCTTGAACTCACCGCGTCGCTTCCCAAAATAATTTTACTGCCAACGATTTGGCCGTCGGAGCCGCTCGACTGTGCCGACTTCCGCCATGGGCCGATTTCGGCTATGGGAATGAAACCCGCGATGTCTCGAGGACGCTGATGGCCGTCGCCAAAACCAAGCCAGCCGATGAAGGCGCCCAGGAACTTCGCCCCCTTGATTGGGGCACGCATCAAAGCCCGGTTCCGGAATTCAGCAAGGACGAGGAGTTCCGGGCACTCCGCCAGATGCTCCTGATCCGGCGTTTCGAGGAAAAGGCCGGTCAGATGTACGGCATGGGGCTGATCGGCGGGTTCTGCCACCTCTATATCGGCCAGGAGGCGGTCGTCGTCGGCATGAAGATGGCGAAACGAGACGACGACCAGATGATCACCGGCTATCGCGATCACGGTCACATGCTCGCCTGCGGCATGGACCCGAAAGGCGTGATGGCGGAATTGACCGGCCGGCGCGACGGCTATTCCAAGGGCAAGGGCGGCTCGATGCACATGTTCTCCCCCGAAAAGAAGTTTTATGGCGGGCACGGCATCGTCGGCGCCCCGGTTCCGATCGGCACCGGGCTTGCCTTCGCCAACAAATATCGCGACAGCGACAGCGTCTGCCTCACCTTTTTCGGCGACGGCGCGGCCAACCAGGGCCAGGTCTATGAGAGCTTCAACATGGCGGAGCTGTGGAAGCTGCCTGTGGTCTACATCATCGAGAACAACCGCTACGCGATGGGCACTGCCGTGACCCGCGCCTCGGCGCAGACCGATTTCTCCAAGCGTGGCGCTTCCTTCAACATTCCGGGGGTGGAGGTCGACGGCATGGACGTGCGCGCGGTCAAGGCGGCAGGCGATGAGGCGATCGCCTGGTGCCGCGCCGGCAAGGGCCCGACCATTCTCGAAATGATGACCTACCGTTATCGCGGGCACTCGATGTCCGACCCGGCAAAATACCGGACCAAGGAAGAGGTAGACAAAGTACGCACCGAGCACGATCCGATCGAGCAGGTGCGCGCGCGGCTTCTCGCCAAGAAATGGGCGAGCGAAGACGAGCTGAAGAAAATCGACGCCTCGGTGCGTGCCGTCGTCAACGAAGCGTCCGAGTACGCGACCAACGATGCCGAGCCCGACCCCGCGGAACTTTACACGGATGTGTATCGGTGAAAGCGATCATGCTTGTGCACCGGCGCCCGCGGTGCTTTCGGGCGCGACGATCGACGAGTTAGCCCGCCATGCCGATTGAAGTCCTCATGCCCGCGCTGTCGCCCACGATGGAGAAGGGTAATCTCGCAAAGTGGTTCAAGAAAGAGGGTGACGCGGTCAAGACCGGCGACGTCATCGCCGAGATCGAGACCGACAAGGCGACGATGGAGGTCGAGGCCATCGACGATGGCACGATCGGCAAGATCCTGGTGCCGGAAGGCACCAACGATGTCGCGGTCAATACGCCGATCGCCATAATCCTCGCCGACGGCGAGGACAAAGCCGCGCCCCCTCCCATCCCTCCCCCGCAAGCGGGGGAGGGTAAGGTGGGAGCTTCGGCGCAAGGCGGCGCCGAGACAACCGCTCCCGCGCGACAGCAGAAGGGCGCGGAATCCGCACCGCCCGCGCCGCCGCCTCCTTCCCCTCCCCCGCAAGCGGGGGAGGGTAGGGTGGGGGCGCCCGACGCGCCGGAAGGCACCGAGATGGTCACCATGACCATGCGCGAGGCGTTGCGCGATGCCATGGCCGAGGAAATGCGCCGCGATCCCGATGTGTTCGTGATCGGCGAGGAAGTCGCCGAATATCAAGGCGCCTACAAGGTGACCCAGGGCCTGCTGCAGGAATTCGGCGCCCGGCGGGTCATTGATACGCCGATCACCGAGTATGGCTTTGCCGGTCTCGGCGTCGGCACCGCGTTCGCCGGGCTAAAGCCGATCGTCGAGTTCATGACCTTCAACTTCGCCATGCAGGCGATCGACCATGTCATCAATTCGGCGGCGAAGACGCGCTATATGTCCGGCGGCCAGGTCGATGTCGCGATGGTGTTTCGCGGGCCGAACGGGCCGGCCTCCCGCGTTGGCGCCCAGCACAGCCAGGATTATTCCTCCTGGTATTCGCACGTCCCCGGGCTCAAGGTGATTGCGCCGTCGAATGCGGCCGACGCCAAGGGCCTGCTCAAAGCCGCGATCCGCGATCCCAACCCGGTCATCTTTCTCGAGAACGAACTCCTCTACGGCGTCTCCTCGCCGGTGCCGAAACTCGACGATTATGTGCTGCCGATCGGCCGCGCGCGCGTCGTGCGCGCCGGCAACGACGTGACGCTGGTCGCCTGGTCGATGGGCATGACCTACGCGCTCAAGGCCGCCGATGAATTGGCGAAAGAGAATATTTCGGCCGAGGTCATCGACCTGCGCACGCTCAAGCCGATGGACGCCGAGACCATCGTCGAGTCGGTGAAAAAAACCGGCCGCCTGGTCACCGTCGAGGAAGGCTGGAAGCAGTCCGGCGTCGGCGCCGAAATCGCCGCGCGGGTGATGGAGGAGGCATTCGACTATCTCGACGCGCCGGTGATACGGGTGACCGGCAAGGACGTGCCGATGCCTTATGCCGCGAATTTGGAAAAGCTTGCGCTGCCGTCGGTTACCGAAGTGGTCGAGGCGGCGAAGGCCGTCTGCTATCGGTGAATAATGTGTATGAGAACTTCAAGCTTTGTCCTGACCTGAAGCCACGCGAGTGTTGCTTAGTTCTCGAACAATATCATGAGGGCAACTTTACACGAGAATATCACCGGCATTTTCCGCGTTCTCGAGTTTCTGTGACTGCAATGATCGAAATGCTAAAGGCTTTCGTCGTTCGTTTTGATGGGTTCTCTGGCTTTGCACCAGACCTAATCGTCGATTCATATCTCAATTCCCGCGGTAGGGATCCTCAAAACCTAGGCGTGTTTCAGATTCATGTTAGCTATCCTGAGCCGGGCGTAATCCGACGGTACTGTGGAACGGACACCTGTGCCTGGATAGATGAAGTAATTTCACCGAGTACCTTTCGGCAAGCTCCGGTAGGAGCATAGGCCATGCCCATCAACATCCTCATGCCGGCTTTGTCGCCCACGATGGAGAAGGGCAACCTCGCCAAATGGCTCAAGAAGGAAGGCGAAGCGGTCAAGACCGGCGACGTGATCGCCGAGATCGAGACCGACAAGGCGACCATGGAATACGAAGCCGTCGATGACGGGGTGATGGCGAAAATCGTGGTGCCGGAAGGCACCAACGACGTGCCGGTCAACCAGCTCATCGCGGTGCTGGCGCAGGAGGGTGAGGATTCGAAAGCCGTGGCGGCCGCGGCGGGGAAGGGCGCTCCAGTTGTGAAAGCACCGACCGCCGGAGCCCCCTCACCCCCACCCTCTCCCCCTCGGGGAGAGGGGGCTGCCCAGCCAGCCGCCGCTTATTCACCAACCCCAACCCTAGAGGCGAGCGCGCCGAGTCAATCGCCGGCACCGCGCGCTCCCTCTCCCCGGCGGGGAGAGGGTGGGGGTGAGGGTGAGGGTGAGGGTGAGGGGGCTCGGCCTGACGGCCATGGCACCGACCGCGTCTTCTCCTCGCCGCTCGCCCGAAGATTAGCGAAAGAAGCGGGCATCGACATCGGCGGCATCACCGGCTCCGGCCCGCATGGCCGCGTGATCGCCCGCGATGTGGCGGCGGCGAAGGAAGGCAAAGGATTAAAGGCGCCCGCGGTCGCGCCGATCGCGCCTACTGCACCCGCTGCCGCTCCAGTGCCGGTGCAGGCGCCGTCGGACGAGAAAATCCGCGCGCTGTTTGCGCCCGGCTCCTACGAAGTGGTGCCGCACGACAATATGCGGAAAATCATCGCGCAGCGGCTCATCCAGTCCAAGCTCACGATCCCGCATTTCTATCTCACCATCGACTGCAACATCGGCAAGCTGCTTGCCGCGCGCGAAGAAATCAACGCCGCCGCGCCCAAGGACAAGGACGGCAAGCCGGCGTGGAAGCTCTCGGTCAACGATTTCGTCATCAAGGCGCTGGCGGTCGCGCTGATGCACGTGCCCGAGGCCAACATCACCTGGACCGAGGGCGGCATGCTCAAGCACAAGCACGCCGACGTCGGCGTCGCCGTCGCCATCCAAGGCGGCCTGATCACGCCGATCGTGCGCCAGGCGGAAATAAAACCGCTGTCGCTGATCTCGAACGAGATGAAGGATTTTGCCGCCCGAGCGCGCGCGCGCAAACTCAAGCCCGAGGAATACCAGGGCGGCACTACGGCAGTGTCGAACCTCGGCATGTACGGCATCAAGGAGTTTTATGCCGTGATCAATCCGCCGCACGCGACCATCCTGTCGGTCGGCGCCGGCGAGGAGAGGGCGGTCGCGCGTGCCGGCAAGATCGAGGTCGCGCAGATGATGAGTGTCGGGCTCGCGACCGATCACCGCGCCGTCGACGGCGCGCTCGGCGCGCAGCTCCTTGGCGCGTTCAAGGCGCTGATCGAGAACCCGGTGATGATGGTGGTGTAACGGCAGGAACGGCATTATATTCAGAACGACTGGCGAGGAATAATATGCCCGAACCAATTGATGCGATCCTTCCAATTCTTCAGCGCATCCAGGCTGATATCGCATCGCTTAACCGCAAGGTGGATGCACACGGAGAAATTTTGAACCAACACACCGCAAAATTGGACGCTATTGAAGGTTATCTTACCTATCAGTTAGGCGTCTCATCGCGAACAATTGCTGACGTTGAAGCACTCAAGACCCAGATTCGAGAAATCAAGCAGCGCGTTGAAGTGCTTG
>JBEKNW010000187.1:0-8316 GCA_049522435.1 Xanthobacteraceae bacterium
ACCCATCTTGGCAGCGGTCATGTGTGACCGCGACAACAGACCGGACATATGATCGCAATCGCTTCGATCCGCACACTGCCAACTCTTGCAAGCAGGGGGCCGTCCACATATGGGACCTGGCTCGGGCGGGAGTTTTGCCCGCCTTAAGCCTGTCCCAGTCCAGTGAGCTCCTCACAGACCGGTCGTAATGCCGGACGAGCGGGACCCCAGAGCCGCCCGGGAGCGGGGTGCAAATCCGCGCGCGGGGACCGCCCTCGCTCCGCCTCCGGGCTTGCCTCCCGAGAGGCGCCCCTCGATGAGCAAGATTTGTGTTGCGTAACATAAACAGTGGCGACTCAAGGGTGTCACGGCATCGGGGACAGAAACGATGGCATTGCAGCGCAAGCACGGCGGTGAGGGACAGTGAAATATTGGCTTTTGTGCAGTGCACGCCTAAGGTCGGCAATTAGTCCGGGGTCGTCCAATCGAGGTCATCGGAGTCGCTATGCCGCTTGCCGCATCCCCCTTGCCCGCCGACCACGAACTGATTGCGACGCTCACCCAGGCGGTTGCCGCCGTCGACGCCTTGTTCGCGGATGCGCGCCGCGCGGTCGCCGAGCAGGTGATGAGGGAGGGTCGCGCGGTCTCGCGCCTGCTCGACCGCGAACAGCGTGCCACGCACGGTCTTGCCTGGCTCGCGACCTATGTCGAGGCGCTCCGCCAGCTCGCGGCCTATGCGCAGCGGCTCGCGGCGAGCGACAGTTTCGGTGAGATCGAGGAACTCCTAGTGCGCATCGGCGCGGGGGAATATTTGGCGCAGATCATGGGCGGCATTCCCATGAGCCAGGGCGAGATCGTGCGTCTTGCCGACCTCGGGCTGAATTCCGCGGCGGCGACGGCGCGCATCAATCCGGCGGTCGAGCACCTGATCGCTTTCGGCAATACGGCGCCGCGCCGCGCGCGGCTCGTCGAGCTGATACGGCAGCAGCAGGAGGTGACGGTCGGCACCTGCGGTCTCGAGGACACGCTCGACTCGATCCGCGAGGAGATGCGCAAATTCGCCGACGATCAGGTCGTGCCGCATGCGCAGCAATGGCATCTGCGCAATAACTACATCCCGCTCGATATCATCGCGCAAATGTCCGAGCTCGGCGTTTTCAGCTTGACCATCCCCGAGGATTACGGCGGCATGGGGCTCGGCAAGGAATCGATGTGCGTGGTCTCCGAGGAGCTGTCGCGCGGCTATATCGGCGTCGGCAGCCTCGGTACCCGCTCCGAGATCGCGGCCGAGTTGATCCTCGGCAGCGGTACCGAAGCGCAGAAGCGCAAATGGCTGCCGAAGATCGCCTCCGGCGAGGTGCTGCCGACGGCGGTGTTCACCGAGCCCAATACCGGTTCCGATCTTGCCTCGCTGAAGACGCGCGCGGTGCGCGACGGTAACGCCTACAAGGTCTATGGCAACAAGACCTGGATCACGCACCCGGTGCGCGCCGACCTGATGACGCTTCTGGTGCGCACCAATCCGGCCGAGAAGGGTTATCGCGGCCTCTCCATGCTGCTCGCGGAAAAGCCGCGCGGCAGCGATGAGCAGCCGTTCCCGGCCGCCGGCATGTCGGGGACCGAGATCGAAGTGCTCGGCTATCGCGGCATGAAGGAATACGAGATCGCCTTCGACGGCTTCGTGGTCAAGGCCGAGAATTTGTTGGGCGGCGTCGAAGGGCTCGGCTTCAAGCAGCTCATGGCGACCTTCGAATCCGCGCGCATTCAGACCGCGGCGCGCGCCGTCGGCGTGGCGCAATCAGCCCTCGAGCAGGCGCTCGGCTATGCGCTCGCGCGCGTGCAGTTCGGCGAGCCGATCGCCAATTTCCCGCGCGTCGCCGACAAGCTCGCCATGATGGCGGTCGAGATCATGATGGCGCGCCAGCTTACCTATTATGCCGCCCGGCAAAAGGATTCCGGCCGCCGCTGCGATCTCGAGGCGGGGATGGCGAAGCTCTTAGCCGCGCGGGTCGCCTGGGCCGCGGCCGACAACGCCGTGCAGGTCCACGGCGGCAACGGCTTTGCGCTCGAGTTTCCGGTCTCGCGGATTCTTTGCGATGCCCGCATCCTCAACATTTTTGAAGGCGCCGCCGAAATTCAGGCGCAGGTGATCGCGCGGCGATTGCTCGACGGGTCGAATTAAAATGTAGCCTGGGTTGAGCGCGGCGAAACCCAGGTTCGGTGCGCGAGCTGCTCGGTCGTTCCCGGATTTCGCTCCCGCTCAATCCGGGCCACTTGCCGATGCTCAGCCCCGGTCCGCTTGCTATACCCCCAGGGGTTATAGTATAAGACCTTTGGGGAGGCGGCGTTGAGGGTTTTCACGACCAAGGTGTTCGGACGTTTTGCTCGTAAGGAACATCTTGACGACAAACGGCTGTGCAAAGCCATAGCGCGCGCAGAACGCGGCTCGATCGATGCCGAGCTTGGCGGCAATCTTATCAAACAGCGCGTCGCGCGCCCGGGCGGTGGGCGCTCGGGCGGCTACCGGACGGTGATCGCTTATCGAGCCTCACAACGCAGCGTGTTCCTTTATGGCTTTGCCAAGAGCGAGCGCGACAACATCGGCGACCGGGAATTGGACGACCTGAAAAAGCTTGCCCGGTACTATCTGGGCTACAGCGATGCGCAGATAGCAACGGCGATCGAGTGGACGGAGTTGAGAGAGGTGTTATGCGATGAGCAAGACGACGGGTAGGGCGGGAAAGTATCGCAGCCGCTTGTCGGCAGCGATTCATGAGACCGCTGCCGGGCTGCATCGCATCGGTCTGATGGACAAGGCGACCATGCGTGAGTTCGACGCCTCGTGCTTGACGGCAGTCGCGCCCTTGTCGGCCAAGGAGATTGCCGCGATCCGCAAACGGGCGGGCGTCAGCCAGGGTGTCTTTGCGCACTATCTCAACGTGAAGCCGAAGCTTGTCAGCGAGTGGGAGCGCGGTGAAAAGCGGCCGAGCGGCCCATCCCTCAAGCTTCTGTCGATCGTGAAGACAAAGGGCCTTGACGCCATCGCTTGAGGACCGGTTCGCACGCCTCTACCCGGCAACGGTCGACCGGCGCGAATGCCGCCCCCGGATTTCGCTCCCGCTCAATCCGGGCTACAAATACCCCCATGTCCGAATTTCTCTCGCACGGCCTCGTTCCAATCGCGATCGGCGTGGTCGCGCTGGTGCTGTTGCTCGGCCTCGTGAATATGATGCGCGGCGGTTCGCCCAACACCTCGCAGAAGCTGATGCGGTTGCGCGTCCTGCTGCAATTCGTCGCCATCGTCGTCATCATGTTCACGATCTGGGTCATGGCGCTGGCGCGGTGAGTGGTCCTCTATAGGTCCTACCCTTGCTACTCCGCCGTGGGTCCGATAGTGAGTTGGCATGCGGGTCTTGGGGCTGCAGTCAACCGCCTGGCGTGCGGCGTTTGCGTCTTTGGCTGCCGTGCCAGCGGCGAAGGGCGATGAGCCGGCGCCTTCCGTGTCCGCCGCCGCGCCCGCCGCGCCTGCCACGCCCGCCACGCCCGTCGCGCCCCTCGCGCCCGCTATTTCCGCTCGCCCAGCGAATTGGCTGTTTTTTGCATCATTCATCGGCGGCGCCATACCCGTTCAAATCGTGGTCGTTTGCTCATGACCGGGGCTTACTTCGCTCCGGTTCCTCGGGACGAGCGCTGCGCGTATTGCAATGGAGAGCGGCGCGCCGCGACGCTCGCTCCCGACGTGCAGGCGATCTACTGCATCTCGTTGCAGGAGCAGTCGCACCGGGCCGCGCAAGCGGCCGCGCATTTGCATGCCACCGGGCTATGCCGGCAGGTGACCTTCTTCCGTCCCCGGCGCGGACACCATGCCAGCTACGCCATCTGGGAGAGCCACTGCTTGGTCGCGCAGGACGCGGTCAGGAAGGGCTTCGACCGCGTCATCGTGCTCGAAGACGACGTGTTCTTCTACCGCGCCTGGGACACGAACGTGCCGCGCATCAAGCTGGCAATGGACTCGATGCCGGCCGGCTGGTGGGGCCTCTATCTCGGACACGTGCCGATCCAGGCCTATTTCGTGCGCGGCGGATTACTGCGGGCGCGGTCAGGTTGCACGCACGCCTATCTGGCCAACCGGCCGCTCCTGAATTGGCTGGCCACGACCACGCCGATGGGGGCCGATGTACCGATATGGCCGCTGATCGGCCAGTCGATCGATTCGGCAATGTCGAGCCTTCCCGAGCTTTACGCGCTGTTCCCGATGATCGCCCGGCAGCGTTTCCTCGGCGACTACCGGGTCGATAGATGCCTCGACGAGCACGGCCGCCGCCGCGCCGTAACCGACGTCGATCGCTGGCGCTATCTGTTCATCTTCCGCGGCGCGCGTTTCGCCGAAGGGGCCGCGGTCATTCTTTCGCCGATTCATTGGCTGACGCTCGAATGGTGGCGCCGGCGGGTCGAGCGCTCCCCGATGCTGACCGAGGAAGGCAGAGACTACCGACGCTGGATGTGAGAGCGGGCCTTTTTGTCGGCTACGCATTTAACGTTCGTCGGGCAGACGATCCCCGCCGGTTCCCGGCGCCAGGTCAAATCCGCCGGCCGAAGATCGCTGCCCTCACACCGGATTTTGCTCTAACATGGCTCAAGCGGCGGGCCACGGTTCGCAGACGGACGCCGCGTGAGATCGATATGGTGGTCTTGAACCGCATCTACACCCGCACCGGGGACGACGGCACCACCGGGCTCGGCAGCGGCGAGCGGCGCAAGAAATACGATTTGCGCATCGCCGCCTACGGCACCCTCGACGAGGCCAACGCCACGATCGGCATCGCGCGGCTTCATACTGCCGATGATGCCGCGCTCGACTCCGCGCTGGCCCGCATCCAGAACGATCTCTTCGATGTGGGCGCCGATCTATGCACGCCCGGCAAGGGCAGGGGGCCGGGCGGCGCGCGGCTCACGGTGACGCAGGCGCAGGTGACCTGGCTCGAAAACGAGATCGACCGGCTCAACGCCGAGCTGGCGCCGCTTAAATCCTTCGTCCTGCCGGGCGGCAGTGCGGCGGCGGCGTATCTGCATCTTGCCCGCACCGTGTGCCGGCGCGCCGAGCGGCTTATCGCCGAGCTCAAGGACAAACCGGACGAGAGCGTCACGCCCGAGGTGCTGAAATACGTCAATCGGCTGTCCGATTTCCTGTTCGTCGCCGCCCGCTACGCCAACGACAAGGGCGCGCGCGACGTGCTCTGGAGGCCGGGCCAGAACCGCTGAGAAAGACAAGTCACGAGGGGGGAGTTCATGGGGCGGCTCGATGGCAAGGTCGCGATCGTCACCGGAGCGGCGAGCGGCATCGGCCGCGCCAGTGCGATCTTGTTCGCGCGCGAAGGCGCACGAATGGTCATCGTCGATCGGAACGTGGACGGATTGAGCGCGACCGCAAACACCATAGCGAAAAATGGCGGAACCGCGGAGGCCGTCGCCGCAGACGCGAGCGAGGAAGATGAAGTCAAGGCGTTCGTTGACCGCGCTCTGGGAAAATTTGGCGCGCTCGACATCGTTTTTGCCAATGCCGGCATCATCGGCGGTCCTGATCCCCTCCTTGAACAGTCCGTCGACCTGTGGCTGCATGTCCTGCAGGTCAATCTGATCGGCCCATTCCTTGCGATCAAACATGCCGCCAAGCCCATGATCGAAAAAGGGCGCGGGTCGATCATTCTCACGGCGTCTACCGCAGGATTGCGCGCCAACGGCGGCGGCGCGCCCTATAGTGCGAGCAAGGCCGGCGTCATCAGCCTTGCCCAGACAGCGGCAAACGCGCTCCTCGGCACCGGCGTGCGCGTCAATGCGATCTGTCCGGGACTGATCGAGACCGGCATGACCCGGTGGCTGTTCGAGGCCGCGCGCGAACGTGGCACGCAAGGCAAGATCGGCCAGCTCAATCCGCTGCAACGCGCGGGTACGCCCGAGGAAATAGCCGCCATGGCGCTGTTTCTCGCCAGCGACGAGTCGTCCTACGTCGATGGCCAGGCCTTCGCGGTTGATGGCGGGCTTTCGAGCACGCTTCCGTTCACGCGACCGATCCGATGAGGAGGTCCGGATGAGCCGCCCCCGCCCCGTTCGCCGATCCCGCGATCCTTCGCGGCGTTGACCGCGACCGCGACGGCCGGTACGTTCCCGCACCGCAGCATCGGGCGCGCTGCGGAGCGCGGCCGAGAGCAGCCGATAAAAGCCGATAGAAGCCGAAACAAGCCATGAAAATCCTCGTGCCGGTGAAGCGGGCGGTCGACAAGGATGTCAAAATCCGGGTCAAGGCGGACGGCTCGGGCGTCGAGCTTGGCAACGTCAAGATGTCGATGAATCCGTTCGACGAGATCGCAGTCGAGGAGGCGCTCCGGCTCAAGGAGGCGGGCAAGGCGAGCGAGATCGTCGCCGTCTCGATCGGGCCGGCACAGGCGGCCGAGACCATCCGCACCGCGCTGGCGATGGGCGCCGACCGCGGCATCCTGGTGAAAACCGAGAGCGCCGCCGAACCGCTCGCAGTGGCGAAAATCCTTAAGGCGATTGCGGCGACGGAACAGCCCGGTCTCATCATTATGGGCAAGCAGGCGATCGATGACGATTGCAACCAGACCGGCCAGATGCTGGCCGCGCTGCTCGGCTGGCCGCAGGGCACTTTCGCCTCCAAGGTAGCGATCGATGGCGATGCGCTCATGGTCACACGCGAGGTCGACGGCGGTTTCCAGACGGTGAAGCTCAAGCTGCCGGCGATTGTGACCGCCGATCTGCGCTTGAACGAGCCGCGCTACGCGTCGCTGCCTAATATCATGAAGGCGAAGAAGAAGCCGATCGCCGACAAGACCGCCGGCGATTATGGAGTCGATATCAAGCCGCGCCTCGAAGTCGTCAAAACCGCCGAGCCCCCGGTGCGGAAGGCCGGTGTGAAGGTCAAGAGCGTTGTCGAACTCCTCGACAAGCTGAAGAACGAAGCAGGGGCGATCTGATGCCGACTCTTCTCCTCGCCGAGCACAATAATAAGTCGCTCAAGGATGCGACCAGCAAGGCGCTGACCGCCGCCAAGGCGGTCGGCGCCGACGTGCACATCCTGGTCGCCGGTTACCACTGCCAGGCGGTCGCCGACGCCGCGGCCAAGCTCGACGGTGTCAAGAAGGTGCTGCTGGCGGACGCCCCCGCCTACGAGCACATGCTGGCCGAGCCCATTGCGGCGCTGATCGTCTCCTTGGCGGGCCACTACGAAACGATCATGGCGGCGGCGACGACGACGGGAAAGAACATCATGCCGCGCGTCGCGGCGCTCCTCGACGTCATGCAGATTTCCGAAATCATCAAGGTCGTGGCGCCGGATACGTTCGAGCGGCCGATCTATGCGGGAAACGCCATCCAGACCGTGCGCTCGCGCGATCCGAAGAAGGTCATCACGGTGCGCACCGCGGCGTTCCAGGCGACCGGGGAGGGCGGCACAGCCCCGATCGAGCCGGTCGCCGCCGCGGCCGATCCCGGCATTTCCAGCTTCGTCGGCGAGGAACTCTCGAAGTCGGAACGGCCGGAACTGACCTCGGCAAAGATCATCATTTCCGGCGGCCGGGCCATGCAAAGCCGCGAGAACTTCGCCAAATTCATCGAGCCGGTCGCCGACCAGCTCGGCGCGGCGGTCGGCGCCTCGCGGGCGGCGGTCGATGCCGGCTATGCGCCGAACGACTGGCAGGTCGGCCAGACCGGAAAAGTGGTGGCGCCCGACCTCTATATCGCCGTGGGCATTTCGGGTGCTATTCAGCACCTCGCCGGAATGAAGGATTCGAAAGTCATTGTCGCTATCAACAAGGACGAGGAGGCACCGATCTTCCAGGTAGCCGACTACGGACTGGTGGCGGACCTCTATCAGGCCTTGCCGGAGCTTGCCCAGGAGCTCGAAAAACGCGGTCGTTGAAAAGCTGGCGTGCGGTGCGGGATCGTCGAAGAAGGTGAGCGAAGATGGTCGAAGTGAAGGAGCGGCCGACGACGCGCGGCGAACGGACCGGCGCGACGGCGCATTCCATTGGCAAAATCGGCGTGATCGGCGCCGGCCAGATGGGCAGCGGCATCGCCCATGTCTGCGCGCTCTCCGGTTTCCAGGTGTCGCTCAACGACATCGCCGCCGAGCGCATTTCCGAGGGGATAGCGATCATCAGCGGCAACCTGGCCCGTCAGGTCAGCCGTCAGCGCATCAGCGATGAGCAGCGGCAGGCCGCACTGACGCGCATCAACGAGGCGCAGACTCTCGGTGATCTCGCCGATTGCGATCTGGTGATCGAAGCCGCGACCGAGAAGGAGGAGGTCAAGCGCAAGATC
>JBEKNW010000188.1:0-8122 GCA_049522435.1 Xanthobacteraceae bacterium
AGCCGAATCCGCACGTTACAACCTTCGGCAAACCCGCGATTTGCTTCGATCGTCTGCTCGACCAGCGATCGGACCTCGATGCGCTTGAATTCGAAGATTGCTTTGCCCGACTCCATTTTTTCAATATCCAGAATGTCATTGAGCAGACGAACGAGCCTTTGGCTGTTCGTGTATGCGATCGTGAGCAGCCGTGCGGCGGCTTCCGGCAGTTTCCCAGCCGCATTGCCGGCGAGAAGGCCGAGCGCGCCGGCGATCGACGTGAGCGGCGTGCGCAGCTCGTGACTCACCGTGGCGACGAACTCGTCTTTCAGATGCTCCGAGCGTTTGCGGTGGCTGATATCGACGACCACGTTGAGAACCAAAAGGCTGCCGCCGACCAGGATCGGATTGAGGCCAACTTCGACCGGTAATTCGGTGCCGTCCTTGCGTAGCCCAAAAAAATCGAGGGAAGCCCCGAGGCGGACAGTCTCGGGCCGGATGGTGACCGCGTCGCAATGCCGCGCGTACTCGGTGCGCAGGCGCGCCGGGACGAGGATGTCGACCGGATGGTCGATCAACTCGTCGCGTCGGTAGCCGAAAAGCCGCTCGATCTCGTTGTTGACCAGCACGATCTTGCGGGCGCCATCCACGATCACCATGCCGTTGGTACACGATTCCACCGCCAGCCGAAACATCTCCGCCGCGACGATTTCTTTGTTGGCCGCAATGAGGTGAGCGGCGGCATCATTGGTGCCGATCAGCAGATAGCCGATGATTTCGGCTTGATCGTCGCGCAGCGCGGTGATCGACACCAGGGCCGGAAAGCGGCTGCCGTCCTTGCGGATGTAGGTCAGTTCGTATTTGTCCTCGATTCCGCGCGACGCCTTGAAAGCCAGTGCGTCGAAGCCGGGCGTGATCGGGGTTGCGAACTCGGCGCTCAACGCTTCGGCGCGAGCGATCACTTCGTGCGGATCATGGATATCGCTTGGGTTTATCTTGTTGACCACATCGCTGGCGGCGTAGCCCAGCAACCGCTCGGCGCCGATGTTGAACAACTGGATGACGCCCTCCGCGTCGGTCGCGATGATCGCGAAGTCGGCGCTGTTGAGGATGGCGGTCTGTAGGATCTCGGTATTGAGCGGCACCGCATTGCGCGGCATACCGGCGGCGACTTCGCTTGTGCGGGCTTCGTCGTCGGCAATCATGGACACGCCCAAAGTTTCGGACACGGCTCACGTCGCTGGATACCATGCCGTGAAATGTCTAATGCCTAATGTAAAATGCCTAATGTCTCATGTAATATGCCGGACTCAAGGAAAGAAAACATGTACGTACAAATACGGCCTTTCGCTTTCGACCTTGATTGCTGATCTATATTTAACACCACGCCTCAGATTGACTGACCGACGGCAGCCCGGTCGCACCGGGCGCCGCAGGGAGACAGACCATGGGCTGCGATCTATTCGCTGAGCGACTTGCAGCCGTGCGCAAGCGCTTTGCGGCCAAGCTTGTCGGCCGGATTGGCTAGATCGACGCCTGCTTGCCCGCGCAACATGACCGGCGGTCCACTCCGCTGCGATCGGATGGGTGGGTCATGTGAATGGCGCCGTGCGTAACGCGCTCACGCAGCCTGAAGCCCGGCCCAGTGATGACGCATCGCCTCTACGAGTTCGACCCGCTGATCCTGCGAAACTCGCACCAAGTCGGAATGACCGAAGCCCTTGGAATAGTCGACGATCGACACGACCTCAGGTTTCACACACAGCACTGCGATCATCGCCGGATCCGGCGCCGGCAATTCCTTGTATTGGGGATTGCGGCTCAACACGAGCGCACGAAACCGCTCGATCTGGGCACTGCTCTCCACGACGGTAGCGTGGCCGCCCAGAGATAGACCTTTGTATTGCAGCGGTTGCGCGGAAACGCCGCTGATCGCGACGGATACGCGCGGGTCGCGCACGATGTTGAGGTACTTTTGAGTGTTGCGTCCGATGATGCTGTAGAGGACGAGCCCATCGTTGGCGTAGGAGACGACGGTGGCCTGCGGCCAGCCATCGCGACGTATGGTTGCGATGGTCATTATCTGGTGCGCATTTAGCAGTGCAATGATTTCCGCTTTGAAATCGCGGTCCATTAGGTACTCCTTATAGGTAATCCCTAAATGCGTTCCGGCCGCACTATAATTTAGTCTCGCCGAATTTTGCATTCGTACAAAGACGTATCGGACGAGCACCGCAAAACTGGATCATGGTAATCGAACGCCGGCGTGATGTTGCTCGCACTCTTTCGTCCACGCGCAGGTCAGAACGCGTTCCGCCGGTTTGCCCTGGACGGTGAAATCGGTGTCGGCCAAGCCGCCGGCATCCGGATCGGTGAACCAGCGCCAGATCAGGACGCCGCTGATCGCCGGACGATCGAGAATCGCGAGCCAGTCGGCGAGTACATCCGCCTGGAGCGCCGGATCGGGCGGGCTGGCGCGTTCCTCCGCGCTTTCCCACGGTTTTGCCGCCGCGATCTCGGCGGAGCGCAGCCCAACCTCGCCGACCACGATCGATTTTCCGCTTTCCGCCGCCAGCGCGTCGAGGCGATCGGCGACCGTTCGCATCGTCTTGCGTCGCCCATCGCGGTCGTCGTCGGCGCCGAGCGGCGGGTAGAGCGTAACCCCGATCGCGTCGAGCCGGTCCCAGAACGGCACCGCTTCGGCTTCTTCGACGTTGTGCGCCACGTACAGCAGGCGGCCGGCATAAACGCCGCGCGCCGCGGCGATCAACTCATTCCATTCCGGGCGCTGCGTCGTTGCCGTGAGTTCGGTGCCGATCGCGAGCGCCTCGGCCTTCTCGTCCGCGGCAATCCGCGCGATGCGATCCAATTCGCGGCGGTAATCCGCAAACCATTCCTGCCAAGTCTCCTCGGAGTTCATGGCGACCGCGCCGGCCCAACTTTCCGGCACCCAGACGTGAGGCTTGACCAGAACGGCGAGGCCGAGCGCGTGCGCATCGCGGATCGCGGCATGCAATTCTGCATCCGCCATGTCGGTACCGCGCAGAAGCTTCGGACTTGCCGGTGTTGATTGCCAGAAGAACGGAATGACCGCGATCGCTCGCGCGCCGAGCCGTTTGGCATTGGCGAGCGAAACCTTGGCCGTTACGCTGCCGAACGGATGTCCCGGTGCCGCGATGACGTTGAAGCCGTCAAGTCGCTCTTCGGCAGCTGGCGCGGACCGCGCGTTGAGCCACGTTAGCGCGCCGAGCACGAGCAAAAGAACAAGAAAGGTGCGATGCGACGGCCGCAGATGGCTCATTGCACTTTTCCTGCCTGCCGATCGGCGATCGAGCGCGCGCGTCAGATTCGGTTGAGCGCCTGCAGGTGGTTCTGCACCTGGACGGCCAGCGTCATCGGATCGAAGGGTTTGGAGATCACGCCTTGCGCGCCCAGCGCAATGAAGTGCTCGACCTCTTTTGTCTGCGCGCGTGCCGTCATGAAGACAACCGGTATCGCGGAGGTTTGCGGATTCTTGCGCAATTGCGTCAGCGTGGTCGGGCCGTCCATCCCGGGCATCATGACATCGAGCAGGATGAGGAAAGGCGACCACTCGGTCGCCGCCGCGATCGCCTCCGCTCCCGACGAGCATGCGCGCACTTCGAAGTCGGGATTGAGGCCGAGCGACATGTCGACGATCTCGCGAATATCGGGCTCGTCATCGACGTGAAGAATGCGGATCGCGCTCATACCGCCTCATTCGGGGCACGCGCGGACCTCAGCATCAAACGGTCGTGTACGGCGGCCAGCAGGTCCGTGAGCGAACCGGCCGACGACTTGTTCAGGTTGGCTTCGACCTGCGGGTTGCCCTTAAGTTCGGCGCTGTGCGCGGAGAAGATGATGACCGGGATCGGCGTGCCCTTGCGGCTGCGAAGCTCGGGAAGCAGATCCAGGCCCGAGGCCCCGCCAAGGCTGATGTCGAGGATTGCAAGATCAAAGTGATGGACCAAGAGTGCGCGACGCGCTTCCTCGATCGAATCGACTGAAACGACGCTGGCGGTCGAATCGAGAATCTGCGCCACGATTTCGAGCACGTCTTGGTCGTCATCGACGTGCATTATCTGGGGCCGACCGTTGGCGTCACGCACGATGGCGCGATCGAGAATTTGTGCCACGCGATCGACGTTCACCGGCTTTTGGATGCATTCCAGCACGTTGAGATGCGACGTATCGAGGCCGCCGCCTTTGTCCCAGCCAGCGTCGGCGGATATGACCATGATCGGGGTTTTGTAGATTTCGGGCAGCTCGCGAAGCTCCCGGATCAAGCTGATGCCGTTGCCGTCCGGGAGATCGAGATCGACCAAAACAGCATCGTAGCGGGTCGCCTGCGCGCGCATGATGGCGTCCGCCGGACTGTGCGCGAAATCGGTGCTGAACCCGAACGGCCGCAGCCCATCGCGCAGCGCGAACGCGGTATCGAGATTGTCCTCGCAGAGCAGGATGCGCGCCCCGTGCAGGCTCCATTCGGCGTCGATCTCGCGGGCGGCCACCTGAGCCCAGCCGGGCAACGCGACGTAGAAAACGGTGCCGCCGCCGGCCGCGTCCTCGAAACCTACCGTGCCGCCAAGCCGGGTAACGATCTGCTTGACGATGCTGAGCCCGAGGCCGGTCCCGCCTTTCTGCCGCGCATCGGTGGCGTCGGCTTGGGCGAATTTTTCGAAAATTCGCGGCCTGAACTCGTTCGGGATGCCGTGACCGTGGTCGCGTATCGCGATGCGCACGGTATCGTCGCGCTCGTTGATCGCGACTACGACCTCGTCGCCCGGTGGAGAGAATTTGATCGCGTTCGACAGCAGGTTGGTAATGACCTGCGCCAACCGGTCGGGATCGGCATACACCTCGCCGGCGGTTGCATCCGCGTCGAGCCGAACCCGGACCTGAAAGCCGTCGGCATAGCCGCGATTGGCTTCGATCACTTGCTCGACCAGCGCGCGCGCACTGAGACGCTTGAACTTGAAGACGGTCTGGCCGGATTCGATCTTCTCGATGTCGAGGATGTCGTTGATGAGCCGCACCAGCCTTTGGCTGTTGCTCTGGGCGATGCGGATCAGGCGCGCGGCCGGCTCGGGTAAGGTGCCGGCCGCGCCACCGATGAGCAGGCCGAGCGAGCCGGCGATCGAGGTCAGCGGCGTGCGCAGTTCGTGGCTTACGGTTGACACGAATTCGTCTTTCAGCCGCTCCATGCGCTTGCGCTCGCCGATGTCGACGATAACGCTGAGCACCAGCGGATCCTCGCCGTTGCGGATCGGATAGAGTCCGATCTCAATGGGGAACTCGCTGCCGTCGCGATGGCATCCGAGCAGATTCCGGCTTTTCCCCAAGCGGCGGATTTCAGGACGGCGCGAGAAACCGTCGCGGTGCTGGCGATGTGCGTTGCGCAGCCTTTCTGGAAGAAGCATTTCGATCGATTGGCCGATCAGCTCATCCCGCCGGTAGCCGAACAATCGCTCGGTCTCGGTATTGGCGAGCACGATCCTGCCGGCGCCGTCCGTCATCACCATCCCGGTCGGGCACGCTTCTACGGCGAGGCGGAATTTTTCCTCGGCGGAACTTTCCAGCGAAAGATCGCGCGTGATTTGAGCGATGCCGACCATTTCCCCGCTGTCCGTGGCGCGTCGATCCTGCGGCCACGACCGGGAATAATGGGTTAAGAGTGGGCCCATACCAAACAAAAATGCGGCTACGTACAAATATCTAAGCAGAAAAGCTTACGCCCTATGTTACCTCGAATCCCTTAGATACTTACCGCGATACCAAAAAGGACCGACCGCCAGATCGCGCGCCGCTTCAGCGCTTCTCTCGGCCCGAGAACCCGAAGGTCACCGTGGCGATGCAGAGAATGCTGCAGGCCGCCGAAAACAGGAACACGGCGCGCGGCTCGCCGCGGTCCATGAACATTCCGTAGATCGTCGGCGCTATCATCGAACCGATGTTGAATCCGGAGGACACGAAACCGAAGACGCGTCCGAACGCACCCTGCGGCGTCGCCGCGCGCACCAGCATGTCGCGTGAAGGGCTGGCAATGCCGACGAAAAGCCCGGAAAGCGACGTCATCAGTACGAGCGCAAAGGAGGAAAAGCCGACGACGCCGACCAGAGCGGTCACGATTCCGGCGAAGGCAAGGCCGAGGCCGGCGACGGCGGCATGGCGTGCGGTGCGTGAGGCGAGGACGCCGCCGACAAGCACGCCGAGCGCATTCATCAAGAGCAGCCCCGTCAGCGCCACATTGGCGAGCGTGTCGGGCGTGCCATAGAGCGCGCCAAGCGCAACCACGAGGAAGCTATTGAGCCCGCCCATCACCGATATGAGAACGAAAAAGCAAAGATTGAGAATGATCGGCGGCGAGAGCAGGAACCGCCAGCCGCGGTCATCGCTCGGCGAACCGCCGGTGCCGTCATCGGCCGGCGCCGCGCCGGGGCGCTTTTCGGCCAATCGGTCTGCGGCCGTTGGCCGCTGCGCGACCAGGAGCGCAAGCACCGCGAAGCCGAGTATCGCAGCGCCGATGTAGGCGCCGCGCCAGCCGAAGCGGCTCTGCATCACAAGCATCGTGGCCGGAGCGACCGCCGAGCCCAGAATCCCGGCGAAGGTGTGGAATGAGAAGACTTGGCCGATCCGCGCCGGCGCGCTGTGGTGGGACAAAAGTGAATAATCGGCCGGGTGATACGCGGTATTGCCGAGGCCGGCGACGGCATACATGGCGATGAACACGACGAACGAATCGACGATCCCCGCGACCGCGAAGGCGGCGGTGCCGATCGCGACGCCCGCAATCAGCACGAGGCGTGCTCCGATTCGGTCGACCAGAAAGCCGGCCGGCGTCTGCAATACCGCCGACACCACATTGAAGGCGGTGAGCGCGAGTGCAAGGTCGGTATAGCTCACGCCGTACTCCGCGCGCACGAACGCGAACAGCGGCGCAAGCATGATCATGTAATAGTGACTCAAGAAGTGGGCCGCGCAGATGGGCGCCACCACCCTCAATTCGCCGAAGCGGCGTGCCGGGACGGAAATGGCTTGCGTCATCGAATTAAACGCGCCCCGGCGCTGCGCGGAGCGCCTGCCAGATACGAAACGGCGTCAACGGCATGTCGAGGTGGCGGATGCCGTGATCGGCGAGCGCATCGACGGCCGCATTCACCACCGACGTGAGCGCGCCGGCGCAGCCGGCTTCGCCGCAGCCCTTGACGCCAAGCGGGTTGGTTTTCGCCGGCACCGGATGCTCGGCAAGAACGAATGACGGCACATCCGCCGCGCGCGGCATCGCGTAGTCCATGAACGAGCCGGTGAGCAATTGTCCGTCGTCATCGTAGACCGTCATCTCCATGAGCGCCTGGCCGATACCCTGCACCACGCCGCCATGGAGCTGGCCCGCGACGATCATCGGATTGACGACGGTGCCGAAGTCATTGACGCAAGAGTATTTCACCACTTCGACTACGCCGGTCTCGGGATCGACCTCGACCTCGGCGATATGGCAGCCGTTGGGAAAGGTCGCGGCGCCGGGTCCGTCGCTCACGTGAGTGACGTCGAGCGATTGCGGTGCATCCGCCGGCAGCTTGGCGCCGCCATTGTGCAGCATCTGCGCGAGCTCGACGAGCGAGATTGCACGGTCCGTTCCGGCGATGACGAAGCGACCATGCCTGAATTCGATATCGGAGGCCGCAGCTTCAAGCACGTGGCTGGCGATCTGCTTGCCCTTTTCGATGACCTTTGCGGCGGCTTCGACGATCGCGGTACCGCTGTGCATGAGCGATTTTGAGCCGCCGCTGCCGCCGCCCATGACGATCCGATCGCTGTCGCCTTGAACGAGCGAGATTTTTTCAAAGGGAATGCCGAGCTTCTCGCTCAATACTTGGGCAAAAGGCGTGGCGTGGCCCATGCCGAAATCGAGCGTACCGGTCGTGAGCGTCACCGTGCCGTCGGCGTTGAAGACGATACCGGCCAATTCTTTCGACGGCGGCGCGGTGACTTCCAAAAAATTGCCGATGCCGAGGCCGCGCAGCTTGCCGCGCCGCAAGCTCTCGCGCTTGCGGCGCGCAAAGCCCTTGCCGTCGGCGAGCTCAAATGCCTGCTTGGTCAGCGCGGCGAAGTCGCCGCTGTCATA
>JBEKNW010000189.1:0-8058 GCA_049522435.1 Xanthobacteraceae bacterium
CATCGATGCTTTCATCGCAGCATACAACGAGACAGCCGAGCCATTCGCCTGGACCAAGAAAAAGGTCTATCAGCGGCGGTTCAAAAATCGACGTGTCACTCAACTGTGATTCCGGGTACTAGGTTACCTGACCGGCTCTGCAACCTAGGCGGCCCACGCCGACGCCAATGCGCTAAGCGAAATTAGCATAATAAGGCAAAGCGTTACTCCCCGCATCGAAGCTTCCCGCCGTTCTTCGGGCTCTGCCGGGTACCTCCAGAGACCATAGATTAGAATTGAGATCAATTTGTCCAAAGCTTGTAATTCAGTCCCGCGCGAATGATGTTGGCATTGACATTGAACGAGATCGGACCGCCGCCGCAGGCCGCGTTGCAGCTGAAGCCGTTGAGGTCCACATGCAGGTATTCCACTTTGACTCGCAACGGACCCGAAAGGACAATCTCGATGCCGCCGCCTGCGGTCCATCCGAGATTGGTTGCTCCTTCCGTGCCGAACGGTGCGCCGGCGATGTTGGCGTTTAAGCGGCCGATCGCCGCCCCCCCGGTCACATACGGCAGAATGCCGTCGAAGGCATAGCCGAACCGCAGGCGCGCGGTGGCGAGCCAAGGAACCTTGAGCTCGCAATTCGGGGCGCAGGACGCAGGCGGGGCCGTCCCGCCCAGGCCTGACCAGTCGAGATCGGCTTCCACGCCCAGGACGAAGGGTTCGCCGGTCTGCAGATTGTAGCCGGCGGTGCCGCCGACGAGGCCGCCCGAAAGATTGGACCTGCCGCTGGTGCCGTCCGGAGCGGAATTCCAGTCCATGCTGCCGAATGCGGCGCCCCCGTTAATGCCAACATAAAAGCTGGTCCAATCGTAGACCCTGACCGCGGGAAATGCTGGCGGCGAACTAAAGGGCCCGGGACTCACGGTTGGCCCGTTGACCTGAGCCGCGGGGAACGCCGGCGGCGGAGCAAAGGGCCCGGGCGTAATGACCGGCTCGATCTCAGCCGCAAGCGCACCGCTCGCAGCAGCGATGAGCGCGATACTTGCCATCGTCACGGTCTTCATTGCGGCATTCCCGTTTGCGCCGATCCCTGAAACAGAGGTTGCAGTTGCAGCTCTTTCAGAAGTCCGTCGTGCTTTTCGACCAGCGTGGCGGCCTCGTCCTTGCCTACATCGAGAATCTTCTCTGTCGGCGGCTCGACCCGGTTCCACCAGCCTCCGCCGAGCGCCTGAAACAGCGCCGCCGTGTCGGACAGTCGGGCGGCCCGTGCCTGCACCACCTGAAGGAGCGCCATCGCATAGGTCTGCTGCGCATTGAGCAGGAACAGCTCATCGGCAAGGCCGTAATGCAGCTGTTGCAGCGCGAGATCGAGGCTGATCTTGGCGGCGCGCTCGAAACCGCGCGCTGCTTTCAACGCGTCGGCGTCGTTTTGGATCGCGCGCAGCGAGTCGGTGACGTTCTGCACCGCGCCGACCACCGTGCCCTTGTAGGTCCATGCCGCCGCGTCATAGGTGGCCTGGGCGCCGCGCAGCGTATGCAGCAGCGTGCCGGCGTCGAACACCGTCTGCGTGGCATTGCCGGCCAACACCCAGAACGTGTTCTGGGGTGCCAGCAGGCCGGCGAGCGCCGTATTCATATAGCCGGCATTGGCATTGATCGTGAAATTCGGCAGCATATTGGCCGTGGCGACGCCGATCAGCGCGCTCGCCGAGTGCAATTGCTCCTGCGCCGCACGCACGTCAGGGCGTTGCTCGATCAGCTGCGACGGCAGGCTCACCGGCAGATCGATTGGCAACTGCAAGTCCGCGAGTTTGAACGTCTCGCGCGGTCCCTCGCTGGTGTAAGCGCCGGCAAGGGCCGCCAACAGATCACGGTTCTGTGCCAGAGCTTTGCGCAGCGGCGGCAAAGTCGCCTCGACCTGGGCGAGGGCGGCTTCCTGCGCGGCCACTACAAGGCGGTCGGTGTAGCCAACTTCCAGCTGGTGCCGCAGGATGCGGAGCATCTTGGTATTGATCGAGATGAGCTCGTTGGTGGCGTCGATCTGTCCCCGCAGCGAAGCCTCCGTAATGGCCGTGACCGCCACGTTCGCTGCGAGCGTGAGATAGGCCGCCTCGACCTCGAAGCGCTGCGTGTCGGCCAGAGCTTTAAGCGATTCGACCGTACGCCGATTGAGCCCCCAGACGTCGAAGCTGTACGACACCAGCACCTGCGCGGTATAGAGATCGTAGAGGCTGGCGCTCGAAGCGGGGATTGGAGCTAAGGCAGCAGCGGTCAGCTGGCGCGTCGGATTGAAGTTGGCCTGGACCAGCGGGAAGAACTTGCCCTGCTGGGCGTAGACCGCTTCCTTCGTGGCGCGCAGCGTTGAAATCGCCGATTGCAGGGTGGGATTGTTTTTCAGCGACCGCGCGATCAGGGCATTGAGCGCCGGCGATTTGAACAGCGCCCACCACTCTTGCGCAATATCGCGGCCCTGGACGAAACGCTGCGACTGGCCGGTCGGCGCGTCGGTCGAGGAGGTCCGCGGCGCCAGCGGCTCCGTGGTGTACCGGGTGACCTCGGGTGCGGCGGGATGGAGGAAATCCGGGCCGACCGCGCAACTCGCCAAAAACATCGCTGCCGCGAGAGCGGTGACGCCTGGACAAAAACGCCTGACCGACTGAACTGACTGAACAGACATATGCGACCGAGACACGATTGCAACTGAAACACTTTGACTAAAGCGCCCTGCGACTTCCCGAGATCGCGGCGACCGGCATTATTTCCGATTTGTTGCACGTTGGCTGTGATCGGTTTGCCACACTGTCGATTATTCAGTGCTGAGGGCCGCACTGTGATCTTTCACAGTAAAAATCGAAACTTCTCACAGTGAACTGCGGAGAGCTTTTGTGGTCAAATACGTAGCGACTCTGAGGGCGCATGCCCCGTTCGCCCATAATGCGCGTGCCGATCTCGCCCATTATGCGCGTACCCGTCTCGCCCAGAAAGCCAAAACGCAGGTGCATCTATGGAAACCCGCAAAACCACTGTGACATTGAGCGCGGCTGTCGCGGCTGCAGTATTGAGCCTGATGGCCGGAGCTTATTTGGTCGGACACATCGGCGGCTGGCTGGAATCAGGGCTCGATGCGGCGAGCACCGATGCGAAAGCCCAGGAAAGCAATTTAAGAATCGTAGAGCCGACTTACGCAACGAGCTTGACGCTCAATGACAAGCAATTGGCCTCGGTCAAGGTCGAAGCGGCCCGAGACCATGAGTTTCCAGTCCAGAAAACTGCCATCGGCAGCATCGACTTCAACGAGGACATGACCGTCCAAATCTTCACGCCGTATCAAGGGAAGATCATCGAATTATTCGCCAAGGTCGGCGACGAGGTGAAGAAGGGCGAGACCCTGTTCACCATCGACAGCCCCGACCTGCTCGCGGCCGAGTCTAATCTGATCGCCGCTGCGGGCGTGATGGACCTGACCACCCGCAATCTGGCGCGGCTTCGCGATCTGTATACGACGCGGGCTGTTTCGCAGGCGGTTCTGGAACAGGGGATCTCCGACCAGCAGACCGCTGAGGGCAATCTGCGCGCGGCGCGCGATTCTGTGCGTATCTTCGGCAAGACTGACGCCGAGATCGATCGCATTGTCGCCAATCGCCTGGCGGACCCGACCCTGATCGTGCCGAGTTCGATCACGGGCCGCGTCACGGCGCGAAATGGCCAACCCGGCCTTTTCGTCCAGCCCGGCAGTCCGCCGGCGCCTTATTCGGTGGCTGACATCTCGACTATGTGGATGCTGGCGAATGTCGCCGAGAGCGACGTCCCCGCCTTTCATGTCGGTCAGAGGTCAAAGTCTCGCTCTTGGCCTTTCCGAACAAAGTCTTCCAAGGCCGGATTTGGTCGATGGATGCAATGGTCGATCCGAATACGCATCGCATGCTGGTCCGTTCGGCGATTGATGATCCCGATCACGAATTGCGGTCCGGGATGTTCGCGACCTACGTGATCCGTACCGGCGACCCCGTGCGCTCGCTCGCCGTCCCGCTCGATGGCGTGGTCCGCGAAGGCGACGGCTCGAATACGGTATGGGTCACCAACGATCGACGGAAGTTCACCCAGCGCATCGTCAAGATCGGTATGCAGAGCGGCGGCTACCGACAGATTCTCGAGGGCTTGCAGCCCGGCGAATTGGTGGCGACCGACGGCGCGGTGTTCTTGAGCAACATGGTGCTCATCGGCCAGGCGGGCGGCTGAGCGCCGCCCCATTCGTTCGCCTCGCGACCAACCGGGCGCATAGCAAGCGAGCGACCGGCGTTGCCGCGCATGACCGTGCGGAACAAAGAAAGGGACTGGCTGTGTTGAAGGGAATTCTTACATTTGGCTTGAGCCGCCGCCCCATCATCCTGCTGGGACTGTTAGTATTCTTCTGTGCCGGCCTTATTGCATTTACGAAATAGAACATCGAGGCCTATCCCGATCCGGCGCCGACGATTCTGGAAATCACTGCGCAGGCAGGCGGACTGTCCGCCGAGGAGATGGAGCGCTACTACACCATCCCGATGGAGGTCGGTCTTTACCCCACGCCGGGCGTGGACAATATCCGCTCGACCTCGTTCTACGGCCTGTCCTTCGTCCGTGTCACCTTCAAGTACGGCGTCGATTTTTATTTCGCCCTAACCCAGACCCAGATCAGTCTGACGCAGAATGTCTCGCTGCCGGGAAATCAAGTTCCAAGTATCAACATGTCGAGCGTGAACTGCGAGATCTATCGCTACCAGGTGGCCGGTCCGCCCCATTACGGGCTGACAAATCTGCGGACCGTGCAGGACTGGATCGTCCTGCGCCGCTTGTTTACCGTGCCGGGCGTCGTCCAGGTGAACTCCTGGGGCGGCACCACCAAGCAGATGAACGTCGACGTCGATCTTAACAAACTCGACGCCTACAGCATCACGCTACCCCAGATGCTCACGGCGATCGGCAACGCCAACGTCAACGTAGGCGGGCGCGAGATCCTGCTTGGCCAGCAATCGGTCAATATCCGCGGCATCGGCCTGGTCGACGACGGCGGCGCCGGAGATTTGACCAAGGGTTACCACACCGAGGACGTCGAGAACATCGTTCTCAATCAGGTCAACGGCGTTCCCGTGTTGGTGAGGGACGTCGCCAAGGTCTCAATCGGCTACGTGCCGAGGCTCGGCATCGCGGGTCTCGATGATCAAGACGACGTGGTGATGTCCATCGTGGTGATGAACCGCACGATGCACACCAACGACGTGCTGCCGCTGGTCGAGCGCGAAGTCGAGAAAATGAACAATGATGGGTCATTGCCGCCGGGGGTGAAGGTCGTTCCGTATTATGACCGCGGCGCGCTGGTCAAGGTCACCACCCACACGGTGCTGCACAACCTCATATTCGGGTGCCTGCTGGTCTTTTTTATCCAGTGGATTTTCCTCGGCAATCTGCGCAGCGCCATCATCGTCGGCGTCAACATCCCGTTCGCGTTGTTCTTCGCCGTCATCATGCTGGTGCTGACGGGAGAGGAAGAGAATCTTCTGTCCGTCGGAGCCGTCGACTTCGGCATCATCGTCGATTCGGCGGTGATCCTGGTCGAGAACGTGTTCCGCAATTTCCAATCGTCGCCCGAGGCAAGGCGATCGGTGCTGGCGCAGCTTGCCGACGAAACGTGGGGGCACGACCCGACCAAGGAAAGGCCTGGGTCCCACAACGCGTGGACCGACCGCCTTCGCCTCATCCTGGTCAGCGCGCTGCAGGTGGACAACGCGATATTCTTCTCGACGCTCATTACGGTTGCGGCATTCGTCCCGCTCTTCACCATGCAGGGCGTCGAAGGCCAGATCTTCGGTCCGATGGCGCGAACCTACGGCTATGCTCTCGCGGGCGCGTTGTTGGCGACCTTCACGGTGACGCCGGCGCTGGCGTCCTTCCTGCTTCCCGAACATATCAGCGAAGCCGAAACGATCTTCGTGCGGGCGCTGCGCGCCGTCTATACGCCGGTGCTGCATTGGTCGCTGGGTCATCGCAAGGCCATGCTGGCGATCGGGCTGGGTTTTCTCGTCGTCATTGGATTGTTGGGGACGCGGCTCGGCAGCGAGTTCCTGCCGCATCTGGAAGAAGGCAATATGTGGATCCGCATCACGTTGCCGCCGTCGACCGGATTGGAGTCCGGCACCCCGGCAACGAGAAAATTTCGCGAGATCCTGCACCGCCACCCGGAAATCATCACGGTGGTATCGCAGCATGGCCGTCCGGACAACGGCACCGATGCGTCTCCGTTCTTCAATGTCGAGATATTCGCAACGCTCAAGTCCTTCGATCAATGGCCTTCGGGTTTAACGAAGGATAAATTGATCGCGACCCTGATTCAGGAGTTCACCGACGAAGTGCCCGGGGCCACCTTCAACTTCTCGCAATATATCGAGGACAACCTCGAAGAGGGGCTTTCGGGCGTCAAAGGCGTCAATTCGCTCAAGATCATCGGCCCCGATCTGGCCGTTCTGGAGAAGCTCGCCGACCAGGCTCAGACCGAGATGATGAAGGTTCGCGGCATGACCGACGTGGGAATTTTTCACGTCCTCGGGCAGCCCAACCTGAACGTCAAGGTGGACCGTGAAAAGACGGCCCGCTATGGCCTCAATACCGGGGACGTCAACACCGTCATTCAGGCGGCGCTTGGCGGCACGGTGGCGACCACCCTGCTGGAGGGCGCCCGTCAATTCAACATCACGGTTCGTCTCGCCGGTGAATACCGCGACAGCCTCGAATCGGTCGGCGACGTCAAGGTCGGCTACACCAACGCCGCCGCCACCAATTCCTACATTCCGTTGCGCGAGCTCGCCACGATCACGCTCGATAACGGGGCAGCATACATCTACCACGAGAGCAGCCAGCGCTTCATTCCGATCAAGTTCACCACGCGTGGCCGCGACCTCGGCGGCACGGTCGCGGAAGCGAAGCAGCGGATCGCGGAGAAGATCCCGCTGCCGGCCGGATATCGCCTCAAGTGGGCCGGTGAATTCGAAGACCTCGAGCTCGCTCAGAAGAGGCTCGAAGTGGTCGTCCCGATCAGCCTTGGCATCATCCTGGTGCTGCTCTACGGCCTGTTCGGTTCGCTGCGCGACAGTCTCCTGGCCTTGGCCGGGATTCCATTCGCAATCGCCGGCGGCATCGTGGCCCTCTTTGTTACCGGGTTGGACTTCAGCATTTCCGCCGCCATCGGCTTCATTTCGCTGTTCGGCGTGTCGGTGATGGACGGCATCCTGATGATTACCTACTACAACTGGGTCAGACGCACCGGCATGGAACCCACCGAGGCCATGTTCCACGCCGCGACCCAGCGGATGCGGCCGATGCTGATGACCGCGCTGTCGGCCTGCATCGGGCTGCTCCCCGCCGCCCTGTCCACCGCCATCGGCAGCCAGGTGCAACGACCGCTCGCAACCGTGGTGGTGGGCGGCATGCTGATCGGACCGGTCATGCTGCTCGTGGTGGTGCCGGCGGTCCGGATGCTGTTCCTCGGCCGCGAGGGTGGCCCTGAAGCGGCGAACCGGGGCGGCCCGGGTGAACACCTTGTACCGGCTGAGTGACGCCGCCATCTATGAGGAGGCGCGCATGAAAATCGGTCTTCATCTGTTCGCCATCCTGGCGTGCGGCGCCTTGTCGACGAATGCCGCATTTGGCGGACATCATAGCCACCACTACTACCACCACCACCACTACGCCCGCGGCGCCGTTGCGCACGGTTCCGGCACCCATGTCACGGAATCTGCAAAAACCGGCGTTTCAACCGACACCGCGCCGGAGAACGCGCCGGCAGCGGATCACGGGCATCCTCACGGCGCAATCCCAGCCGCCGGCCCGAGCGGCAAGGAGGGAGCGGCGGATACCGCGATAGACACCAGTTTCTCCGTGTATCGGGGGCAGGAAACCGCCAAGGACATCAAAGAGCGCCTAGTCGCCCGAGTCACTCAAAATGAGGGGTAGAGCCTCTTGAGCTTGACGCGGGCATGATCTGTCGTGAATGCCAATCGGCCTTGGCGTGATGCTTGTTTCGATGGTCCTGCCAAGCGG
>JBEKNW010000190.1:0-8057 GCA_049522435.1 Xanthobacteraceae bacterium
GATGGTCCGCCCCGGCGTTTCCGCTGGCGCGGCGTGACCTATGAAGTTGCCGGCTCCGAGGGCCCGGAACGCATCGCCAGCGAATGGTGGCGCCGCCCCACGCCACACCTGTCCGCTCATTCCCGCGAAAGCGGGAATCCAACTCGGAATGGGGAGGAGAAACTGGGTCCCCGCTTTCGCGGGGACGAGCGGCAACATGCTCTGACGCGCGATTATTACCTCGTGGAAGACGCCGACGGCCGCCGCTTCTGGCTTTTTCGCGAAGGACTCTACGGGCGCGAGACGACATCGGCGCGCTGGTTCGTGCATGGGCTGTTTGCCTGAGTTTTTGGAGCGCGAAATGAGTCACCAAAAGGGCAGCGAATTTACTTCACCCTCCCCTGCAGGGGGAGGGTCGACGCCGAGCGCAAGCTCGACGTCGGGGTGGGGTGACCTCCGCGCGTACGCCCCCACCCCGGCTTCGCTTCGCTTGCCGGCCCTCCCCCTGCAGGGGAGGGCAAGATGACCACCTATGCCGAGCTGGCCGTGACCACCAACTTTTCCTTCCTGCGTGGCGCCTCGCACCCGCAGGAGATGGTCGCGACCGCCGATGAACTTAAGTTTTTCGCCATCGGCATTGCCGACCGCAACTCTTTTGCCGGCGTGGTGCGCGCCTATGACGAAGCTAAAAAAAGAAAAATAAAGCTTCTCGTCGGCACGCGCCTCCTGACAATCGACGGTTTCGAGGTGCTGGCCTATCCGACTGATCGTGCGGCCTACGGCCGTCTTTGTCGCCTCGTCACCGCGGGCAATCTCAAGGCCGAGAAAGGCGAATGCCATCTGACCTTTGAAGAAATTATCGCCGCGAGCGAAGGCCAGATGCTCATCGCCATGCCCCCGCTGGCGCTGTTCACCAATTCCGCTCATTCCCGCGAAAGCGGGAATCCAGCTCTGAATGCAGGAGGGAAACTGGGTCCCCGCTTTCGCGGGGACGAGCGGAATTTAGTTGCTTTCACCGAGCGGCTTTCCGCCTTGACCTGCGCGGCGCCGGGCCGCACGTTCCTCGCCGGCGTTCATTATCATCGCGGCGACGAGCCGCGCCGCCTCGGGTTTTTGGCCGAGCTCAGCGAGCGCATGAACGCGCCGCTCGTCGCCGTCAATGACGTCTCCTATCACGCGCCGGAACGCCGGCCGCTCGCCGACGTGCTCACCTGCATCCGCGAGAAATGCACTCTTCGCCAAGCGGGTTTTCGCCTTGCCGTCAATGCCGAACGCCATCTCAAGCCGCCGGCGGAGATGGCGCGGTTGTTCGCCGACTTTCCCGAAGCCATCGCCCGCACCGTCAAGATCGCCAAAACCTGCCGCTTCTCGCTCGGCGAACTCAAATACGAATATCCCGACGAGCCGGTGCCGGAAGGAAAAACCGCCCAGCAGCATCTTGAGGATCTCACCTTTGCGGGAGCGCAGGACCGTTATCCGCAAGACAAATACCCGGAAGGGATTCCCGAAAATATCCGGAAGCGGCTTCATGACGAGCTCGCGCTCATCGCCAAGCTCGATTACGCGCGCTATTTCCTCACCGTCCACGATGTCGTCTCCTTCGCCCGTCGGCAGGAAAAGGAAATTCTTTGCCAGGGCCGCGGCTCGGCGGCGAACAGCGCCGTGTGCTATTGCCTCGGCATCACCTCGGTGAACCCGGACAAGAGCAATCTCCTCTTCGCCCGCTTCATTTCGGAAAATCGCGGCGAGCCGCCCGATATCGACGTCGATTTCGAGCACGAGCGGCGCGAGGAGGTGATCCAGTACATCTACCAGCGCTATGGACGCGACCGCGCGGCGATCTGCGCCACCGTTGTGCACTACCGCTCGCGCCGCGCCATCCGCGAAGTCGGCAAGGTTTTGGGATTGACGGAGGACATCACCGCCGCGCTCGCCAAGACGGTGTGGGGCTATGGCGACGGCTTGCCGGACGATCACATTCGCCAGGCCGGCCTCGATCCCTTAAATCCGGCGATCCGGCAGGCCGTCGAACTTGCGGACGATCTGATCGGCTTCCCTCGTCACCTCTCCCAGCACGTCGGCGGCTTCGTGCTCACCCGCGCGCCGCTCGACGAGACGGTGCCGATCGGCAATGCCGCCATGGACGATCGCACCTTCATCGAGTGGGACAAGGACGACATCGATACGCTCGGCCTGATGAAGGTCGATGTGCTCGCGCTCGGCATGCTGAGCTGCCTGCGGCGCGGGCTCGATCTCCTGCAGCAGCATTACCGGAAGGATTATTCGCTCGCCACGCTGCCGCAGGACGATGCCGCGGTCTACGACATGCTCTCGCGCGCCGACAGCGTCGGCGTGTTCCAGGTCGAGAGCCGCGCGCAGATGTCGATGCTGCCGCGATTAAAACCGCAATGTTTTTACGATCTCGTCATCGAGGTCGCCATCGTGCGGCCGGGGCCGATCCAGGGCGACATGGTGCATCCCTATCTGCGCCGGCGCGACGGCATCGAGAGGGAGCATTACCCCTCCCCCGATCCGGCGCACGGACCGGCCGACGAATTGCAGGAAGTTCTCAAAAGAACCCTCGGCGTACCGCTGTTCCAGGAGCAGGCGATGCAAATCGCCATCACCGCGGCGAAATTCACGCCCGACGAGGCGGATGGGCTGCGACGCGCCATGGCCACCTTCCGTCATACCGGCAATGTCCATCTGTTCCGCGACAAGTTCATCAACGGCATGACCGAGCGCGGCTATGACCGCGATTTCGCCGAGCATTGTTTCGGTCAGATCGAAGGTTTCGGCGAATACGGTTTTCCCGAAAGCCACGCGGCGAGCTTCGCGCTGCTCGTCTATGCCTCGGCCTTCATCAAATGCCGCTATCCGGACGTGTTCTGCGCCGCCATCCTCAACAGCCAGCCGATGGGTTTTTACCAGCCGGCGCAGCTCGTGCGCGATGCACGGGCGCACGGCGTCGAAATCCGCGCGGTGGACGTCAATTTCAGCGACTGGGATTGCACGCTGGAGCCGGGCGCGGACGGCAGGCATGCGGTGCGCCTCGGCTTCCGCCTCATTCATGGGCTCAACGAAGACGAATTGAAGAAACTCATCGCCGCGCGCGGCAACGGTTTTTCCAGCATCGAGCGGCTCGCGGCCATAGCCGGCCTTTCGCGCTTTACCATCGAACGGCTGGCCGAGGCCGATTCATTCCGCTCGCTCGGGCTCGATCGGCGCGCGGCATTGTGGGCGGCGCGGCGGCTCGACGTGATCGGAGTTCATGCAGCGCGTCGAATGACCTCCGCAAAGAACGAGGAAGCGCTCCCGCTGCTGGCACCGCATCTCAGCGACGAGCTTTTCCCGGAACCCTCGGTCGCACTGCCCGCCATGCCGCTCTGCGAGCATGTCGTGGAGGATTACGTGGCGACCGGTCTGTCGCTGAAAGAGCATCCCGTGCGCTTCTTCCGCGAGCGCCTCACCGCGCTCGGCGCCATCCGTAACGCGCAGCTGCGCGACGACCCCCTCCCTACCCGCAAGCGGGGGAGGGATAGGGAGGGGGACACGATGGTCACCGTCGCCGGCCTCGTCCTGGTGCGGCAGCGGCCGGGAACAGCGAAAGGCGTGATCTTCATGACGCTCGAGGACGAGACCGACATCGCCAACATCATCGTCTGGCGCAAAATTTTTGCAAAAAACCGCCGCACGGTGATGAGTGCCCGTTTCCTCGCGGTGCGCGGGCGCCTGCAACGCGCGGGTCTCGTCGTCCACGTGGTCGCGGAAAGTTTCGTCGATCTTTCCGCCGAACTGTCAGCGCTGCGCGACGGCGACCTTTTCTCAGCGGATTTTTCCGGCTCGCCGCATCCGGACGGCGCCTCCCTCCTGCTCAAGAGCCGCGACTTTCATTGACCCGCCTCGTTTTTCCGCTCGTCCCCGCGCAAGCGGGGACCCAGCTTTCATGCTTTTGTGAGCGGTACTGGATTCCCGCTTTCGCGGGAATGAGCGGAGGATATCGTACGAGTTGCTAGATCAGGCGCTCTTGCGCAGAGACCTTCCGAGCACGCGCGCGAGCCGATCGGAAAACGACCGCGCATCCGCCGGGCGGTCGCCTTCGAGCACGCGTGCCTCGTCGAGCAACAGATGCGCCGCGTCCTCCTTCAAGGTCCGCTCGTCCTCGCCGAGCGCCGCCAGAGCGACGACAAGCTGGTGGCGCGGATTGACTTCGAGGATCGGCTTCGAGGCGGCATTGAGCCGTCCGGCGCCCGCCAGCAGCTTTTCCAGCGCCCGGTCAGGACCTGTATCGGAGGCGACCAGGCAAACCGCACTGTCGGTGAGCCGGTCCGAGGCGCGCACCTGCGCCACCGCATCGCCGAGCGTGCCCTGCATGAAAACGAGAAAACTTTTCACCGAATCCTGCAGCTCTGGCGCCGGCGCTTCTTTCGCATCGATGAGTGGAATGAGCGCCAAGTCCGCGCTCCCCTGCGTCACCGACTTGAACGGCTTGCCGTCAAACGACACCCCTGACATGACCCAAAAACTGTCGACTGGATCCGGCAGCAGCAAAACCTCAACGCCGCGGGCGCGGAATCCTTCGAGATGGGGCGAAGATTTCAGCCGCTCGACATCATTCCCCGCCAGATAATAGACCGCCGTTTGGTTGGTCTTGAGCGCGGCGACATAGTCCTTAAGGCTGCGCCATACATCAGCCGGGCCTGTGGTTTTGAAACGGGCGAGCGCGAGCAACGCGTCGCGGCGCTCGAAATCTTCATAAATGCCTTCCTTCAGTACCGCGCCAAAGAGCTCCCAAATTTTCGTGTAGGTTTGCGGTTCCTTGTCGGCGAGCCGTTCCAATTCGCCGAGCACGCGACTGGTGGCGCCTTTCCTGATCGCGGCCAAGAGCGGGCTTTCCTGGATTTTTTCGCGCGAGACATTCAGCGGCAGATCGGCGCTGTCGACCAACCCGCGAACGAAACGGAGATAGCGCGGCAGGATCTCCGCATCGTCGGTTATGAAGATGCGCTTGACGTAGAGCTTGATGCGCCCCTTGCGGTCGGGATCGAACAGGTCGAACGGACGCGAACCGGGAACGAAGAACAGCGTCGTGTAGTCCTGCCGCCCCTCGGCATGGAAATGGATCGTAAGCGCCGGCTCGTCGAGCTGTCCGGCGATGCTGCGATAAAAATCGGTATAGTCGGCGCCCGTAATCTCGGACTTCGGTTTCGCCCAGAGCGCGGCGCCATCGGTGATTTCGGTCGGCGCGGCGCCGACCTTCTCGACGATCACGATGGGCACCGGCACGTGACCCGATTTGGCCTTAATGAGCCGCTCGATGGTCAAGCGCTCAGTGTAGGATTTGGCGTCTTCCATCAGATGCAGCACCACGCGGGTGCCCCGGCGCGGCGCATCCCCGGGTTCCGCGGGCGATACGGCGAAGGTGCCCTGGCCGTCGGAGGACCAGAGCCAGGCCGCGTCCGTCCCGGCGCGGCGGGAGATCACGTCGACCCGTTCCGCCACCATGAACGCCGAATAGAAGCCGACGCCGAATCGGCCGATGAGCGCGGCGTCCTCGCCGCGCTGCGCCGCCTCAAGGCGATCGAGAAACGCCTTGGTGCCGGAGCGCGCGATCGTGCCGAGCGCCTCGACCATCTCATCGCGGCTCATGCCGATGCCGTTGTCCTCCACGGTCAATTGCCGTTTGTCGGCATCGATGGCCAGCGTAATGCGCGGCTTTGAATCGTCGCCGACGAGCGCCGGATCGGCAATCGATTCGTAGCGCAGCCGCTCGCAGGCGTCGGCGGCGTTCGCGATCAGCTCGCGCAGAAACACGGATTTGTCGGAATAGACCGAGTGCACCATCAGCTGCAGCAGCTTGGCGACGTCGGCCTCGAACGGGCGACTTTCCGATCGGTTCTCCTCGACAATGGTCATGACGGCGGTCCCGGTGCAAACTTCATCGGCTCCGAAATGGAGAGACGCTGCCGCCGATTCAAGGCGGCGCGGCGTGGCTAATCCACTCCTATGGAGAACTGCCCTCGACAATATGGCCATCAAATGGCTATATTGTCCCTATGGGTACTCACAGCGTCGCTGAAGCGAAGAATCGGCTTCCCGAACTGATCGACCGTGCGCTCAAAGGCGAGGACGTCGTCATCACGCGGCATGGCCGGCCGGTCGTTGAGCTCAAGCCGATCCCGAAACCCGCCAGGAAAGTGACGGCGGCCGATCTCGATTGGCTCGCGGCTCGCCGCGTGGGCCTAAAAACTCCAAGCGAGGACGCCGGCACCTTTGTCAGCAGAATGCGTGATGAGGACGAGCGGTGAGCGTCTATCTTGACGCCAGCGTCCTCGTATCTCTGTTCGCGATCGACACTCTAAGCGATCGAGCTGATGCAGCTCTGCGTACCCGCTCGTCCTTCCTGATCGTTAGCGATTTTGCGGCGGCCGAGTTCGCCTCCGCCATAGCGCGCCGAGTGCGGATGCAAATCCTCACAGTCGAGGAAGCACGTGTTGCCTTTTCCACGTTCGATGCATGGGTGGCGCGAACAACGACGTCTGTGCCGATCGCGAACGCGGACGTGACGGCCGCTGCAGCGTTTCTGCGACGGCTGGATTTGACGCTTCGCACGCAGGATGCCCTGCACATCGCAATTGTGCAGCGTCTTGCTGCCGAGCTCCTGACGTTCGACACACGGATGGCGAGCGCCGCCCGTGCTCTGGGCACAAGCTTGGTCGACCTTTAGTTAGTCCTTTCGGGCGCCACGCCGAGCTTCTTCTGCAGACTCGAAGACGACGTGGTGTACTGGAACACCAGCCGCTTGCCCGGATAGACGTAGTGGTAGGCCTTCTGCGCCATCAGCGCCGCCTCGTGGAAGCCGGACAGGATGAGCTTGAGTTTGCCGGGGTACCAGTTGATGTCGCCGATCGCGAAGATGCCAGGCGTGGTGGTCTCGAAGCTCGCGGTCTCAACCGGGATCAATTCGTTGTTCTTGAGCTCGAAACCCCAATTGGCGACCGGACCGAGTTTCATGGTCAGGCCGAAGAACGGCAGCAGCGTGTCGCAGGCGATTTCGAAAATGGAGCCGTCGCTGGTCTTGACCATGGCTTTGCTGATCTGACCCTGCTCGCCTTGCAGCGCGGTCACTTGGCCAAGCACGAAATCGATCTTGCCCTCGCCGACGAGCGCCATCATCTTGTTGACGCTGTCGGGCGCGGCGCGGAATTCGCTGCGCCGGTGCAGCAGCGTGAGGTGGCCGGCGATGGGCGCGAGATTGAGCGACCAGTCGAGCGCACTGTCGCCGCCGCCGACGATGAGAACGCGCTTGCCGCGGAATGCCTCCATCTTGCGCACCGCGTAAAACACCGACTTGCCTTCGTACGGTTCGATGCCGGGAATGGGAGGGCGCTTGGGCTGGAACGAACCGCCGCCGGCGGCGATGACAACGACCTTGCTCTCGAATTCCTTGCCCTGGTCCGTCGTTACGCGGAACAAGGGATCGCCGACCTTCTCCACCTTCTCCACCATCTCGCCGAGATGATATTGCGCGTTGAACGGCTTGATCTGCTGGAGCAGCGCGTCGACCAGACCTTGCGCGCTGGTGTAGGGAATGCCGGGAATGTCATAGATCGGTTTCTCCGGATAAAGCTCCGCACACTGCCCGCCGATCTTGTCGAGAATATCGATGAGGTGCGCCTTCATGTCGAGCAGTCCCAGCTCGAACACCGCAAAGAGGCCGATCGGGCCCGCACCGATGATGACAACGTCGGTCTTGATAGGTTCGCCCATGTCGCATCCGTACTCGTCTTTTATGGGTGGCGTCTGATGAGGTGGCGAGTGTCTAGAGCATGATCCGGAAAAGTGGAAGCCGGTTTTCCGAAAAGATCATGCTCCACTCAGGAAGCTAGAGCGCAATTGCTTCAATCTGAAGCGATGGCGCTCTAGTACCCACTTTCATAGAAACGTGATTCGCGCGGGCAGTGAATTCGAGAGTCGGATGAGACACTTATTCGCATCGTTGCCTGCGCGGATTGGTGATTCCGGGTACTAGCGTGCTGGCTGCGGCAGGGGAAGCGCGAGGACGGCGCCAGTGGCAA
>JBEKNW010000191.1:0-8042 GCA_049522435.1 Xanthobacteraceae bacterium
CATCGATTCCAACGTCGCATGATCCAGCTTGCGCGCATCATCTTGTCTCATGCAATATCAGAATCACACGGCACTCGCCTTGTCTACAAAATACTGAAACTACTTGTGGGTTGATTAATAGCGTGAGACTCTACTCACTCTTCCGCTTCAGTTCCTGTTGTTCGTAGCGCGCTTTGATTACGGGGTCGCTAGTTTTGCCGAGGACTTCATTCTGTTCGTCGCTTCCATCGAGGCCGGGCGCCTGTGCGATTACTTCCGCCAAACGATCATCGGTGACAGCCTCGCGGATAAAGGACTTGAGATAAGCGTCCAGATGGCCCTTGCCCGGATCGTCCAGCTCTTTTGTGAGCGCGGATAGGTAATCGGCCTTTCCAGTCGCCGCCCAATCGATGCTGAATCCAGCGCGTTGTGCCAGGACGCCATGCACGACCATGATGGTGCGCCCGTTGCCATCCAGGAATGGATGAGCATAGGCGAGATAGCCCATGATCTCGCCGGGCTTTGCTGTCATGAATTTCTCGTCTTGCCCGTGAGTGAGGGCAAATTCTATCGCCCGCTGAATATCCTCCGGGCGAGCGAAGAGAACGTTCCCTTTGCTGATCGCAAGGTCAGGAGCCGTGTTTAGGCGGTCTTGTCCGGCCCAAGGGTAAACGGCCTCAAAAAGAATTCTGTGCGTTTCAAGCACATCCGGATAGGAAACACGCTTGACCTTGGCGAGATGCTCAAAGGCCGCGTCGATGCCGGTCGTGAATGAGGTATGCTCAAGGCGCCGAACGATTTCGAGGTCTTTTTCCTTGGCGAGATTACGCAAGTATCCTTGCGTTTCAAAATCACCAAACGGATCAAATATCACGGCCTGGCTTCGCGCAGATAGGTCGCCTGGAGTTGCACCATTTCAACTCGCGTTAGATAGCCGCTCCGTTGCAGTGCGACCAGCAACTGCTCGATCTCGTCCAGTTGCACATCATCGCCAGCGAGGCGCGTGATATGATGTGCAAGCGCATCACGTTGCGTGCCGAAGTAGGCCACGTGGTACTGCTCGGCCATCTTCCGGATGCGAGCGGCGGTCGCGCTTTGAGTTTCTGTGGACATGAATTCTCCTACTCTCAATATAGCATTTCAGGGGCTGAAAATCCATTAAAATCCCGAAAAATTACATCCAATCAGCGGCTTCTAGTCGCTCGGTAGGGCGACGGAAACCGGGTGCTCTCTTGGCAGCGCTTGGCCACGAAACGCGGCCGTTCACGCTCGATGGCAGTGACGACGTCCGCTTCCAGGCTTGCACCCGAGGGCATGCGTATCGCGGCGCCATGCCCGGCCGACCGCAGGCTCGATGCCAGCCACAGCAGCGTCATGTTCAGCACGTGATCGTGCGTTCGACGAGACCGCGGCGGGTTGAAGAACAGTACGTCCATGGCGCTGGGCCATCACTCAGATGAACCGTCGGAACCCGGATGCCGGCACGAAGGTTTTGTCGCAATCGATCAATGCGACGATCTGCTCCCGGAACTCCGGCGGCAGCTCGGGGACGATTTCAGATTCCAACATCTGCATCGCCGCGCAGGCGCGTGGATCGCGTGCGTTGATGTCGCCGTAGCAGAGCAGCGCATTGGACCGGCACCCGCTGCCGCAGAGACGCGCGTAGCGGCAAGGGTCGCATTCCGGCAGGTCACGGATCTTTGTTTGCCGCATGGCCTTATGCGGCTCGCCATACCACACCTGCGCGATTCCCTGTTTCACCACGTTACCAAGCACCGCCGGCTGATGGATCTCGAGCGACGCGCAGAAAACGGCGGTGCCATCCGGCTTGATGGTCATATTGGTGAGGGCGTATTTGCAAGGGTGGTCGTCGGGCCGATGGTCCTCCAGACCGCTGTCGAAGGAATCGGTGCGAAAAAAGTCCGACAGCTCCATGCGAAAACCCGGACGATCATGGAGCCATCGCTTCAGGAGCCGTTTGAAGACGATGATGACCTCCTCGAACTCGACCTCGAGCTTGCCGTGCCAATCGCGATAGCGGCCCAGCACCTTGGGCAGGCCGATGCGCCAACCTTTAATCGAGGGATGACCCGCCATCCAATCGTACATTGCGTCCATCTGGTGCAGGTTAGTGCGCACCGCCATGGTGTTGATAAAGACGCGGCAGCCGTGAGCGTCGAGCCGCTCCATCGCCTTCTGGAATTTGAGGAATACGCCCTCGCCGCGGATCGCGTCATAGGCATCGGCGGTCAAGCCATCCATGCTGATGTAAAGCGCACCGTTCTCCTTGAAGCGCTGTGACAGCCGTTCGGCCATTCGTTCGTTCAAGACCGTCGCGTTAGTGCTGATGACATCGAGGAACATGCGGTGGCGGTCGATCGCCTCGATCACCTGCCAGAGATCCTTGCACCGCTAGCCGAGCTTGCACCGGATTCCTGCAGTATCGGTATGGCGACCTATTACCATGCGGGATGTATGCTACCCAAAGCGCCTAGAGCGCATCTCGCTAGGCGAACGCCCAACCCCTTCCATCCCATCTGTATTTTCACGGTTACCTTTTTAGCGCGTCGTCAACTCTTATGAACGACGTTCGAATTCAGGGACAACCTGAGCCTCTGAAGCCGTTTTTCGTCTCGGGACGCGATCATTCATAATTAGCAGTTATGCCTCGTTCGCGGCAATGCGAGCCTGACGCGTCCCGCATATATCGAAGGCGATCTGCGTCGCATATTCGAGGGCGAAGCCTTCGCGGATTTCGCTGCTCTATGGCTGCTGATCCATTCCAGCCGTTTCGGGCAGGCTGGCGCGCCGACCTCGGATTGTGCGTTGGAGCGGTGGCGTGAGGCGGGGCAACGCGAAGGGCTCGCTGCGCGTGATCGTCTGCGCGACGGCGTCGAGGCAGCGCTGCTGAGCTTTGGTAACGGGTTTCTCTCTCATTCCGAGAACATCCCGTTGCGCGAGCGGCTGCGTACCGGCGCACTGCCGCTACCCGATTTTTTTGGACAGCTTCTCCGTCTCGTTTACCGGCTCATCTTTCTCCTCGCCGCAGAGGATCGAAATCTGTTGCATGTGCCAGAGGCGCCGGCGCCGGCGCGAAAGCTATATGCCGATGGCTATTCCGTCGGCGCGTTGCGGGACCGCGCTGTGCGGCGTGGCGCCTGGGACCGGCATCACGATCGTTGGGAGGGATTGCTTATTACCTTCGCTGGCCTTGCTCGCGGCGAGTCGCGGCTCGGGCTGCCGGCGCTCGACGGACTGTTCGCGCATGGGTCGGTGCCGGATTTGGAGACCGCTAAACTCGCCAACCGCAGCCTTATGGAGGCGATCTACCGCCTCGCTTGGCTGAAGGAGGCTTCGGGTCTGGTGCCGGTTAACTGGCGCGACATGGAAACCGAGGAGCTGGCTCAGTCTACGAGAGTCTGTTGGAGCTTACCCCGCAACTAACCGACGATGGGCGCGCTTTCGCGTTCGCCGAAGGCGGCGAGAGCAAAGGCCACGTCCGTAAGACAAGCGGCAGCTATTACACGCCCGACAGTCTCGTGCAGGTCATGCTCGACGGTGCACTCGACCCCGTGCTCGGGCGCGTCGAGGCCGAGGCCGACGATCCGGCTACGGCGCTGTTGTCAGTTACTGTGATCGACCCCGCGTGCGGTTCTGGTCACTTTCTGCTCGCGGCCGCGAGACGGATCGCAACGCGGCTTGCTCGATCGCGCACCGGCGGTGTGGTTTCGCCGGCCGATTACCGCCATGCGTTGCGTGATGTTGCGCGCTCTTGCATTCACGGTGTCGATCGCAATCCCATGGCGGTTGAGCTTACCAAGGTCGCGTTGTGGATCGAGACGGTCGAGCCCGGCAAGCCACTCGGATTTTTGGATGCGAATATTCGCTGCGGCGATTCGCTGCTCGGCCTATTCGACCTTAAGGCACTGGAAGATGGCATTCCTGATGTTGCCTACCGGATACTGTCGGGCGATGACAAAGGCACCGCGAAACATTTCGAAAAGCGCAACAAGGCCGAGCGCGAAGGACAGGGCAGCCTCGACTTTGCTGCTGGTGGGGGCCGATTGCCTGCGAAGTTGCCGATGGCAGGCGACGCACGGGCAGTGCGTGCCATGCCGGAAGACAGTCCCGACGAGATTGCTGCAAAGCGCAAGCGGTTTGAGGCAGCGCGCACTGACCCGCGCCGCTGGAACCTTCGCGTTGCCGCCGATCTCTACGTCTCTGCATTCCTGGCGCCGAAAACCGGAGGCGTGCCAGCCAACCGCAACACCGTGACTATCCCGACCACTGCGCATGTCTGGAACGCGCTCGCTGGCCGTACCGTCTACGGACCGCTGGTCGGCAACGCACAGAACCTTGCTGGCGTGGCGGGCGCCTTTCATTGGCCACTCGAATTTCCGGATGTGACGGCAGCTGGCGGCTTCGACGTGGTCCTCGGAAATCCTCCGTGGGAGGTAATGCAGTTGAGCGAAGAGGAGTACTTCGCGCAACGTTTGCCCGAAATCGCCGAATTGGTCGGAGCGGCGCGCAAACATGCGATCGCCGCGCTAGAAACAGAAAATCCGATTGCATTTTCAGCTTTTCAATCTGAGAAACGTCGCTCTGAAGCTGGAAACGAGTTTGCCCGAGGCTCCGGTCGTTTTGCTCTGACCGCAGGGGGAAAAGTCAATACGTTTGCATTGTTCGCTGAGTTGTTTGCGACGCTTGCGAGCCCGCGCGGGCAGGCGGGTGTCATCGTTCCGATGGGTATCGCGACAGATGCGACGACGGCGCCCTTCTTCGCTGCGCTTGTTGCAGAGAGTCGGCTAGCACAGCTCATCGATTTTGAAAATCGCGCTGGGCTGTTTCCAGCAATCGACAGTCGGATGAAATTCAGCTTGCTGACTATCGGGCGTAAGATGAAGGAGGCTGATTTCGCTTTCTTCCTCACGGATGTGCGACAACTCGCCGAACCCGAGCGCCGCTTCACATTATCAGCGGATACGATCGCTCGCATCAACCCCAATACCAAAACCGCGCCTATTTTTCGTTCCCGCACCGATGCCGAGCTGGTTGGAACGATTCACGCGCACATTCCAGTTCTGATCGATGATGGTCATCCAGTCGGAGGAAATCCGTGGGGCGTCACGGCTTTTACTCGAATTTGGAATATGGCTGAGGACGCCGAATGGTTTAGAACTGCGATGCAGTTGCGTCACGAAGGGTTCGTACGAGAGGGTAATGGATGGGTAGCGTTGGCGGGTCTTACGTCTGCTCAGCCAGCGCTTAATCTCGCGGGCGGCCGCGACGATCGCAGTTTGCATTTAATAGGAAGCACAGCGCAACAGAGATCGGATTGTTACGTACCGCTATACGAAGCTAAAATGGTCAATCAGTTTGACCATCGGTGGGCCACTTATGATGCTTCCGAAAGTCGTGATGTGACACTTCTTGAAAAAGCCAATCCAGACTTCGAACCTAATGCACGATATTGGGTACCCCAAGCCGAGGTTTCCACTCGTCTACAGTCTACAGGCTGGAAGCATAATTGGCTCATGGGCTGGAGGAATATCACTAACGCAACAAATGAGCGGACCAGCATATTCAGCTTGATGCCACGAACTGCTGTGGGTCATACTTGTGCGCTCATCTTTCTTGACGCCTCACCAAAGCTTTGCGGCGCGTTGATCGCGAATTTGAATTCTCTTCCTTTAGATTTCGTTGCGCGCCTTAAAGTCGGGGGCACGCATCTGACTTTCACTTACCTGAAACAATTTCCCGTCCTGCCACCATCCTTTTACGGCCCAGTCGAGCTTTCCTTCATCGTCCCCCGCGTCCTAGAACTTGCCTACACCAGTCAATCGATGGCGCCGCTTGCGCGTGATTTCGGCTATGAGGGTCATCCCTTCCCCTGGGACGAAGTGCGCCGCGCACGGCTTCGGGCGGAGCTTGATGCCTGGTACGCTCGCGCTTACGGCCTCACCCGCGACGAGCTGCGTTATGTGCTCGACCCTGCCGACGCGAAGGGGACGGCTTACCCGTCTGAGACGTTTCGGGTTCTAAAGAAGAACGAGATCGCGCGCTTCGGCGAGTATCGTACCGCCCGCCTCGTGATGCTGGCTTGGGATCAGATGGAGCGAGGAGAGATTCGCGAAATCTCGCCACCGATCGCGGTCACCGGGCCGACAAAAGCTCCGATGCTCGTGCCGGCTGACCCCGCCGCACTGCCCGATCAAGCTTGGGCGATGCCGAGCGACGGTACGGGCGCCGACGCGGCAACCGCTCAGCTTGCAGCGCTCGTGAAAGCACTGCCTGGCCCCACGCCGATATCTCGCGTTCGCCTTGCCGCCCTATACGCGCTCGAACCGCGATATCTCACCCGACGGCTTTCTGGCGCGGATCGTGCGACATGGCGCCGCGTCGTTGGGTCGGCAGCCGAATTGTTGAAAGGTACAAATATCGCTGCGTTCGCGCCGAAGATCGACGCCGGCTGGCGCGACGCGATCTCTCAGCTTCGCGGAATGGGCGCCCTCGTCGAGGACACCGCGGCGCAGACCTGGGCGGCGGGACCGAAGCTGGACGAATTTGAAATCGATCCGGCAGCTTGGCCGTATGGCCGTGCCACTTTCGTGCTCAAGGCACTCGAAGCCATGACGCTCGATGACGCAATCGCGCAGCTTCCGTCCCAGGATCAGGCATGGGTCAAGGCTCATGCAGCATGATCTCTTCCCACACGTTGCTTTTTCGATCACGCCTGAGATAGGGCGTGATGGGCCGCGCCTCTGGGTTCGGCATCTCGTCATCTGGCGTGAGCCCGGCACGATCATTCGCAGCATTGCACTCAAGCCTGGTCTCAACATCGTCTGGTCGCCCGACCCTGGCGCCTCCGAAACCGCGCCCATCGGCCACGGCGGCGGTAAGACGATGTTTTGCCGGCTGCTGCGATATTGCCGTGGCGAGGACGGTTTCGCGCCGGAGAGCCAGCGGCGTAGCATTTTGGAAAAACTGCCAAACGGCCACGTGGGGGCCGAGATTATGCTGGATGGCCGGCTGTGGGTCGTAGTGCGCGCACTCGGCTCCCATCACCGGGATTTCGTTGTCGAAGGTGGCTCGCTGGATGAATTGGATAAAGCCATTCGCGATGGCGCTACTCCAAGCGGAATCGACCCGCTTCGCGATGCGGTGACCAAAGCTATTATCGGCGATGCTGCCAAGTTAGTTCCTCCGTCGATCGGCGAGCCGCGAGCCTGGGAGGCAGCTCTCGCATGGGCAACGCGTGACCAGGAATGCCGCTTCCGTCACTACCTCGACTGACGTGATCCTAATACCGCTTCCCATTCCCCCGTGCGCGGTCGTTCTGTGGAAGACCACCTCATCGTTGTGCGAGCACTTTTGGGCGCGCTCTCCTTGGAAGAGATCGCGACGCGACAGAGCGAAGAGAACTTGACAAGAACGCTGACCGAATTTCGCGCGGAACTCGCTCGGCTCGACTGGCAAATTGGAAGAACCCGAAATGCCCTCGGAGGTTCTATCAGGGGTATTGGGTCAGACGCCGGATCGGGTCTCGATGCGGCCAGCCTCAAAGCCGCCGCCGCAGAGCACTTTGGAGAGGTCATGAATCTCCCAGCCGGCCGAACCGCAATCGATCTGGAAAATAGCCGTACCGACCGTGATACGGCCCGCGATGAACTCCAACACCTCGAAGCAGAGTTGAACGAGGTAGCCATTCGCGTCGAGGAAAGGGGAAAGACCGTGACGTTCATGCGCTCGCAGCTTCCAGAGGCTCACGCGCGCATGGCGATAGAAAACAACCCGATCTGTCCGATCTGCGAGGTTCCGATTGACAGAGCGCTTGCAGAAGGCTGTGGGATTTCCACGGCGACCTGCGATTTAGGCGCGTTGCAGACACGTATTGAAAAACTTCGCGAGGAGATAGAGCTTGCTGAAGCTGAAATTGCATCGATTATTAATCAGTTCATAAGTACGCAACTATTTGTTGTTGTGTGATCGGCTTTGTGCTATTGTTTGGCGCATGAAGATCGACGGTCGCAAGCTGAGCCACGCGAAGTTGGAGGAAATACGCT
>JBEKNW010000192.1:0-7988 GCA_049522435.1 Xanthobacteraceae bacterium
TGGCCCCCTTGGCCCCCTTGGCCCCCTTGGCCGCTGTCGCCGGCAAGCGTCGCCGCGACGAGGTTGCGCGCGCCGTAAAGGCGGATGAGCGCCAGATCGTTCGTCTTGTCCTCGGCGACGCGCTCGGCATGGCCTAGACCGGGCACCGTGATCGCCTGGCATTCGTCGGTGACATGACCCGGCGCGAGGAGATCGCCGCCGCTACTCACCACGATCGCGGTGCCGTATTCGACCATTCGCCGCATTCCCGGAGGCGGAACGGCATTGGGGTCGGGAAATCCGGCGAATGCATTGGCAATCGCGATCGCGACGCGGCCCATGATGCCTTCGGTGGCCTGATCGTAGAGGATGCTGACGCCGCGCACTTCACTGCCGCGCGCATCGGCGCGGACAACAAAATTCTTCAGCCCTTGAATCCCGACAATGGCGAAGGATTCGGGCTTGAGCGCGCTCGACGTGACCTGCCGTCGTGACGCCTTCTTCTCGTCCTCGAACAGCGCCGGCAACGCCGCCTCGGTCAAACGAAATGTTTCGATCTGAATCTGGCCCTGCGCCGAGGTCCAACGGCTGCCGGTGCGGGAAGCGCCGGCGTGCGGCACGAGCTTTTCCGGCAGGCCGACATACGCGCCAGTTGCCGGATCCTCGATCAGCCGCCAGCCGACGGCTTCCCCCGGAAAATTCGCGGCCGCTGCGAGTGAACCGCGTTCCTGCGTGGCGAGGAGGTCGGAGTCGCTGTCCTTGTCGCGTTTCGCCTTGACACCCTTGCGGTGGCGCACACTTCCCGTTTGTTCGACACCAGGCGCGGCTGCTGTGGCCGCAATATGCGATTTTTTCACAGCCGGCTTTTTCACCGCGGCTCTGTGCACGGCTCCGTGGACGGCCGCCGCCGCGACCGGCTTGCGAATATGGGATTCTTTTGCGAGCGCCGGCGCGCCTGCCGCTATGAGGCCGACAATGATGGCTGCTACCCTCATGTCCATGGTCGCATCCGCAGCTGACGGCCGAGCGTAGCCGAACCGAGCGCGGACGCCAATTGCAGCGGCGAAAGGACGGCTTATCCAATTGCCGGCGCGACCTATAGGTGGTCCCGCGTTCCGTTCAAGCTTATCTTGACATCATGCTGAGTGCCGACGAACTCGAACGCTATGCACGCCACATCGTGCTGCCCGAGGTGGGCGGGCCGGGACAGGCCGCGCTCGGCCGGGCGCGCGTCTTGGTGATCGGTGCCGGCGGGCTCGGCGCGCCGCTCCTGCTCTACCTTGCCGCGGCCGGGGTCGGCACGCTCGGCGTGATCGACGACGACGTGGTCGCGCTCGCGAACCTGCAGCGGCAGGTGATCCATGCCACGCCGGACATAGGTCTGCCGAAGGTCGACAGCGCGGCGGCAATGATCCGCCGGCTCAACCCCCACGTCGCCGTGGAGCAGCACAAAGTCCGGCTCGCCGCGGCGAATGCCCTCGCCCTGATCGGCCGCTACGATTTCGTCGCCGACGGCTCCGACAATTTCGCCACGCGCTATCTCGTTTCCGACGCCTGCTACTTCGCCCGCAAGCCGCTGGTGACGGCCGCGCTCGGTCCCTTCGACGGCACGCTCACGACGATCCGCGCCTACGAGCGCGACGCCGACGGCAAGACGAACCCGACCTATCGGTGTTTGTTTCCGGAGCCGCCGCCGCCCGGCACCGTGCCGGTATGCGCCGAGGCCGGCATTCTTGGCGCCCTTGCGGGCGTCATCGGCTCGATGGCGGCGCTGGAAGTGATCCGCGAGATTGTCGGCTTCGGCGAGGGTTTGGTCGGCCGCCTCGTCATGCTCGACGCGCGCGCGATGCGCTTCGAGACCTTGCGCTATTCGTGGGACCCGGCGAATCCGCTGTCCGGCGAACACCCGACGATCCACGATCTGTCGATGCATTCTTAAATTGCCTCTCCCCTTGCGGGAGAGGCGACCGAGCGAAGCGAGGTCGGTGAGGGCATGCCGCGCCCGAACGACCCCTCACCCGGCGAGCAGATGAAGCTGCTCGCCGACCTCTCCCGCAAGGGGAGAGGTGTTTTTACTTGCTCCAGGTGGCCATAATGGTCGAGCCCTTGAGCACCGACCATTTGTTGGCACCGGCGCCGACGACCGTGAAGCAATTGTCCTTGGCGCCTTTCCAGGTGGTGCAGAAGCCGTCCTTCGAGAGCTTCCAGGTGCCCTCGCCCCTGCTGCCGGTGCCGATCGGCTGGCGCTTCATCTTGCCGTCCGCCGTGAATGTCATCTTGAATTTGAGGTTGGAAGGCGTCGCGGCGGTGAACGGCTGACCGTTGAAAAACGTCGCCTGGATATCGCTCGGCGAAAGTTTTGCGGCCGGCGCGGCAAAAACGGACGTGGCGAGCAAGACGCCAAGCGCGCACCCGGTCACGACGCTATGCTTCGCCACACCCGCCTCCCGCCTACTTGCTGCCCGCACTATTCCTGCTGACCTTCGCGATCCCGCGCACCATGCACGATCGAGATAATGACAATCTCTTGCCGTTGATCGTCCACCTTGTAAACGATGATGTACGGACGCTCGATCAACTCTCGTGTCCCCTCGATAAGGCCTGGACGTCCCATGTGGGCAAGTTCGTCGGTTTCGAGTAAGTTTATCCGGTCCCGAATTTTCGCAAAAGTACGGGCCGCCGCAGATGGGTTGTCTTTTGCAATCCAGCCAGCGATATGATCGAGGTCGGCCTCAGCCGACTCTCGGATAATGACTTTCATACGCCGTATCGATGGCGCAGACGCTCGTTGAACTCAGCGAGCGTATGGGTCCCAGGGTTCTTTTCCGCCAGCCGGCGCCGGACCTCTGCGGCCTGCTCGTCAGTGAGTCGCAGATCGCCGTGATCCTGCTCCTCCATCTCCGCCAATACGCGCACGGCATCTTCCTGCCGCTGCGGCGGCCAGGTCAGCACGCGATCGAGGATTTCCTTTAGCTGCTCTCTTGTCATGATTGCCCTTTACACCAGAAATGCCAACCGTGGGAGCCACCATTTCGACTTTCATGGCGAAACAGCTGCCGCTCACTGGAACTGCCGGACGAGGTTCTCTCACCTTGCCTGCCCATGATAGACGCTGTTCGGCCGCATGTCGGTGGCGGAAGCCACGCGGTTCGACATGTTGAAGAAAGAGGCGACGGCGGCGATGTCCCAGATGTCGCGGTCGCTGAAGCCGGCGCGACGCAACGCCTCGCGATCCTCTTCCTCGATCAGCCAGGGTTCGGCGGTGAGCTTGACCGCAAAATCGAGCATGGCGCGTTCCCGCTTCGACAGCCGCGCCGCGCGAAAATTCATCGCCATCAGTTCGCCGAGCGCCGGATCGCCGGACAGCTGGCGCACGCCGGCGCCATGGGCGACCAGGCAGTAATAGCACCGGTTGTGCGACGATACCGCGACCGCGATCATCTCGCGCTCGAGCTTGCTCAGGCCCGACGGCGCCAGCATCAGATCGTTGTACATGGCGACGAAGGCCGAAAGCTTCGTCATGTCGAAGGCATAGGCCTTCAGCACATTCGGCACGAAGCCGAGCTTTTCCTCGCATTTGCTGAAATAGGCGGCCATTTCGGGGGAAAGCTCTTGCGGCGCAAGCTTGAGCGCGGTGATGACGGTGTCGTCACCCTCCACCGCGGGAGCGCGAGACTTCCGCGCGCGATCGTCGGAGGCGGTCTTGCTGTTGCGCTTGGCCATGATGGTCCCCTTCTGGCGTCCTTTTGTCATGCCACTGTCACGGCGGTGGATAGGGCGACATTATAGATAGTTGCAGTAGCGGATGTGCGCATTGCGCGCGTAATATCGCAGAGATTCGCGGCTAGTGCGGTGGATTTGAAGTTCCTACAGTCTGGCGGCAAACTCGCGCAGGAACTTCAAATCCAAAACCCGCACTAGAATCATGAATTTGCTAGTGTCCCCTTTGATTCCGAAGTTCGCATGAGAGCGTGCGGCGAACACTTGCGAACTTCGGAATCGGGACACTAGTGGCGGAGGGGGAAACATGGCTGTGCAAAACATTCCCCGCCCCGAGGGCGATCCTGCCGGCCAGACGCTCATCGGCGCGGCCGCCGCGATACTGGCCGGGCGCCGGCGTGACATCCCGCAGGATTTCCTTGCCGAGTTGTACGGGCATGCCGTGCCCGACGATCTTGCGCGTTACCGGCCGGAGGCGCTCGCCGGCATCGCTGAGCAATCGTGGTCGTTTCTCTTGGAGCGTCAGCCCGGCGGCGCGCCCAAAATAGGCTTGGCGCCCGTCCGCTCGACGCCCGGCGTAGCGGTGCTCGACATCCTCAACGACGACATGCCGTTCCTCGTCGATTCGGTCCTCGGCGAACTCAACGAACGCGGCGTCGACATCCGCCTGCTCGTCCATCCGGTGTTCACGGTCGAGCGCAACGAGGCAGGAAACCTCATCGCCTTCAAGGGCACGCGCAAAGCCGAAGGCCGCCGCGAAAGCTTCATTCACATTCATGTCGAAGGCATGGAAGATACGGCGCAGCGGGCGGAAATCTTGCGCGCGCTCGAAGAAGTCCTCGCCGACGTGCGCGTCTGCGTGCAGGATTGGCCGCCGATGCTGGCGCGCGTCGACGAGGTGACCACGGAATTGCGGGCCAATCCGCCGCCGCTTCCCGCCGACGAGATCGCCGAAGCGATTCAGTTCCTGCAATGGGTGGCGGCGGATAATTTCACCCTGCTCGGCGCGCGCGACTACGCCTTCACCGACAGCGAGCATGCGCTCGAACCGAAGTTCGAGACCGGCCTTGGCCTCTTGCGATCGCCCGAGATGCGGCTCCTTCGGCGCGGCGATCAGCTGGTGACCATCACCCCCGAAATCCGCGAGTTCCTGAAAGAGCCGAAACTGCTGATCATGACCAAGACCGCGGTGCGCTCGCGCGTGCACCGGCGCGTCCATTTGGATTACATCGGGGTCAAGCGCTTCGACCGCGAGGGCAGGCTCATCGGCGAATGCACGTTTTGCGGGCTGCTCACCTCGACCGCCTATACGCGTTCGGTGCGCGCCATTCCCTATCTGCGGCGCAAGGTCGACCACATCATCCGCCGCGCCGGATTTGATCCGTCGAGCCATTCCGGCAAGGTGCTGGTCAACGTGCTGGAGCACTACCCGCGCGACGAATTGTTTCAAATCGACGAAGACACGCTCTATGACTTCGCGCTTGTCATTCTTCGGCTCGACGAACGCCCGCGCGTGCGCGTATTGCCGCGGCGCGACCGCTTCGACCGTTTCGTGTCGATCCTGGTCTACATTCCGCGCGAGCGCTACGACGGCCAGATCAGGGCGCGGATCGGCGATTATCTCGCCGCCACCTTCAAAGGGCGCGTGAGCGCTTTCCATCCGTTTTTTCCGGAAGGTCCACTGGTGCGCGTCCATTTCATCATTGGGCGCTACGACGGCGAAACGCCGAAGCCCGATCGGGCCAGTCTCGAGCGCGCGGTCGAAGCGATCGTCCGCAGCTGGGTCGACGGCCTTCATGATGCACTCGTCGCCGGCGCTCACTCGGCCGCGGGGCGCGCGCTGTTCGCGCGCTACGATGCTGCGTTCCCGATCGACTACCGTGAGGTCTACCCACCGGCAATGGCGGTTGCCGATATCCATCTGGTTGAGGCGCTGACGGCCGAACGCCCGCTCGGCGTCGAGCTTTACCGCAATCCCGGCGCGGAACCGGCGTGCGCCGGGCTCAAAGTCTTCAGCCACAGCCGTCCGATTCCGCTCTCCGAGCGGGTGCCGGTGCTGGAGCACATGGGTTTCCGCGTCGTCGACGAGCGCACCTACCACATCCGGCCGCGGGACGCGGCAGATGTCTGGTTCCATGACATGACGCTCGAAAGCGCATTGGGCCAGCCGTTCGAGCTCAACGCGCTCAAGGAGCGGCTCGAGGGCTGCTTCCTCGCGGTCATGAGCGGACGCGCCGAAAATGACGGCTATAACGCGCTCGTGCTCGCGACCGGGCTCGTTTGGCGCGATGTCGCGCTCGTCCGCACGCTGTCGCGGTTTCTGCGGCAGGTTCGGGTGCCCTACTCGCAGGATTACATGTGGACGACGTTGCGCAAGCACGCCGGCATCGCGGCGCAGATCGCGACCTTGTTCCATACGCGGTTCGATCCGCATCTCGACGTGCCGCAGGATGAACGCGTGGCGCGCCAGGCCTTCATCGCCGCCTCGATCGAAACCGCATTACAGGCGGTCGACAGCCTCGACGAGGATCGCATCCTTCGCCGCTTCGTCAACGCGGTCCAGGCCGCGATCCGCACCAATTTTTATCAGCCCGACCGCGACGGACAGCCGAAGGAGCTCATTGCCGTCAAGTTTGCCAGCCGCAAGCTCGACGCCATGCCCTTGCCGCGGCCGCTTTACGAGATTTTCGTCTATTCCCCGCGGGTCGAGGGCGTGCATCTGCGGTTCGGCAAGGTGGCGCGCGGCGGCATCCGCTGGTCCGACCGGCCGCAGGATTTCCGCACCGAAATCCTCGGCCTGGTCAAGGCGCAGAACGTGAAGAACGCGGTGATCGTGCCGGTCGGGGCCAAGGGCGGCTTCGTCCCGAAACGTCTGCCGCGGGGCGGTGCGCGCGAAGTCATACAGGCGGAGGGGACCGCCTCCTACAAGCTCTTCATCTCGACGCTGCTCGACATCACCGACAATATCGGGCCCGGAACGACGGGCGTCATCCCGCCGGCCGATGTCGTGCGCCACGACGGCGACGATCCCTATTTCGTGGTCGCCGCCGACAAGGGTACGGCGACGTTCTCCGACATCGCCAACGACATCGCCATCGCGCACGACTTCTGGCTCGGCGACGCCTTCGCCTCCGGCGGCTCCGCCGGTTACGACCACAAGAAAATCGGCATCACCGCGCGCGGCGCCTGGGAATCGGTCAAGCGCCATTTCCGCGAGATGGATGTCGACGTCGGGACGACGCCGTTCACGGTGGTCGGCGTCGGCGACATGTCGGGCGACGTGTTCGGCAACGGCATGCTGCGGGAGAAAACGATCAAGCTCGTGGCGGCATTCGATCACCGCGATATCTTCATCGATCCCGACCCCGATCCGGAACGGACTTTTGCCGAGCGCGAGCGGATGTTCAATCTGCCGCGCTCAAGCTGGCGGGATTTCGACCAAACGCTCATCTCCACCGGCGGCGGTGTTTTTTCGCGCGCGGCGAAGGAAGTCCGGCTTTCGCCCGAGGCGCAGCAGCTTTTCGGCCTCGGCGAGCGCGTCACGCCGCAGGAGCTGATCCGCGCCATCCTCAAGGCGCAGGTCGATTTGCTGTTTTTCGGCGGCATCGGCACCTATGTCCGCGCCGCGGATGAAAGCGACGAGGCGGTCGGTGACCGCGCCAACGATCCCATCCGCGTCGCCGGCCAAGATCTGCGCTGCAAGGTGATCGGCGAGGGCGCCAATCTCGGCATGACCCAGCGCGGCCGCATCGAGGCGGCGTTGCGCGGGGTGCGGCTCAACACCGACGCCATCGACAATTCGGCCGGCGTAAACACCTCCGACATGGAGGTCAACATCAAGATCGGGCTGAGCATTCCCGTGCACGACGGACGCCTGACGATGACCGCGCGCAATGCGCTCCTTGCCGAGGTGACCGATGAAGTCGCCGGCCTCGTGCTGCGCAACAATTATCTGCAGACGCTCGCGCTCTCGCTCGCCGAGCGGCGCGGCCTGGAGGATTTCGGCTTCCTGCAGCGGCTGATTCAGACGCTGGAAGCGCGCCGGCTCCTCGATCGCGCGGTCGAATATCTTGCCGACGACATGCAGCTCGCCGAACGCCGCCGCCGCTCGCAGCCGTTCACGCGGCCGGAGCTGTCGGTGCTGCTCGCCTATGCCAAGCTGACGCTTTACAGCGACCTGCTCGAGTCCGCGGTGCCGGACGATCCCTACCTTGCTCGCGAGCTTGGCCGCTATTTCCCGAAGGTGATCGCGGAGCGTTTCCCCGATGCGCTCGAACATCATCGTTTGC
>JBEKNW010000193.1:0-7987 GCA_049522435.1 Xanthobacteraceae bacterium
GTTCACGATTGTCTCCTGCGCCGAACGTCAGGAGAGCGAGCAGCTGCGCCAGGAGCTTGACAATGGGACATGAGAGCAATCCAGTTCTGCGCGGCCGTGCTGGATTGCTTCGTCGCTTCGCTCCTCGCAATGACGACGGTCTGCGGGCTACGCGAAGATGAGCGCCAATACGTCGCGTTGCCACGCCCCGCCGGCCGCCGGCGGACTTGCGGCGCCAGGATGTCTCCACCGACACCACGCACTGTGGGAGCCGAGCCGGCGCTGCCGAGGGCGTTCATGACCTTATCCGGGTGACGGCTCGAGACGCTATATTTTTCGCCAATCTCAACAACCGACATTGGTGGTCGGGCCTGCCGGCCCAGCGCCGGACTGCAGGAAGAGCTTATTGGCAAGGGTGGTATTTTAAACCACACTGCGGGGCGGCCGTCCGCCAAGAGGATTTCTTGATTTTTGTCATGTCGCCGGAAGGGCGGGGTGGGCTATCAGCAGCGGCCTTGCCCTCGTCAAGGCCGAATGTCCGAGTGGAAAGCCCTGCCCATGCCGATGGAAAGCTCACGATCCCCCAAGCGGCTGGTCAAAGTGCAGGTCAACGGACGATGGCGTGAAGATGCCGTGGCCGAAAACCAGCTGCTGGTGGATTATCTGCGCGACATCGCCCGCCTGACCGGGACGAAGATCGGCTGCGATGGGGGCGAATGCGGCGCCTGCACGGTGCTGGTCGACGGCCAGGCGGTGCCCGCCTGCATTACGCTGGCGGTGCGTTGCGAGGGGCGCTCGGTCGAGACCATCGAAGGCCTCGTTGCGCAGGGCCGGCCCAGCCGGCTGCAGCGCGCCTTCCATGAGAAGCTCGGGACGCAATGCGGGTTCTGCACGCCCGGCATGATCATGGCCGCCGAGGCGCTGTTGCGGCGCAATCCGCAGCCCAGCGATCACGACATTCGCGTGGCGCTGTCCGGCAATCTCTGCCGCTGCACCGGTTACGTGAAGATCATCGAATCGGTGCAGGCCGCGGCGGAGACGGCGTCATGAAAGTTGGTCCGGGCGGCAACAGCGGCGACAGCAGGACCGGGCGGGCGCGTGTCCCGCTGATCGACGGCATCGACAAGGTCACCGGCCGTGCGCGCTACACGGCCGACCTCGAACACGCGGACGCTCTGGTCGGTCGGATTTTCCGCAGCCCGGTGAGTCACGGCGAGATCATTCGGCTCGACGTGTCGAAGGCGCGGGCGCTGGAGGGGGTCATGTCCGTCGTCACCGGCGACGATTGCCCTCACACCTACGGCGTGCTGCCGGTCGCCATGAACGAATACCCGCTGGCCCGCGAGCGGGTGCGTTACCGCGGCGAGCCGGTCGCGGCCCTCGCCGCGGTCGACGACGAGACCGCCGAGCGCGCGCTCAAGCTGATCGAGTTCGAGGTCCGCAAGCTTCCAGCCTATTATACGTCGGAGGAAGCACGCGCCCCTGGGGCGACGCTGCTGCACGACAACAAGCCCGGCAATCTCGAGCGGGAGGTGCATCACGAGTTCGGTGATGTGCGCCAAGAGTTCGCCGCGGCTGACCTCGTTCGTGAAGAGACGATCCGTTGCGCCGAGGTCAATCACGCCCAGATCGAGCCGCACGCCGCGCTTGCCGACTACGATCCGCTGACCGGGCGTCTGACCATGCAGAGCGTGTCCCAGGTCATCTACTACCTGCATCTGATACTTGCCCGGTGCCTGGAGATGGATACCTCGCGGATTCGCGTGGTGAAGCCGTTCGTCGGCGGCGGGTTCGGCGCGCGGGTCGAGGTTCTCAATTTCGAGATCATCACCGCCCTCTTGGCCCGCGCCGCCGGCGGCAGGGTGATGATGCAATTGACGCGCGAGGAGACCTTCTTGACCCACCGCGCGCGGCCGCAGACCGACATCAAGCTGAAGCTCGGCATGCGGCGCGACGGCCGCATCACCGCCTGCGAGTGCGAGGTGATCCAGCGCGGCGGCGCCTATGCCGGCTACGGCATCGTGACCATCCTCTATGCGGGCTCGCTGCTGCAGGGCATCTACGACATTGCGGCGATCAAGTACGACGGCTACCGGGTCTATGCCAATCTGCCGCCCTGCGGCGCCATGCGCGGTCACGGCGCGGTCGATACCCGGCATGCCTTCGAATGCCTGCTCGATCGCATGGCGCGCGAGCTCAAGCTCGATCCGTTCGCCGTTCGCCGCGCCAATCTGCTGCACGCGCCGACCCGCACCTTGAACGATCTGATGGTGAACAGCTACGGGCTCGGCGAATGTCTCGAAAGGGTCGAGCGCGCCAGTCGATGGGCCGAGCGCATCGGCAAGCTGCCCCGCGGCAAGGGCCTCGGCATGGCCTGCTCGCATTACGTGAGCGGCGCCGCAAAGCCCATCCACTGGACCGGGGAACCGCACGCGGTCGTCAATCTGCGGCTGGACTTCGACGGCGGAGTAACGGCGCTGACCGGCGCCGCCGATATCGGCCAGGGCTCGTCCACGATGGTCGCGATCGCGGTCGCGGAGACGCTCGGCATTTCGCTCGAGCGCGTGCGCGTGATCGCCGCCGACAGCGCCATTACGCCGAAGGACAACGGTTCTTACTCGTCGCGCGTCACCTTCATGGTCGGCAACGCCACGATCGACGCGGCACGCGGCTTGAAGGCGGTCCTGGTCGCCGCGGCGGCCCGCAAGCTCGAGGCCAGGCCGGAAGACGTCGAGTGCGTGGGCGAGGTCTTTCAGGTCGGCGTCGGCGGGCAGTCGCATCTTCCCTTTGCGGAAGTCGTGAAAGCGGCGCTGGCCGAGCGAGGTCCGATCACCGTTTCGGGCACTTTCACCTGTCCGCCCGAGGCGCAGGGCGGCAAACATCGCGGCGGCGCGGTCGGCTCGACGATGGGCTTCAGCTATGCGGCTCAGGTGGTCGAAGTGACGGTCGACGAGATCACCGGCGCGATTTCGGTCGACAAGGTCTGGGCCGCGCTCGATTGCGGGCATGCAATCAATCCGCTCGCGGTCGAAGGGCAGATCGAGGGGTCGGTGTGGATGGGGATGGCGCAGGCGCTCACCGAGGAAACGCGCTATGCCGAGGGCCTGCCGGTGCACGCAAGCCTGCTCGAATATCGGGTTCCGACGAGCGCCGAATCGCCGCCGATCGAAGTCCAGATCGTGGAAAGTCATGATCCATATGGACCCTTCGGCGCCAAGGAAGCGAGCGAAGGCGCGCTCGCCGGATTTCCGCCGGCTTTGGTCAACGCGGTCGCCAACGCGATCGGCATCGACATGAATGAATTGCCGGCGACGGCCGACCGCGTGATCGAAGCATTGGTCGAGCGGCGGCGCCGCAAGCGGTTGGACGATGCGCGGAGGGCGGCGTCATGACGGCGTTGCTGCCGCAATTCAACATCACGCGGCCGCGCGACGTCGAAGCCGCCATCGCGGCGCGACGCGATCATCCAGGCAGCTCTTTCCTTGCCGGCGGAACCGATCTGGTGGTCAACATGCGCCGCGGCATCGGCAGTCCGACATTGTTGATCGATCTTGCCGAGATCGGCGAACTTGCCGGCATCGAGGCCACGGACGCCGGGGTGCGGATCGGAGCCTCCGTCACCGTCGCGGCGCTCCCGCTCTCGCCGCTGCTGGCCGGGCATTATCGCGCGCTCGCCGAGGCCGCCGAGGCGATCGCAGGCCCCGGCCATCGCGCCATGGCGACGGTCGGCGGCAATCTGTGCCTCGATACGCGCTGCATCTTCTATAATCAGAGTGAGTGGTGGCGGCACGCCAATGGCTACTGCCTCAAGCACCGCGGCGAGGTCTGCCATGTGGCGCCGCAGGGCCAGCGCTGCCATGCCGCCTTCACCGGCGATCTCGCACCGGCGCTGCTGGCGCTCGGGGCGGAGGTCGAGATCGCCGGGACCCAAAAACGCCGGCGCATTCCGCTCGGCGATCTCTATGTCGAGGACGGCCGCGCGCATCTCGCCCTCGGCGCCGAGGAAATGGTCGTCGCCGTGCGACTGCCGCCGGACCCGCCGCCGTCGGCTTACGCCAAGCTGCGGGCGCGCGGCGCGATCGACTATCCCCTCGCCGGCGTGGCGGTGGCGCTCGCTAGCGCAGACGGCGTGGTGACGGCGCTCCGGATCGGAATAACCGGCACCAATTCCCGCCCCTTCGTGCTCGCCGGAACCGAGGAATTGCTGGAGCGGCCGATCGACGAAAAAATGCTGCAGCAGGTCGAGCGGCTGGTGCAGAAACAGGTGCAGCCGATGCGGACCACGGTCGCATCCGCCCATTACCGCCGGCTCGCCGCCGCCGGTCTTGCCCGCCGCCTGGTGACCGCGCTCGGTTCCAAACCAGGGAGCCGATCGTGAGCCATCATCATCACTGTGCCCGTCCGCAGGACGGATCGCGTGTCTGGCACGAGGCGGACGGCGTGCATATCGACCTATGCGGGCTCGAGCCGCCGGAACCGATGGTCACCATTTTAGGCCTGATCGACAGCGGCGAGGCCGGCGCCACCCTCACCGCGCATTTCGACCGCGAGCCGATCTTGCTTTATCCGGAGCTCGATGAGCGCGGCTGGGACCACGAGGTCCTATCGTCTTGCGGGCACCACGATGACGAGGTGAAGCTGCGGCTGGTGCGCCTGCACGCATGACCCTCGCCGCTGGCCGGTCAGGCGATGGCCCGGTCGAAGCACAAATGTTGCGACGGGCGGAAACCGCAGCGATCGAGGAACGCGATCAGTTCGCGGTCGCGCCAATCCAGCTCGGTACGCACGATCTCGACCCGCAGCGTGGCAAGATTGACGAGCAGCTGCGACAACAAGGCGCGACCGACGCCGCGGTCTTGGTAATCCGGGTCGACGCCGATCGTGTCCAGGACCGCCGCCGGCTCAAGTCGGCCGAATTCTCCGAGATCGACCCGCGCCATGATGAAGCCGACCGGCACGCCGTCGAGCTCGGCGACCAGCGACACGCGCACATTGGACTCTTTCAGTGCGTCCGCAAGCTTGCGCTCGAAATAGCGCGACCGGTCCCGCCCGGTGATGCGGCGGTCGATCGCGATCAGTGCCCGTAAATCCTTTTCGTGCATCGACCGGACGGGAATCTTGTCGCGCGCCAACGGGCCGAAATCGGCGGCCGGCGGATTCCCGTAATTGATCTCCTGAGCATCCCCGATGCGTTCAGGGATCTTGATTCCGGGTTTTCGTGCCATCGTGTTCGCCTCGCAGGAAACAGGTCAAAACCAGTGCGCAGTCGAGCGGTCGCGATGCCCGCGGTATTCGTTCCCGCTCCTTGTGGGAGGGATAGGTCAAGTTGGTCTCACACCTCGTCGATTTCTTCCACCAACATATCGACCGCCGAGCGTTGCAGGACGAGCCGCGCCGCCAGCTCGAATTTGGCGGCAGCGAAGAACCGCAGCAAGCCGTGGTTCGTCCAATCGGCCTGCGACTGCAGCGATCGAACGTTCTTGCCGCGCAGCGCCTCGATCAACCCCTGCATCAAGACCTGCCCGATACCGTGATCGCGGCTGTCGGGGGCGACACCGACGGCGTCGAGCGTGGCGCTGGCATGCTCGCGGCCGAACTCGCCATACAGCAGCTGCGCGAAAGCGTAGCCGGCGAGCAATTTGTCCTCATCCACGCCGACGAGGACAAAATCCTCGGGGTGCGCCTTGGCGGCATCGAACCGCTTCTCGAAGAAGCGCCGGCGGGCGTGACCGGTGTGCGCGCGATCGATCGCGATCACCCTTTCGAGATCGTCGACGCGCAGGGAACGGACGCGCCCTCGGGCGCTGGTCGTGTCGCTGGTCATGGCTGAGCTCTTAAGCGTTCTCGACGTATTCCTGGTAGAGGCGCGATTCGGTTTCGGCATCCATCGTCTCCTCGATGAGCGGCAACAGCGCCATCTCCTCCTTCTGGACGTGCGCCGGCAGCCGCCCGCACAGATCCAGACCCAGGCGGCGGAACTCGTCCCAACCGGCGGCATCGAATCCCTGGCTGGCGGCGGTCCGAGCCAGCGCAGCAAGCCGTACGCCGACCGGGCGCATCGCTTGGTGCTCGCTGGTCAGGTGCTCGCCGATCGCCGCGTCGCCGGCCGCTTCGAGAAAGGAAAAGACCTTTTCTTCCTCGAACGCAAAATGGCGCAGCACGTCGGCCTCGACCGCAGCCGACAGATCGGCGAGGAGTTGGGCGGTGCCGCGGTCGTTGATGTCCGGCGGGTCGCTGTGGCGCTGGCGGGTGAGCAGGTTTTCGAGCCGCTCGACCAAGGCGATTGTCGCCTGATGCTCCTCGTGCAGCGTTTGGCTGATCCGATTGGAAAAACTCATCACAGTCCCCATTGTGCGGCTCGATTGGCGAACGCCCCGCCAATGCCGAGCGGCGAGATGGTCCGGCAGGTATCAGCCGTGCAACTGCTGGTACTTGGCCAACAGGTCGTCCTGGCTCTCGACCCAATCGGGATTCGGCACGATACAGTTGGCCGGGCAGACGAGCATGCACTGCGGCTCGTCCTCGGCGCCGACGCATTCCGTGCATTTCATCGGGTCGATGACGTACATCGGATTGCCGGCCGTAATCGCCTTGTTCGGACACACCGGCTCGCACGCATCGCAAGCGGTGCAGGTGTCGATGATCAACAGCGCCATAAAGTCGTCTCCTTGCCGCGCATTGCGTCATGCGGCCCGCGGCAGATTACCCGCGGCCGCGAGCTTCTCAAACCGGTAGGCGCCCCACAAGGCCGCCCCGATGGCACCGGCGTAAATCGAGTCCGCATGGCTGCGCACGACGCATTTCATGTCCTTGATATTGGCGATGTCCTCTTCCAGCGCGGCAACGAGGCCGTTGTCGAGCGCCAGCCCGCCGGTGCACATCACCACGCCCTGCATCGCACCGATCGACTTCAGCAGCTTGGACAGCCGCGCCGCCATCGACAGGTGGATGCCCTTGAGAATGTTCGATGCGGTGATGCCGCGCGAGACCATGTTGATGACGTCGGTCTCCGCCAGCACGGCGCAAATGCTCGACACCACTTCCGGGTTGTCGGCCTCACGCGACAGTGCCCCGATTTCTTCCTGCGCGATCCCGAGATAGCGGGCGATGTTTTCCAGAAATTGGCCCGATCCCGACGCGCACTGGCTCGTCATCTTGTAACTCAAGACCTTGCCGCGCTCGTCGATGCTGATCGCACGCCCGTGCAGGGCGCCGATGTCGAGCGCCGCCCGCGACTCCGGATCGAGGTAGATGGCGCCGCGGGCATGGGTGGTCATCGAGTAGAAGTGTCCGGTACTGAAGGGCGCGCTCTCGCCCTCGCCGGTGGTGGCGACGTAATCGATCTGGTTCGGCGCAATTCCCGCATCCTCCAGCGCGTTGTCGTAGACCACCCGCGCCAGCTCGATAGGATCGCGCTGGCGCATCCGCAGCGTCGACCGGGAGAGCCAGGTTTCCTTGCCGTCTTCCACCTTGAAGACCGCCGCCTTGACGGCGCCGGTGCCGACATCGATTCCGGCTGTAAGGGTCATGTCTCGCTCCCGTCTGCGTGGCCAAGATGCGCCCGTCGGGCGAATTCCGCCGCACCGAGTGCGCCGGTATAGATGGAGTCCGGATTGATATTGATCGTGACCTCTCCGTAGTTCTCCTTGACGACCTTTCGCAGCTCGCGCACTGCAGCCTCGTTCTTAGCAACGCCGCCGGTGAAGGTGAATTCGTTGGTAACCCCGCCGGAGCGGGAAATGATCGAGATCGCGCGCAGGATGATGGCGCGATGCAGTCCGGCCAGGATGTCCTCGCGCTTCTCGCCGAGCGAAAGGCGATCGCGCAGCTCGGCGCCGGCGAACACCGTGCAGGTCGAATTGATGCGCGCCGGCTTGTCCGACTTCATGGCCAGCGGGCCCAATTCGTGCAGGCCCATGTTCATCTCGTCGGCGATGTAGCCGAGATAGCGGCCGCAGCCCGCCGCGCAGCGATCGTTCATCTGGAAGTTTGCCACGATGCCGTTGGC
>JBEKNW010000194.1:0-7855 GCA_049522435.1 Xanthobacteraceae bacterium
CGGGTCATGGTCTCGGAAATCGATCCGATCTGCGCGCTGCAGGCGGCGATGGAAGGTTACGAGGTCACGACCATGGAGGACGCCGCGCCGCGCGCCGACATCTTCGTCACCGCCACCGGCAACGTCGACGTCATTACCATCGAGCACATGCGCAAGATGAAGCACCGCGCCATCGTGGCGAACATCGGCCACTTCGATTCCGAGATTCAGGTCGCGGCGCTGAAGAACCTGAAATGGCACAACGTCAAGCCGCAGGTCGACGAGATCGAGTTCGCGGACGGCAAGCGCATCATCCTGTTGTCCGAAGGCCGGCTGGTGAATCTCGGCAATGCCATGGGCCATCCGAGCTTCGTGATGTCGTCGTCCTTCACCAACCAGACCCTGGCGCAGATCGAGCTGTGGACCAACCCCGGCAAATACCAGAAGAAGGTGTACACGCTGCCGAAAACGCTCGACGAGAAGGTCGCGCGGCTGCATCTGGAAAAAATCGGCGTCAAGCTGTCAAAACTTTCCGACAAGCAGTCGACCTATATCGGCATCCCGGTCAACGGCCCGTTCAAGACCGATCAGTATCGGTATTGAGAGGTACCGGGTGGGCTGTGCGATCTCGTCCACCCAGGGCGTCTACGGCGAAGCGATGCCGGCCACATCATCCGGCGGCAAAATCGCCATTGAAGCCCAACGTCATACTGTTGTGCAGGGCTGAAGCAGCGCGATCTCATGCGAACGGCTCGTCACCGGCGACAGCATCAACATGCTGATCAGCGGCAAGCCGTCGAGCACGATGGAGGCCCGACGTCGCGAAGGAGGCGAGCAATGCGCCGGCCACGACAATGAAAGGGGTCGATGCCGATTTGACACCTCCCTTCGAGAACAACAAGATGCCCATACCTTCACCGGACCGCCATCCAGACGAAATCGCCACCGCCGTCAGAGCGACCACTAGGAAGGCGAACAGTGTCGCAAACTATAGAGCCCGTATCCGCGCCTGCAGGGTCAGTCTACGACGCCGGCAGCCTTTTGCAGGCGATCCAACGCAAACCGCTTTTGGCCTTCGCCATCTTCGCAATTGTGCACGCCGTCTTATGGACGATCGTTCCCGCATTTCTGCAAAGAAGTCTTCAGCTCGATGGCATCGAGGGCGTGGCCTACGGCCGCGACTGGCAGCTCGGCTATTGGAAGCACCCTCCGTTGCCGTGGCTGCTGATGGATATCACCCACCAGATCTTCGGCGCGCGGCTGTGGGCATTTTTTCTGCTGGGCCAACTGGCGGCAGTTGCCGCTTTTTGGGCAATATGGCGGCTGGGGCGTGAATTATTCACCCCGCTCGAAGCGTTTGTCGCGGTGGTCATATTGGATGGCTACATCCAGTTCAACTTCAACACGAGCGCATTCAACCATGGCATCCTGGAATTGCCGTTCTTCGCGCTGGCTGGTTGGTCGCTTTATCGGGCATTCGTCGGCGGCGCATTGCGCGACTGGCTGCTTCTCGGCCTTTGGTTCGCGCTGGCGTTCTACACCAAGTATGAAGCCTTCGTATTACTGGTGCCCGCTCTGTTGTTTTCCGTCATCGATCCGCAGGCGCGGCGGTGCTGGGGGAAGCCAGGCCCCTACATCGCGTCCGTCGTGTGCGCGGGACTTTGCGCGCCCCAACTGATGTGGATGGCTCTGGTCGATCACTACAGCGCCATCAAGTTCGCGCAAGACAAGGCCGCGCCCGCCCATTCCCTGTTCGATCTGTTGTGGGCGACCGCGGACTTCACCGTCAATGGGCTCTTCTACATCATTCCCGTCGCGGCGCTGTTCCTCCTTTTGGTCGGACCGAAAGGCCCGATGCGGCCGCCTTCGGCCGCCGCATCGGACCCGTTCGCGCGACGCTATCTGGCCTTCCTGGCGTTCGGTCCCCTGCTGACGTGTATAGCAACCGGGCTCTTGTTTGGTCGCCACTTAGAGGCCGGATGGGCAGATCTGTGCTGGTGCTTCATCTCCCTCTATTTGATGGCGAGGTGGCGTCCGGCGGTGGATCACGCGGCGTTGGGTCGGGTGCTGATTGGATGGTGCGGAATCACGGGGATGTTCGTTGCGGCCAAAGTCGCCACCGAAGTCTTCCTGGTCGCCCAAGGATATCTGATGCAGTCCCAATTCCCCGGCGAGCAATTTGCCGCGCTGGTGACGGGCGCCTGGCACAAGGAGGTCGGAACAGCGCCTCTTCCATATGTCGTCGGCGAGTTTTGGTCGGCGGGCAATGTGATCCTGTTCTCCTCGGAGCGGCCGCGTCTGTTTGAAAGGGGTGATCCGATCCGCAGCCCGCGGGCCGATCCGGCCGACATCCGGCGGCAGGGCGCGGTGATCCTCTTCGAGCCAGCGGTCCGGCTGAACGCACTGCCGACCGCACAGACGAGCGCACCATGGCTGGCCGAGTTCCCCGGTGCAGAGCCACGCGCCCCGTTTGTCATCCGGCAAGAAACGCTTCGCGGCGAGATCGACTGGGCGATCGGCTGGGCCCTGCTGAAGCCAGAGGCAGGTGTCGGTAGCTCAACTCGCTGAGGATGCAAGGATCCGGCGTTCCGTTGGCGGTCCTGTCCCCACGGTCGCCACCCCCCCGAAAAACTGTGGTTGGCATCACGATCGACAAGCAGTCGACCTATACCGGCATCCCGGTCAACGGTCCGTTCAAGACCGATCGGTACCGCTTATTGAGCCGGCGCGGACACAACGGTGATGTGAACTTTGGCCGGTGGCCCGGAGAGTCCCAAAAGGCTGTGCCTGATGGTGAGGTCGGCCGAGCGGTGCTCGGCGCCGGCGCCGCCGGCCAGGGCGGTGTCGGTCTTAAGGCACGGCGCATCGTTATCGAGGCAAACGATCAAGAGGCCAGCGGCTTTGATCGCGGCGCGGCCGTCCGCCGATAGCGGATCCGCGTCGAGCGGACGTGCATGCGGCAGATAGAACGGCAGGCCACCCGTCAGCGAAGTGGAGCCCCAGAAGTATCGCACCGGCGCGCCTCCAGCGAGACGCTCGGCTGCTTCGGCGACTTGGTGCGCATCCGGCCGGTTGGAAGCGGGGCCGGCCTTGAGCTTTTGATAGGCGACGACGGGCGAAGCGATGAGGGCGAGGAAGCCGATGGCCAATGCAACGAGTCCCGCCGCGCCGGCCGCCGCCGCATCGATCACGATCTTGCGCGAGCCGTAGAGAACGACGGGCAAGAGCGCCCAGTTGGGGTACGTCCAAACCGCCGTCAGCCGGTGCGGCAACATCAGGTTCGCCAAGGCGGGCAGCACCAGTGGCACAGCGAACAGGATCATCGCCTGCCGCCGCTCCTCGCCGGCTGGCCAGGCGATGTCGGCAAGCGCCGCCCAGTTCGGCCGCAGCGCCGCGAGCAGCACAAGCGGCCCGGCCGCGTAGGCGATAGTGCCGAGAAGATAGCGCCCCGACCTGGCGAGCGCCGTGGCGAAGGAATCGTGGTTCAAGACGCCATCGCGTACGAATGCGTAGCTCGATCCACCCGCCGGCGAAATGTACCAATAGACATGGGGAGCAATGACGATCGCCGCGCCGGCCGCCATCAGATAAGGCGCCGGCGAGCGCCAGAAGCGCCTTGTCCCGGGACCCACAAGGGAGGCGACCGCCATGCCGGCAAACAGATAAATCGCCCAGTATTTTGCCAGCATGGTGAGACTGGCAAACGCCCCGGCGAGCAGCGCGTCGCAAACGCCGAGCCCGCGCCGAGCGCGCAGATAGAACAACAGCGCGGCGGGCCAAAATGGCATCATCGCCGTACCGGCGTCCAATTCCGCAGCTTTGAATGTGTAAAGCGGAATGAGAAACAGTGCGGCAAGTCCGAACAGCGCCCGATTTTTGTCTAGATGATCGCGCAGCAGACGCCAGGTCACGGCAAGCGCGATCGCGGCATTCGTAACCCCGAGCAGATGGGCCGCCCAGTCGGCTCGCGGGAAGACGGCGAACCACAAAGCGAACAACCAAGCCGTCATCGGCGGATGCTTGTAACCAAATGCAAAATGCTGCGCCCACAGCGACGCTTCGCTGGCGTCCCAGCGCACATCGACGGTGAGCAGCGATACCGTGTCGTAGAGCATCCAAACGACGACAAAGCCGCCGAGCGCCCAGGCGACGATGCTGCCTTCGCCGCTCGTGGCGACAAAACGCTGCGCCGCGTGGACGAGCCGCGAGGCAAAGTTCGCCTCTTGCGGGCGCAAACCGTCGGCCGGATCAGGATGAGCGATGGTCACGCGGCATTGTGACGATATTTGGTGGTCGCAGCAAGCACGTGCGCATTGCATTTGCTTACGCGATCGCGCTATTCCAAGCGGCGATGGACAGCATTCTATCGGCGAAGTCTCCTGCGACGCCGACGCGCTCGACTTCCGCTCCGCGGCCGGCGCCGGAACTCAGCATCATCGTGCCGACATTCAATGAGCGGGCCAATGTGCCGCTCCTGGTGGAGCGGCTCGCGCGCCTGCTGACGTCCTGCGACTGGGAGGTCGTATTCGTTGACGACAATTCTCCCGACGGCACTGCCGCCGCCGTGCGCGCCATCGGCGAAGCCGACAGCCGCGTGCGCTGTATTCGCCGGATCGGCCGGCGCGGTCTCGCCGGCGCATGCCTGGAGGGCATGCTGACGAGCCAGGCCCGCTACGTAGCGGTAATGGATGGCGACCTGCAGCACGACGAAGAACTCCTGGTCCCCATGCTCGACAGTCTGCGCACCGGAGACACCGATCTCGTCGTGGCGAGCCGCTATCTTTACGGAGGCTCTGCCGCGGGCCTCTCTAAGCAACGCTCGCGCATGAGCCGCTGGTCGAACACGCTGGTGCGGCTCCTGTTCGGGATCGACCTCACCGATCCGCTGAGCGGCCATTTCATGCTCCGGCGCGATGCCTTCGAAGCGCTCGCTCCCGCGCTTTCCTCGCAGGGCTTCAAGATCCTGCTTGATGTCTTGGCGACCGGGCGCGGTCGCCTGCGCATGATCGAGCTGCCGACCGTTTTTCGCGAGCGCCAGCATGGCGAGAGTAAGCTCGACTCAAGGATCGCGCTGGATTTCGCCGCCATGGTGACTGCAAAACTCAGCCATGACGCCATCTCCATCCGCTTTGTGATGTTCAGCCTCGTCGGCCTCACCGGCGTTGGCATTCACATGGCGATCCTCGCGCTTGGTTTGTTGATCGGCGGCGTTCCATTCGCCGTCGCCCAGTCGGCGGCGGCGATCGGCGCGATGGGCTGGAATTTTACGCTCAACAATCTTTTTACCTATCGAGACCAGCGGCTTGCGGGCTGGCGTTTCCTGACCGGCTTGATCCGCTTCCAGTTGATCTGCGCAATCGGCGCGATCGCCAATATTGGCCTGGCGATCTTTGTTTATAACGGCATGCGAATTTGGTGGCTGGCCGGTCTCGCCGGTGTGCTGATCGGGGCGGTATGGAACTACGCCGTCACCTCCGTGTTCGTGTGGCGTCCCGGGCAGCGATAACGGCACCGGTTCAGGCTCTAACGCCTTGCTGGCTGCCTTGTGGCGGCGCACAGAGAAGCTCGGCCACCGCCGCATAGACTTCGTCCACCTGAATGGCCTTCATGCAAACGTTATCCGTGCAGGCCGTCTTGCGGTGATTGTGGGCGCTCACGCACGGCGAGCAGGCAAGCCCGGCATAAATCGCGCGTGAACGGCCAAGCGGCTGGTAGAGCTTCGGCGTCTCCGGACCGAACAGCACGATGGTCGGCAGTCCGGCGGCCGCGGCGAAGTGGGCGGGACCGGAATCGTTGGTCACCATCAGGGCGGCAAGAGCATAGAGCGCCGGCAAATCCGCGAGGCTCGAATGACCGGCGAAAGAGACCGACCGGGGGTTCGCGGCGGCGAGGCGCTCGGCCTCCTCGCGCTCTTCGGGTGCGCCGGTGATCAGCACGACGACGTCGTCGTATGCCACGAGAATACGGCTGATCAGCTGGGCGAACCGGTCCGGCATCCAGCGGCGGTGCGGCAAAAGCTCGCTCGAGTTCGCATTGATCAGCACCAGGCGGTGTTTGTCGGGATCGAAAGGCGTCAGCGCGCGGATGCGCGCGAGTATCTGGGCGCGGGCCGGCGCGCTCGCCGGCAAGATCTCGACCCTGATTTGGTCGTCTCCGATCAGCGTCTTCGAATACGGAACAGTCGGCGCTTGGGCGAGCAACGCATCGACCAGCGCGATGAAATTTTTGGCGATGTGAATGTGCGGGTTGTAAGCCACGCGATGGGTGAGCATTTCGCCGCGGTACAGTCCTTCGCCATGGAAGCGATAAAAGCCGATGCGCCGATCGGCGCCGCATAGCCCGCTCAGCAGTGCCGTGAAGCGCGAGAACAGTTCCAGGTCGACGACGGTGTCGATCCGTTTTTTGCGGGCCCACCACAGGAAAGCCAGCGCGTCGCGCGCAAGGCCGAAGATCGATGCGTCCGAGATGGCGAAGACGTTTTCGTCTGGAAAAGTGCCCAACAGGTCGAGCGAGTCGACATTGCGGGTGAAGATGACGAAGAACAGCTCGGCGGATAATTGTTCGCGGGCCTTTCGCATCGCCGGTTCGGCAAGCACCGTGGTACCCATTTCCGATAATTCGACGAATAGAATCCGCCGCACCGGCCGCGCGGAGCGGGGGCGGAACCGGTCGCGCAGGCGCGACAGCACCGTGGCAGCGGCGCAGAGGGGAATGCCGGCCTGGCGATCGATGCGCCGCATTCTGTCGACTTTCATCTTGCCTCCTCATCGCCTCGGCTCGCCGCGCTCGATAAGGCGCGGCGCCGGCACTCTTAGCGGGTTTGGCTTTGCTTGGCGAACCAAAGCGGCAGTCATCGCCAGGCGCTAAGCGACGAAGTAAGCTGGAACTGGAGCGCTTCCCGCTTGCCGCTTGGGAGGGCCGATGTTATCTGCGCCGCATGAGTGCGGTTCCAATCGAAAACATCCGCAATTTCGCGATCATCGCCCATATCGACCACGGCAAGTCGACGCTCGCCGACCGGCTCATTCAGCTCACCGGCGGGCTCGAAGCGCGCGAGATGGTCGAGCAGGTGCTCGATTCGATGGACATCGAGCGCGAGCGCGGCATCACCATCAAGGCGCAGACGGTGCGGCTCAATTACCGCGCCCGCAACGGCAAGGATTACATCCTCAACCTGATCGACACGCCCGGCCACGTCGATTTCGCCTACGAGGTCAACCGCTCGCTCGCCGCCTGCGAGGGCTCGCTCCTGGTCGTCGACGCCAGCCAAGGGGTGGAGGCGCAGACGCTCGCCAACGTCTACCAGGCGATCGACAACAACCATGAGATCGTGCCGGTGCTCAACAAGGTCGATCTGCCGGCCGCCGAGCCCGACAAGGTGAGACAACAGATCGAGGACGTGATCGGGCTGGATGCCTCCGACGCGATCCTCATCTCCGCCAAGACCGGGCAGAACGTGCCGGAGGTGCTGGAAGCGATCGTGCACCGCTTGCCGCCGCCCAAGGGCGATGCCGCGGCGCCGCTCAAGGCGCTCCTGGTCGACAGCTGGTACGATTCCTATCTCGGCGTCGTCGTCCTCTTCCGCGTCGTCGACGGCGTGTTGAAGAAGGGCCAGCGCATCCGCATGATGGGCACCGACGCCGCCTACGAGGTCGACCGCGTCGGCGTGTTCACGCCCAAGCGCGTCGAGCTCGACCAGCTCGGGCCCGGCGAAATCGGGTTTTTGACCGCCTCGATCAAGGAAGTGGCCGACACCCGCGTCGGCGACACCATCACCGACGACAAGAGGCCGGTGGCGGCGCCGCTGCCCGGCTTCCGTCCCGCGATCCCGGTGGTCTTTTGCGGATTATTTCCCGTTGATGCCGCCGATTTCGAG
>JBEKNW010000195.1:0-7744 GCA_049522435.1 Xanthobacteraceae bacterium
CGGGACGATTTTGCGAATGGTCTTTCTTGCGCATGATCTTGTCCGAAAACCGGTAGCCACTTTTCGGGATCATGCGGGCATAACTCGGGCGCGCATGCGTCGCGAGAACGGTGAAGCTTGCCTGTTTTCCGTCATCCTGAGGTGCCCGCGCGAAGCGCGGGCCTCGAAGGATGCGGCCGAGGTGCCAACCGAAATCGGGTTTGAATTCGGAATATTACGTGTCCAAGTCGGCAACAGCCGACTTGGATGCCGTCGTCCTTCGAGGCTCGCGGAGCCTGTCATCGGGCCGGCCACTTTGGGCCGGACCCGTTGGCTCGCACCTCAGGATGACGGAAAAGGGTTTTAGCACTCCGCAAAACACAAGCACGCTAGCGACGTCTAATACTCTCGTCGCCGAAAGGAAAACCGGAAGCCAGCAACGCGGGCGCGCGCCGCCCGCTTTCTATTTGGCGGCTTTCGTGCGGGATTTGGATTTGCCTCGGCGCCGCAAGATTCCGCCCATGGCAATTACCAGCACGGCCCCGGCGGCTGCGCTGGCCCTTTGCATCTCCTGCGCAACCTTCTCGCCAAGCTCGGCAGTCAAGTAGCCCGACACCGCCGGATCGGTCGCAATTATGTCGCCGGCAATCCAGCCAAGCAAGGCCGCGCCCGCCCAAACGAGAATCGGGAAACGGTCGAGCAGCGCCATGATGAGAGCCGCGCCCGCCAGGATTATTGGAATGGAGAGGACAAGACCGATCACGAGCAAAGCGAGGTTGCTCCGCGCGGCCACAACGATGGCAATGGTATTGTCGAGGCTCATGATGATGTCGGCCACGGCGACGGTCCTCACCGCGCGCCACAGATTCGCCGCCGCCTCGACTTGGTCCTTCCCGCGATCCGCCGGGACCAACAGCTTGGCAGCGATGTAGAGCAGCGCGAGCCCCCCGATCAGGTTGACGTAGGGAAGCACCATGAGCCGCGCGAACAGGACGGTGAAAACGATGCGCAGCAGCACGGCGCCGCTGGCCCCGATAATCATGCCCCAGAGCCGTTGTCGCGGCGGCAGTCCACGGCAAGCCATCGCGATGATGACGGCGTTGTCCCCCGAGAGCAGGAGGTTGATCAAAACGATCTGCAGCAGGGCGATCCAAAACGCGGCGTATCCCAAACCATTGATGCTCGCCTGGAGGCTGTCGCCCCAGAGCGCAGGATTCAGATATTGCGCAATCGAACCCACCGTCGCTTCTCGTCTTTTGCCTGCGGGCTCACGGCTGGCCGGTATCGGGGGCGCGCCCGGGGCTCATCGGATGCTCGGCGCCCGGCCAGTGCAGACGCGCGAGAAGCGCCGCGTCCTTCAACCGACGACTTCGTTGCCGGCGAAGAACTGCGCGATTTCCTTCTCGGCGGTGTCGGCGGCATCGGAGCCGTGCACCGAATTCTCGCCGATCGATCGCGCAAAGACCTTGCGGATGGTGCCGGGTGCCGCCTTGGCCGGATCCGTCGCGCCCATGAGATCGCGATAGGCCGCAATCGCGTTCTCCCCTTCGAGAACCTGGACCACGACGGGACCCGATGTCATGAAGTCGACCAGTCCGCGAAAGAACGGCCGCGCGCGATGGACGGAATAGAACGTCTCGGCCTGCTCGCGGCTGATCAACACGCGTTTCTGCGCCACGATGCGCAGCCCCGCTTTTTCGATCATCGCATTGATGGCGCCGGTCAGATTGCGGCTGGCGGCATCGGGCTTGATGATCGAAAAGGTACGCTCGATCGCCATCACATCGTCCTTTGGGGGAATTGCGAATGCTGCGCGGAACCGCGCCGGCTTATAGCCTTCGCTCATGATCGCGGCAAGCGGCGCGCCGGCCGTATGAACGCACGGGGGAATGCGGCCGCGGCCGCGCGTTCAGGTCTTGTCGTCGGTTTTTTGCGGCTTTTTGGTCTTCACCGGCGTTGTCTTCGCAGGCGTTTTCTTCTCCGGCGTTTTCTTCGCAGGCTTCTTCGCCGGCTGAGGCGGCGGCGGTTCGTCCACGCGGTCCATTTCCGTGAGCTTGCCGGCAACGAAGCGATAGACGCCGGGTCGCGGACCGCTCTTGAAGGTCAAGATTGCGGTGCGATCCCCGTTCGCATACTTGCCGAGGTTTACGGCGGTGGGCTGGCCGACGCGGGCGACCACATCGCATTCGCTCATGCCGATGGCGACGCCACCGCCGAGCAGGGAGCCCGTATCAGGTGAGGCCGCAGGGCTTCCGCCCGGATTGGCTGAAGCGGATTGCGTTTGCCCCGGCGCAGCCGACGCTGGGCAGGCGCCGTTCGCATTGACGAGATCATTCGCCGTGATGCGACGCTCCTGTTTCGACTCGCCGAGCTCAGAATAGCTGTACGCGGCATTGCGGCCGAACACGTCGAGTGGCTTGGCAAACCAAGAGCCAGTCGTGTCGAAATTGTTGTTGGCGCAGCCGGCGAGCGCAATGGCCATCGCCAGCGTCAGCAACGCGCCGGAGTGATTTGACCCAACGAACACCCGAACGTCCCCTTCAGAGTAACCGGCCACCATGGCAGCATGCGCGGGTTTGTGTTGTGATCGTGGCGCAAGCCGCCCGCTCGAAGCTTTCACCGCCAAACCGCACACTATAGAATGAACCTGGTAAAGGTAAAAAAACGATGAGAGGAGAGACGTTTGGGCGCTTGCCGGTCGCGCTGAGCAGGTCCCCGTGACCCCGGTCACGGACTCTCCGGCCGCCTAACGCGACATTAGTGTCCCGATTCCGAGGTTCGCAGGTCCATGCGGCACGCTCTCATGCCAACTGCGGAATCAAAGGGTACCAGTAAATTAGGGATTCTAAGTGTGGTTTTTGGGTTTGAAGTTCCTATACGAGTTTGCAGCCCTATTGTAGGAACTTCAAATCCACCACACTAGCGCCGACTCCAAACACCGCCTCGTAAAGCGATTTCACAACTCCCTAGGGGACAATCCATGCATCTGCAATTCGTCGGCTGCGGCGATGCCTTCGGCTCAGGCGGACGATTCAATACTTGCTTTCATCTCGTCGGACGGGACATCAACGCACTCATCGATTGCGGCGCAACCTCGCTCGTTTCGATGAACAAGCTCGCGATCAATCGCAATGAGATCAATGTCATCTTCCTCACGCACTTTCACGCCGATCACGTCGGCGGCGTGCCGTTCTTCATCCTGGAGGCGAACTACGTGCTCAAGCGCGAACGCGCGCTCACCATCGCCGGACCGCCCAGTCTCAAATCGCGCTACGCGGAGATAGTGGAGGTCGGTTTTCCCGGCACCAAGTCATTAGAATTGCGATTTCCGCTGACGCTCAGGGAATTGGAGATCGGCAGGCGCAGCGAAGTCGGCGCCTTGCGGGTCACGTCCTTCCACGTCTTGCACGACGACCGCGCCGGACCTTGCCTCGGATTTCGCTTTGAGGCCGAAGGCAAGGTGATCGCCTATTCCGGCGATACCGAATGGACGGACAGCCTCATCGACATCGGGCACGAGGCCGACCTTTTCATCTGCGAAGCCTTTACGCGCGACAAACCGATCGCCACCCACATGGCGCTGTCGGCGCTCGAACGTCACCTCGGCCAAATTCGCCCAAAGCGCCTGATGCTCACGCACATGAGCAACGACATGCTGGCGCGCCGCGCCGAGGTTCCGTACGAAACCGCCGAGGACGGAATGATTCTCGAGCTGTAAGGGCAGCCACACCGCCACGCTAAGCCAACCGCACCGGAATTGATCGACGGCCGATGCGGCTAGGCACCCTTTGATACGGCCGGCTTCACCAATTTCTTGATCGCGGCCAGCGCGGCCGGTGCCGCGTTCCCGTTGGGACCGCCGCCTTGCGCCATGTCGGGCCGACCGCCGCCTCCCTTGCCGCCGAGCTCCGCGACTCCGGCCTGAACCATCTGCACCGCATTGTTGGCGCTGGTGAGGTCGCCGGTGACGCCGACGACCAGCGCCGCCTTGCCTTCGGGGTCATTGGCAACAAGGATAACAATTCCGGAGCCGAGCTTCTTCTTTCCCTCGTCGGCGAGGCTTCTAAGGTCCTTGGCGTCGACGCCGCTCAACGTCTTCGCCATGACTTTCACGCCTTCAATGCTCTCGACACCGTCGTCACCGTCCGCTGATTTACCGCCGCCGCCCATGGCGAGCTTCTTCTTCGCCTCCGACAGCTCGCGTTCGAGGCGCTTGCGCTCGGCAACAATCGCCGCCGCGCGCGCTGTCACTTCATTGAGCGGCGCGTTCATTTCCGCGGAAATGACTTTTATTTCACTGCGGTACTTGTTGAGCTCCTTGCGCGCAATCGTTCCCGTCAATGCCTCGATGCGGCGCACGCCGGAACCGACGGCAGACTCGCCGACCACTGAGATGATGCCGATATCGCCGGTGCGCCGCACATGCGTGCCGCCGCACAATTCGACCGACCAACCCAATGTGTTGCCCCCGCCCTCGCTCATGGCAACCACGCGCACCTCATCGCCGTATTTTTCGCCGAACAATGCGCGCGCCCCCGAGGCGATGGCATCGTCGCGGCTCAGGAGCCGCGTGATCACCGGCGCATTCTGCAGCACGATGTCGTTGGCGATATCCTCGACCCGCTCGATCTCGCCGGCGCTCATGGGTTTGGGATGCGAGAAATCGAAACGCAGGCGATCGGGCGCGACCAGCGAGCCCTTCTGCGCCACATGATCGCCGAGCACCTGGCGGAGCGCTTCGTGCAGCAGATGGGTGGCCGAATGATTTTGCCGGATGGCGCCGCGCCGGGCGTGATCGACTTTGAGATCGAGTGCAGCGCCCGCTCGCAGCGTGCCCTGCTCGACGGTGCCGAAGTGCACGTAGAGATCGCCGGCACGCTTTTGCGTGTCGCTGACGGTGAAACGCACGCCCTCACCCGTCATCGTGCCGGTGTCACCGACCTGGCCGCCGGATTCGGCATAGAACGGCGTCTGGTTGAGCACAACGGCGCCGCTCTCACCCTTTTCGAGCGCGGGCACCTCTTTGCCGTCGCGGAGGAGCGCGACGACTTTGCCTGCGGCGGTTTCGGTCTCGTAGCCGAGGAAATCGGTGCCGCCGTGCTTTTCGCGCAATTTAAACCACACCGCCTCGTCAGCCGCTTCGCCCGAGCCCGCCCATGACGCGCGGGCCGTCTCGCGCTGGCGTTCCATGGCGTCGGTGAAGGACGCAATATCGACGGCGATGCCGCGCGGCCTAAGCGCGTCCTGCGTCAAGTCGAGCGGAAAGCCGAAAGTGTCGTAAAGCGTGAATGCGGTGACGCCGTCGAACATGTCGCCTTTCTTGAGCGTCTTGCTCGCCTCATCGAGGATCACCAAGCCGCGCTCTAGCGTATTGCGGAAGCGGGTCTCCTCAAGCTTCAGCGTCTCGGCGATCAGCGCCTCGGCGCGATGCAATTCCGGATAGGCCTGGCCCATCTCACGCACCAGCACTGGCACCAGCTTCCACATCAGCGGCTCTTTTGCGCCAAGCAGTTCCGCGTGGCGCATGCCCCGGCGCATGATGCGGCGAAGCACGTAGCCGCGGCCCTCGTTCGACGGCAGCACCCCATCCGCGATCAGGAAGGAGCTGGCGCGCAAATGGTCGGCGATGACGCGGTGCGAGGCCTTGCGCTCGCCCTCGGGATCGACGCCGGTAAGGTCGGCGATCGCCTCGATCAGCGCGCCGAACAGGTCGATCTTGTAATTGTCATGCGTGCCTTGCAGAACCGCGGCGATGCGTTCGAGCCCCATTCCGGTATCGATCGAGGGTCGCGGCAAGTCGATGCGTCCGCCGCCGCCGGCAAGCTGCTCGTACTGCATGAAGACGAGGTTCCAGATTTCGACGAAGCGGTCGCCTTCGGCGTCCGCGCTCCCCGGCGGCCCGCCGGCGATGTGCTCGCCGTGATCGTAGAAAATCTCCGAGCACGGGCCGCACGGTCCGGTATCGCCCATGGCCCAGAAATTATCGGAACCGGCAATGCGGCCGATCTTGCCGTCGGGCAGGCCGGAGATCTTCTTCCATAGCCTGAACGCCTCGTCGTCGTCGATATAGACGGTGATCATCAGGCGTTCGGCCGGCACGCCGAACTCTTTGGTCAGCAGATTCCAGGCCAGTTCGATGGCGCGCTCCTTGAAATAATCGCCGAACGAGAAATTGCCGAGCATCTCGAAGAAGGTGTGGTGGCGCGCGGTGTAGCCGACATTGTCGAGGTCGTTGTGCTTGCCGCCCGCGCGGACGCATTTTTGCGCCGAGGCCGCACGCGTATAGGGTCGCTTTTCGAGGCCGGTGAAGACGTTCTTGAACTGCACCATGCCGGCATTGGTGAACATCAGCGTCGGGTCGTTGCGCGGCACGAGCGGGGAACTCGGCACGATTTCGTGCCCCTCGCGCGCAAAATAGGCGAGGAAGTTCGTCCTGATCTCGTTGACGCCGCTCATTTGCCGCAACTCTCTAGCGATACAGGTGTTTCCTGTCCAGGAAAGGCGCAATTGCAGTAAACCGGGAAAGGATATAAGCGCTCTTTCTCCGCCGCGCGCCGGTGAGCGAGCTCGCAATGAACGATCAAAGTGCCTCTCCCCTGCGCACCTTCGAAGAGCGACTGCGTGCGGGCCGCTTCGTGATCACCGCGGAGGTTGCACCGCCCGTTTCCTGCGACGCGCAGGACCTCTTGCGCAAGGCCGCACCGCTGCACGGACTCGCGGATGCGGTCAACGTCACCGATGGCGCCGGCGCCCGCGCCCATATGAGCGCGCTCGCGGCCGCGGCGATCCTCATCGGCGCGGGAATTGAGCCGATTTTGCAAATCACCTGCCGCGACAAGAACCGCATCGCGCTGCAGAGCGAAATGATGGGCGCGGCCGCGCTCGGCATCCGCAACCTCTTGCTGCTTACCGGCGACGATCCGAAAGCGGGCGATCAGCCCGACACCAAGCCGGTGTTCGACATCGATTCCAAGACGCTGATCGAGACCGCGCGCCGCTTGCGCGACGAGGGCATGCTGCCGACCGGACGCAAGGTCGCTGGCAAAGCCGAGTTCTTCCTTGGCGCCACCGACATGCCGATCGATCCGCCCGCGGGCTGGCAACCCAGTGCGCTCGTCGGCAAGCTCGCCGCCGGCGCCCAGTTCGTGCAGACCCAGTTCTGCATGGATGCCGCGATCGTGCGCCGCTACGTCGGCAGGCTCGCAGAGGCCGGCCTCACGCCGCAGCTCGCCATCCTGATCGGCATCAATCCCCTGCCCTCGGCCAAGTCGGCGCAATGGATGAAAAGCCATCTCTATGGCACGATCATCCCCGATGCGCTCATCGCGCGCATGGAGAAGGCCGCCGACCCTTTTCACGAGGGCGTGCACATCTGCGTCGAACTGATCGAGGAACTGTCCACGATACCCGGCATCGCCGGCGTCCACATCATGGCGCCGGGCAACGACGCGGCCATCCCGGAAGTCATCGCCGAGGCCAGAGCCCGCGTGCAAAGGGCCGCCGTCTAGCGCACGTTTGCGGCAGTTTCCGCTCATTCCCGCGCAAGCGGGAATCCAGCTGGAGAGTGCCGACATTGGGTTAGTCTACTGGGTCCCCGCTTTCGCGGGGACGAGCGGATTATAGCGGTTGATTCATTGAATTTGTTCTAGGAGCCTGTCCAGATAGGCAATGCGGCCGGGCATTTAATGCACGGTAGGCTCCTCAGGCGACCTTTGCGAGGGTGAACAGCTTCAGGAGGTTGTGGGCGGTGCAGATCATGGCCCAC
>JBEKNW010000196.1:0-7685 GCA_049522435.1 Xanthobacteraceae bacterium
CAGCCGCACAACGTACTTCTTGACCGCAATCTCTTTCCCCGCCACGAACCACCTCCATCGCTGCATCGCGGCGACAGAGATTCAGAAAAACACCGCAGAATCAAGGACGCGGGCGACTAGAACGGTTTGACGGCCTCGCCCGGCACGATATGCGCTGCGGCAGACGCCGAACTCTGCTCCCTCAGGACCGTGCCCCCCGCGACCGAGAAGCCCACTGCCGCGGAACAGCATGAAATGCGCCGTCCACATCGCCAGCAGCACGACCACGCCGAGGAGGCCGGCGACAGCAAAAATTTGATTGTGCGGATTTGCCGGAGCAACGGCGGCCGCTCCAGTATTTCCGACCACCACGCGGCGAAACTGATCGGCGATGGAGCCCGTCCCATGTCCGATAACGGGAGCCTCGGTCACGAACCTCCACGATTTCGCAAGAAACTCGACGTGTAGTCCCGTCGAGTTCAGTTCATTGCTGTCCTGATAGGTCCGCAGTTCCTCGGGCGCGCGCGCAGATAGGGTGATTCGAGCCACACCATGCCGGCGAACGCAACCGCCACGAGGCCAGCCGCCGCGATGCCGTTGAGGCCGGCCTGTCGGTACCCGAGCGCGACAGCCAATGCCAGCCCAACGACAAGTGTTGTGCGGCTTGTCACGACAAATGCGATATTGCTCAGGAAAAGCCCGGCAAGGACGCTAAGCGCACCGACGACGCGCGGGTTACGCGCGCGCCAGAATTCGCAGGCCGCACTGATGAGGGCAAAAGCGCAAATGACAAAAATGCCGCTCTGCGAAATATAGTCCTTGACTGGAACGCCATACATTTTGCCATGCACCCCAAGCGCGGGGATCAGCGCAAAGGCCCACGAGACCGCGAGCAGGCATGTCGCGGACGCCAGAAAACCATAAAGCACGACGGTGCCGTAATCGGACCTGCGAAACTGCGCCAGCAGCAGGGGGATGACCAGCAGGCGATGGAATGCGCTAAGGGCGCCGAGCCGCGCGGCCCAGGGAACCCCGGCCCACAGCATGCCAACCGCCGCAAGAATCCAGAGCAAGACGGGCAGGCCGCCGGCGGCTGTGGCCAGCTCGCGCCGGACCAGGCCGATCTCCATGGTGGGCAGGACGGCCACAAGCCAGAGCGCGATGAGAATCGAAGTCGCCCAAGTCGACCAGGGAAGCGACACGGCAACGCCCACAGCTAAACCAGTCTGCAATCCGTAATAGCAGTTGACGATCAAGCAACATTGTCCGACTTGCGGCAATCATTGTCACAATTCAACCACGGCATCCCGGGCGCGCAAGAAACCATGATTCAAATTCGGGAATGACAACCACATTTGCATTGATGCCCTGATCTCAATGCCCGATCGACGACCGAGGCTCACTGGGCATTCTCAACGTGAGGATCGCGATGCGGTTACGGAGAAGGCCGACAGCCCGCCGTGATGCCCTCCGGCACCAGCCGCCCTTGCGACAGTAGAAGCGAGACGGCATCCTCGAGCGAGGCGGATATTTCGACGGCAAAGGCCACCGTCGTGAGCGCCGTCGCCGGGTTGCGCTCCGGATCGTCCTTCCTCGGGGAAACCAGGATGCCGCCTGCAAGATGCGCGGCGCGCCCTGCTGCGATATCTGAGGCGCGATCGCCAACGATCCAGGAATGCGAAAGGTCGAGCTTCATCCGGCGGCCCGCGGCAAGGATCATTCCAGGGTTGGGCTTGCGCCATGGGTGATCGGCGATGTTGAAAGGCGCGCTGCCGTCGGCGTGATGTGCGCAGGCAAACACCGCGTCCACATGCACGCCGTCATTCGCCAGCGCCGCGGTGAGCGCGCCCTGCACGGCATGGAAGCCCTGCCAATCGTGGAGGCGACGCGCGATTCCCGATTGGTTGGTCACCAGCACAACGGGCACCCCCAGGCGATTGCATCGGGCGATGGCATCAGATGCGCCTGTTAGTATGCGTACATTCTCGGCGCGGCCAAGATAGCGCGTATCTTCGACGATGACGCCGTCGCGATCGAGAAATAGTGCCGGGCGGCGCTCGAAATCCGCGGCGGCGATGTCGTACCAGAGCCCGCTGTCCGTATCGCAGGGGCTGAGCTCTGGCGGCTGCGGTCCGTATGTCATTGCAGCAACGCGCGTTCCACCAGCGCGCAGATCGCGTGCCCGGCGACAATGTGAATCTGCTGAACGATCGCAGTCTCCCGGGACGGAGCGGCCAAAAAGTGACGGCACAGCCCGCGCATTTCACCATCTTCCGCGCCGGAGAAACCAATCGTTTCCAAACCGATCTCGCGCGCCGCCTGGAGCGCCAGGAGGATGTTATGCGAACGTCCTGAGGTCGAGATGGCGAGAAACACATCGCCGGACCGCCCTAGTCCGCGAACTTGACGCTCAAATACGTGCTCAAACCCATAATCGTTTCCGACCGCTGTCAACACCGAGGTATCCGTGGTTAAGGCAAGCGCCGGCAATGGTCGGCGTTCGGCCTGGAATCGCGAGAGAAATTCCGCGGCCAGGTGTTGCGCGTCGGCGGCGCTGCCGCCGTTTCCCGCGATCATCAGCTTGCCTCCGGTGCGCAGCGAGTTTTCGACGGAGTGGGCGATCTCCCTTATCAACGCCAGAAAGTCGCGATCCTTTGCCACGAGCCCAAGCGTGGCCAGCGAACGGTCGAAAAAGGCGGCGAGCTGGTCGTCTTCGTCCGACTTTCCGGCCACGTTCTATCCTTTTTCCGACAAGGCAGCGATCACGCGAGTTACTCCAAGACAGACCCTGCCTGCTCGTGCTCAGTACGCGCCCGATTGCAGCACATTCGGTCCCAACGTTCGCAGGCTAAACTCCAGACCAACAGTATTATTGGGAATTGGCGTCGTTGTACCGTTGTAAGTATAGCCAGTGCCGACATTTAAGGCCAACATCAGGCAATCGTCGACATAGGCTATGCCGATCCGTGAATTAGAGAACTCTCGCGCAAAGAGGTCGTAGCTCGCCGATGCCGTCAGTACCCAATTGGTCGTCAGCTTGATCGACGCACCTGCAGTGATGCCTTCGCGTTGCGTCAAGAATCCGAGAGCCGGCTGAGCCGCATAATCGCCATAGAGAATATACGCGCCCCAGCGGCCGAAATTGGCTCGGGTCTCCACTTCGAACCGCTCTGATGCAAGGGTCGCTTCGTCTAAGCGACCCTTGATATCGAACATGAACGTGGAATTCGGCTGATAGGCGATGCGGTAGACATAATCCGAGATGGGTTTATCGAGGCCGCTGTCAAGCCCGGTATTGGTGATGTCGCCGACTGTGAACGAGTTCAGGCCAAGGAGTTGATACGATTGCCCGAACAGCACGTTGAAGGAACCGGCTTTGTTGATCTGGGCCGTATACTCGATACCGGCATTCAGGCGACTGCCGCCTTCGACCCGGTCCCAGCCGGAGAACTTATCCACCTTGAACAAATTGGTGTCGTCAAAGACCAGACTTTGTGAATCCTCGTTCGGCCATTTGCCGATCTCGGTCTCGTTCGGGCGCAGGATGAGTTGGGCGATTGGCTCGATCGTCTGCGTGCCCCACGGTTCAACGTCGACGAACGGGTAACGGTACTCAACGCCGGCCGCCGGCATGGCGCGGGCAAGCTCGCTTTGGCCGGTCGCTATGTAGTTGGCGACGCCCGGCTGATTGTCGACGTCAAGCGAGGCGAGATCGCCGCGCAGCTGAAAGAAAGGCGTGATCAACATGCCGTTACTCGTGGTCAGCGTGCGCCGCCAGTCGATTTCGGCGGAGCCGCGCGTATAGTCTCCCGGTATGCCACGCAAGAGACAGTTGGACTTGTTGAGCGAGGTCGGATCGGCCGTGTTGGGATTCGCGCAAATGCCGCTGTTATCGGCCAATTGGCTGATGGCGTCGAAACTCGCGTCCTGTCTGGTCAAGCTGGTCAGATTGATCTTGTAGCTTAATTCGCCGCCCAGCACCGGCTGGCCAACCACGTTATTATAATCCAGCACCGGCAGGATCACCGGGATTTGACCTTGTTGATCAACCAGCGAAAAGCCGGTGTAGTAAATCGAGCGCAAATCAAAATAACTGCGCTCGCCGCGCCCTACCAGGTAAAGCTGCGAGACCCCTTCCGTACTCGGCAGGTTGGTGCCCACCAACGACTCGACAGCTCCCGTTCTAAACGGATCAAGACCGTATCCGTTAAATCGGCCTAGACTGTAGTCGGCTATAAATGTCGGGTCGGTAACCAGAACCCCGGTCCAGCCCCATGCCCATTTGTCGGCAAGATCGAATTGACCGGCAGTCGCCACGGTTCCGCGAAAGCCTTGCGTGGAGGGCGCGTCCGCACCGTCGCGCACAGCAAAGTACCCAGGATCCTGTTGGAAAATACCGGCGGCCTTAATTGTGTAGGAGCCGTCGGCCAGTCTGTGAGCCCAGTCAGCCTCCATCAACAGACCTTGTTGCGTCGTATACGTTGGATAGAGGGTCAAGTCGTAATTCGGCGCCAGCGCCAGGTAATAGGGGGTCGTGATGCCAAACCCGTATATGGTGCTTGTTGAGATCATAGGAAAGAGAAAACCGCTCTTACGTTTGACTGTCGGGTCGGGCGTCGACATGAACGGGAAATAGGCCAGCGGCAGGCCAAAAAAATCGATCGTCGCATCCTCGAAATAGAGCATCTTCTCGCCCTGATCATGAATGATCCGAGCCGCCCTGACCTGCCACAGCGGCGGCTTTTTTGCATCGTCCTTGCAGGGTTCGCATGCAGTATAAACGCCGTTGTTGAAGACCGTGTAATTACCTTGCGTGCGGTCGGCGCGCACTGCCGCCATGCGGGTATCGTCCGGCGTTTCCAATCGCAGCGAATCGACAAATCCGTCCCTATAATCATCGGTAAGATCGATAACTTGGCCGTAGGTAATCTTGCCGTCCGGCTCGGTGAGCCTGGCATTGCCTTCGGCGCGCAGGCGCTTGGTTTTTTGGTCGTAGATGACTTGGTCCGCCTCAATGGTTGATCCGCCGTAGTAAATTTGCACATTGCCGACGGCGGCGACGGTGTTGTTCGTGTAATCGTATTTGATCTCCGTCGCTTGTACGAGCATGGGCGCGTCGGCAGGCGGGGGCGGGGGCTGTGGCTGCTTCGGTCGCGTTGGGAATGTCATTTCGTTTGGCTGCCCGACCTGGCTGTACGCCGGGGGGCTACCGAGACAGAGCCCAACCAGCGCGGCAGCGAAAATGAGGAGAATTCCTACCGCGTGCTGTCGGCGCAACCTGAGATGACGAATACCCATCAGCTGCGCCACAAACTGTGCTCCTGTACAAGCAACAGAATCAGGTCGCTCTTATTGAAGCGCACAGCAGCAGCGATTCGCGCGGTAGTCGCCGCGGCGCGCGCGAGCAAGCGCCAACCATCAGAAGCCGCATTGCAACGCCTTCAGGCCGACAGCGCGTTCGAGTTAGGAGCGGCAACTTCGTGCCCCGAACCACGCGCCCCCGGTGCTCGCCAGGACAAGGTGCCCGCATTGTGCGACATGCCTCTTTGCTCGGATTTGAATTTCGCTCGCGCGACGATGGAAGTGGCAGCGCTTACATAAATCGCGCTATCGCACAAAAGGTGGTGCGAACGGCGCAGTGAGCAATGGACCGCATGAACTCTTCTCCCCACTTACAGCTGATCGAGTGCCCGAACAGACCGCACGATCGGCAAAGCTGCATCCCCCGCTGCATCCCCCAATGTCTGTCTCATGGGTGAAAAAAGTGGCTTTGCCAAGGCAGAGGTCATTGAAAACGAATGAGAAACGGTTAGTACCGCAGTCTGCCATCTACGCGCTGGATTGCGGTACTAACCCACAGGACGTCTGCCAGGGTGCGGACTTGGACGTTGGCAAAAATTCGAAGAAAGGGTTAATAATTTAAGTCGCGTCAAAGACGCTTAGCAGGGAAGAAGATCCGGCGCCGCTCAAGTTCCTGCCACAAAATAGGATGCCAGCCTATTTCGTATGTTTTTCGCAACGAGTGTTACACAGCGATCTTCCGCGTCGCGCCAGGCACGCTGCCGCGCAAATCGCTGTTCCGACCCGGGAATGTCGTACGACGCCCGAGCAAAGGTAGAGGCGTTCACAACGGTCTTCTGGGTGGCAATTTCGATCAAAGTAAAGGAGGCATTGAGTCCTTCGAATTGCGTCTCCGGTCGTCCGCTCGTTAAGTCGATAATGACGGAATTAGTAGTTGTGCTAATACTTACTTGCAGCCGGTACGTCGGCGAGATTGGATTGCCGCCGCCATTGAAGTTGTACAAAAGCGCGTTGCGCAGATCGACCGCCAGACGAGCGTTTGCCGAACCTTTCGGCGCCGGGATATCTGGGATTTCAATTGCACTGAGCTTGCCGCCGACCGAGTCGTCTGCTGAAACCGATTGATTGCTGTAGAGCGGTTGGAAACAAGCTCCGGTCAACATCCCGACCGTGAGCACGACAGCCAGGCGGACGAATTGGCCGAACGATCCATTCCCCGCAATCCCCGACATTGGCAGCGACCTCCGACAGCCGTACCAGCGTAGCCGGGAAATCTTAATATACACAAATGTGGCTGTATTTGGCGCGATATTCAGGGCTCTGCCGTGCCTGTGCCCTGGGCCATAATTTTTGGGCGATAACTTTCATGAGACTGTGATCCGCTGCATCGGGCGTCTCGATCGATCGGCGACGGGTTCGCTCAATGAAGTGAGATTGGAGCGGTTTCGCCGGCGGCCGCTTTCGCGGGACGAGCGCAACCTGGCTCAACTGCTAGGCTTCCATGTCAAGCGGCCGCGCCGTGGAAATCCGGCACTGCGTCGCGCAGCACGCGGTAGATGGCTTCGCGCTCCTCGCGCGCGAGCCCCTGATCGAGCATGGCAAGCCAGCCGCGCATCGCTTCGATCGAGGGGCGGGCGGGGCGGGCGGCGACGACACCGTCGAACCCGATTTCCACCGTCGGTTCCCCGCGTGCGAAGAGGACTTCTTGCATGCGCTCGCCCGGGCGCACGCCAGTGAACACGATGTCAATATCGCGGCCCGGCTCGAGGCCGGCTAACCTGATCATGCGCTCGGCAAGGTCGACGATTTTCACCGGCTGGCCCATATTGAGCACATAGACCGAGAGGTCCAAGCGCTCGGGTCCAAGCGCATGGCTTGCGGCCGTGACGACGAGATCGCAGGCTTCGCGAATGGTCATGAAATAGCGCACCATGTCGGGATGCGTGACGGTCACCGGACCGCCGGCGTCGATCTGCGCCTTGAACTTCGGAACGACCGAGCCGTTGGAGGCGAGCACGTTGCCGAACCTCACGGAGATGAGCCGCATCGGTCGTCGTGCGGCATGCGCGCGGCGCGCGAGATCGGCGTCGAGTGCCTGGCAGTACATTTCAGCAAAGCGCTTGGTCGCGCCCAGCACCGAGACCGGTTCGATCGCCTTGTCGGTCGAGATCATCACCATCGCTGAGGCGCCTGCCGCCGCCGCCGCATCGGCGACATTGACCGAACCGAAGACGTTGGTCTTGATCCCCTCTTCCCAATTCTGCTCGAGCAGCGGCACGTGCTTGAGCGCCGCGGCGTGAAAGATGATATCCGGCTTGAACTCGGCCAGGAGGCGAAACAACCGCGTGCGATCGCGAACGTCGGCGATACGTCCGGTGATCGCAGGCTGCGCCGGCTTGGTAGCG
>JBEKNW010000197.1:0-7684 GCA_049522435.1 Xanthobacteraceae bacterium
TGCAAATCAATCCCGCTGTACATCATCTTCGCCTCCCGTGGTCAAAAGGTGATTCCAACTTCACCTTAACTCCACCGCCCCCCTTAGTTTCGGGAAGCCGGCTAGATGATCTTCAGTGCACTTAATTCCCCGTCGTCATGGCGGACTTGTTCCGGCCATCCACGTCTTTGTTACCGCTTGGCTTAGACGTGGATGCTCGCGACATAGGCGAGCGAAGAGACGCCGTTCTTCGAACGGCTATGCGCGGGCATGACGGGCCAAAGAGCGTCATTGCGAGGAGCGAAGCGACGAAGCAATCCACAATTTGCGTCAAAGGACTGGATTGCTTCGCGCCGCTCGCAATGACGCTGCTGAGCCATCACGCGAGGTCGATCACGCCGGCTTCGCCGATTTCCGTCCCGAATGCGAGCAATCTGCCATCCGCGCTCCAAGCGAGCGCCGTGACCGGCGCTTCGCCCGGCTTCTTCGCCAAAATCTCGGCGCCGTCTTCGATGCGGACAAGCAGCACCATGCCGTTGCTATAGCCGGCGGCGACGATTTCCTGCTTGGGATGGCAGGCGACGACCTCGACGCGGTGTTCGGAAGGCGCCAACAGGCGCGGCTGTTTGCCCATGGGGCCGTCTTTTGTTTGGAACGGCCAGAGGATGAGTTGCGTCGCGCCGGATGTCGCGAGCCAGCGGCCGCCGAGGGTCCAGCCGAACGAGGTCACGCGTGCGGCGTAGCCCGACATGCGCATATGCTGGCGGTCGGCGAGCCGCCAGCCGTGCAGCATCGGCTCCTGCATGGAGGTGACGAGAAAGCGGCCGTCGGGACTGACGGTCGCGCCAAGGTGCGAGCCCTTCCATTCGAGCTTTTCCGGCGCCGCCTGCGGCGCATTCGGAAACCAGAGCGTGGCGCCGTTGTAGTGCGCGACGGCAAGCCGAAAGCCCTTTGGCAGGAACGCGAGGCCGCCGACGGTCGAGGGCGCTTCAAGCTCACGCAGCTCTTTTGCTTGCACAAAAGCGGACTTGCCCGCCGACCAGGCGGCCGCGCCGTCCGGTCCGCACGCAACGTGATCGATCCAGCGATGCTTTGCATCGGTCGCGAGGATGCGGGTCTCGCCGCTGGCGTCTGCCGCGACCACCCTGCCGTCATCGCCGCCACTGACGATGCGCGCGCCATCGGCGGCCGTCGCCAGGATCGCGCCACTGTGCACGGCAACGCGCCGCGGTTCGCCTTGGGCCGCCGCGAACACCATCGCTTCCTCGCCCAGTACGAAGACGGCGGTGTGGCCCAGAAAATGCGCGGCGAAGATTGCTGCGCCCGCCGCTACCGGGCGCGTGCGGTCCACGACGGAGACGGTATCGCTGCGGGGGTCGGTCATGGGCAATGCTAACGCTGCAATTCCCTGCAATTCCCCTCCCCCTTGTGGGGAGGGGTTAGGGGTGGGGGTCGAGAGGTAATGTTCAAGCGTCGACGCATGCGCGTGACCTCACGACCTCCCTCCCCACCCTCCCCCACAAGGGGGGAGGGAGAAGAGATCACGCGAGGCAGCTCTCAAATCCTTGCCGGATTTTCTCCTCCGGCAGATTGCGGCCGATAAAGATGATGCGGCTGTCGCGCTTCTCATCCTTGTTCCATGGCCGCTGGTGGTCGCCGTCGAGGATCATGTGCACGCCCTGGAACACGAAGCGCTCATCGTCATCCTTGAACGCGAGGATGCCCTTGCTGCGCAGAATATTCGGACCTTCCTTCTGCACCAAATCCTGCACCCACGGAAAGAATTTGTCCGCGTCGAGCGGCTTGTCGCTGCGCAGCGAGACCGATTGCATCTCCTCGTCGTGGTAGTGCTTGAGGCCGCCACCGTGATGATGGTCCTCGTGCCCATGATCGTGGCCATGGTCATGATGATGATCGTGGCCGTCGCCTTCGAGGAACTCCGGCTCGAGCTCGAGGATGCGGTCGAGATCGAAGGCGTTGCGGCCCAAAACCTCGTCGAGCGGAATCTGCGCGCGCTCGGTCCTGTGCACCTTGGCGTAGGGATTGATGCCGCGGATGCGCGCCTCGACTTCGTAAAGCTCCTCGGGCGAAACGAGATCGGTCTTGTTGATCAGGATGACGTCGGCAAACGCAATCTGGTTCTTGGCTTCCGGCGCGTCCTGGAGCCGTTCGTTGAGCCACTTGGCGTCGGCGACGGTGACCACCGCGTCGAGCCTGGTCTTGCGGCCGACATTGTCGTCGATGAAGAAGGTCTGCGCCACCGGCGCCGGGTCGGCGAGCCCGGTGGTCTCGACGATGATGGCGTCGAACTTGCCCTTCCTTCGCATCAGCCCGTCGAGGATGCGCACGAGGTCGCCGCGCACGGTGCAGCAGATGCAGCCGTTGTTCATCTCGAACACTTCCTCGTCGGCGCCGACGACGAGGTCGTTGTCGATGCCGATCTCGCCGAATTCGTTGACGATGACGGCGTACTTTCTGCCGTGCGGCTCCGACAGGATGCGGTTGAGCAACGTGGTCTTGCCGGCGCCGAGATAGCCGGTCAGCACGGTGACCGGGACTTTGCCGGACGAGAGTTGTTCGGACATGCGGGCCCTCCTCGCGGCTATATAGGCGATCCCGCGCCGCGCCAAAACCCGTTAGCCGTCATTCCGGGCCCGGCCCTGCGGGCCGTCCCGGAATGACGGCGGTCGGACGGCCATGACATTGCGAGGGGAATGTTATAATATTACACTGAATGTCTGCTCACCCTTTGATTTTCCAGACAAAATGAAGAGGCCCTGCCATGAAGATACTCATTGGGGTAGCAGCGGCGCTTATCTTCATGGTTGCCTCCCCCACCGGCACACGCGCTGCGGACGGCAAGATCGCGGTGGTGGCGGCGGAGAATTTTTATGGCAGCGTCGCGCAGCAGATCGGCGGTGACCGGGTCGCGGTCGCCAGCATCCTGAACAATCCCGACCAGGACCCGCATCTGTTTGAGGTATCGCCCGCCGTCGTTCGCCAGATCGCTGCGGCCCAAATCGCCATCTACAACGGCGCCGACTACGACCCATGGATGGAACAGCTGCTCAAGGTGACGCCCAAGCCCGGACGCATGGTGATCGTTGCCGCCGACCTCGTGCACAAGAAGGCCGGGGATAATCCGCACCTCTGGTACGACCCGCCGACCATGCCGGCGCTCGCCGGCGCGCTCGCCGCCGCGCTCGCCGCGGCCGATCCTGCCCACCAGGACGATTACGCGGCGCGGCTGAAGACCTTCCTCGCCTCGCTCGCGCCGCTGAACGAAAAAATCGCCGCCATTCGCGGCAAATATGCCGGCGTCCCGGTCACGGCAACCGAGCCGGTCTTCGGCTACATGGCGGCCGCGCTGAAGCTCACGATGCGCAATGAGCGATTCCAACTCGCCATCATGAACGAAACCGAGCCCAGCGCCGGCGACTTCGCTGCATTCGAGCAAGACCTGAAGACGCACCAGGTGCGGGTCATGTTTTACAACAAGCAGGCATCGGACAAGCTGGTCCAGCATCTCGTTGATCTCGCGCGCGCGTCCAATATCCCCGTCGTCGGAGTGACGGAGACCGCCCCGCCCGGCCTGTCGTACCGAGATTGGATGCTGACGCAGCTCGACGCCACCGAAAAGGCGCTGGCCGGATCCTCTTCATGAACGTCATCGACACGAACGTCATCGAACTCGATCGCGTGACGATCAGAATCGGCGGGCGCAGCGTCCTTGCGGACACCAGCTTCGCCATCAAGCGCGGCGAATTCATCGGCGTCCTCGGCCCCAATGGCGCCGGTAAGACCACGCTGATGCGCGCCATCCTCGGCCTCATCCCGCCGAGCGCGGGAGATCTACGCGTCTTCGGCCGGGCTCCGCAGCGCGGCGATCCGGATATCGGCTACCTTCCACAGGTGCGCACGGTGCAGCCGGACTTGCGCGTGCGCGGCTTCGACTTCATCGCCATCTCCGTGCATGGCGAGCGCTGGGGCATGCCGTCGCTTAAGCGTGCCGACCGCAAAATGATCGATGCGACGCTGGCGGCGATGGGCGCGCGCGACCTCGCCGAGCGTCCGCTGGCGGAAATGTCGGGCGGCGAGCGCCAGCGGCTGCTGCTGGCCCAGGCGCTGCTCGGCGAGCCGAGGCTGCTGCTGCTCGACGAACCGCTGATCGGCCTCGACTATCGCTATCAGGAAGCGGTCATCGACCTGATCCGCCGCTTTGCCCGCGAGCGCAACATCACGGTGCTGTTCAGCGCCCACGAGCTTAATCAGCTGATCGGCGCGCTCGATCGCGTGCTCTACCTCGGCAATGGCCACGCTGCGCTCGGAACCGTGGCGGAGGTGGTGACCGCGCCGGTGCTCTCGCGCCTCTACGACGCCGATATCAACGTGGTGCACGCCGACGGGCAAATCTTCGTGCTCTCGCGCGGGCGCAACGTCGAACGTGCCGACCATCTGCATGACGAGGGTCACGACCACCATGCTTGAATACGATTTCATGCGCAATGCTTTCGCCGCCGCCGGCGTAGCGGCCGTCGTTTCCGGATTGGTCGGCTACTTCCTGGTGCTGCGCGGACAGACCTTTGCCGGTCACGCGCTCGGCCATATCGGCTTCGCCGGCGCGACCGGCGCCGTCCTGCTCGGCGTGGCACCGGTCTGGGGACTTGTCGGTTTCACGGTCGCGGCCGGGATCGGCATGGGACTGCTCGGCGAGCGCATCAGCGACCGCGATGTCGCCATTGGCGTGGTGCTGTCGCTGGCACTGGGCTTTGGCCTGCTTTTTCTGCACTATTATACGGCATTCGCCACCCAGGCGACCGCGCTGCTGTTTGGAAATGTGCTCGCGGTCGACCGCTCGATGATCGCGACGCTTGTCGGGCTCGGCGTGATCACGCTGGCCGGCCTCGCCGCGATCATGCGGCCGCTCATTTTTGCCAGCCTGCAGCCGGAACTGGCCGAAGCCAAGGGCGTGCCGCTGCGCTTTGTCTCCACCGCTTTCCTGGCCATTGTCGCGCTGGCGGTGTCGGAAAGCGCCCAGATCGTCGGCATTCTTCTGGTCTTCAGCCTCATGGTCGGGCCGCCGGCGACGGCACAGCGTCTCGTGACCGGGCTGTGGAGCGGAATGACGCTTGCGGCCGGGCTTGCCTTGGCCGAGGCCTGGCTCGGCATTGCCATCGCCTATCACACCGACTGGCCGGTCAGCTTCTGCATCGCGCTCCTGAGCGCGCTGGGTTATTTCGCCGCCTGCGGCGTCCGGTTGCCGCGCCGATCTATCTCCCCGCCTGGCAGTGCGGCTGAAGAAAAGCAGCAACCTTTGCCATCTTGAGGCCGCCACTAAGTCGTTCTTGCCAACACCGATGCGGGGCGCCATCTTCGCCGCCGGCGCCAATCAAGAAGAGAATCGAGAAGAGATGAGCGAGCAAAGAGCCCGCGCCATATGCGTCGGCGAAGTGCTGATCGAACTGGCGCGCGGGGCTGACGGCAGGTTCGCGCTCTCCTGCGGCGGCGACACGTTCAACACCGCCGTCTATCTCGCCCGCGCCGGCGTCGATGTGGCTTTCGCCACCGCCATCGGCGATGATCCCTATTCCGACAGCATCATGGCGCTCGCTGCGGCCGAAGGCGTAGCCGGACATCTCGTGTTGCGCGTCCCCGGCCGGCTGCCGGGACTTTGCCTCATTGAAAATGGTCCGGCCGGAGAACGGAGCTTTCGCTACTGGCGCGAGGGTGCGCCGGCGCGCGATTTGTTCGAGCTCTCCGACTGGATGCTGATCGCCGAAAACCTGATGGCGGCGCGGCTCGTCTACTTCTCCGGCATTACCTTGTCGCTTTATTCGAATAACGGCCTCGGCCGCTTCCTCGCGCTGCTCGAAGCCGCGCGCCAACAGGGCGCCAAGGTGGTTTTCGACGGCAACTTCCGCCCGCGCGGCTGGAAAGGCGACCTCGCGCGCACGCGCACCGTCTTCATCGAGACGCTCAAGCGCGTCGATATCGCGTTGCCGACCTTCGACGACGAGGCCGTGCTCTGGGGCGACCCGAGCCCGGAGACGACGGTCGCGCGGCTGCAAGCGTTCGGTATCGGCGAGATCGTCGTCAAGAACGGCCCCAACAGCGCGCTTGTCGCCGCGGCTGGCGTGCAGGAATTCGTGCCGGTGCCCGAGGTGATGGTGCCGGTCGACACCACGGCCGCCGGCGATGGCTTCAACGCCGGCTATCTCGGCGCGCGGCTCGCCGGCAGTGACCCGGTGCAGGCGGCGAGCGCCGCGCATCGCCTCGCCGGCGATGTGATCCGGCATCACGGCGCGTTTGTTCCACGCGTCGGCGCGGCGATGCATTGAAGCCGAAGCTGCCTGACGAAAGTTCGCTCACGTATGGTGAGGCTGGGTCAAAAGCGTCTGTTGACTGGAAGCGATCAGCAGCGGATCGACGATTGCGGTGCCGCCGTGGCCGTCGCTTGAAGCAACGAAGGTCGAGGCCAGATAGTTGCCCAGCAAAGCGATATTGGCGCTGTGGGTGCCGTCCGTCACGGTGAGCGTGCCGCCCGAGCTTGTGCCCGAATAGGTCGGGGTCTGAACCGTCGCTGGATTGATATCTCTTAGGTCGAGCGTGTCCTGGTCGGCCATCCCGGCGACGGTGCCGGAGAAGCTTGCGGAATTGTCCAATTGCAGCGTGCCGGTCGATCCAGCAAATGTCACCGCTCCCGAATATGCCGACGGGATTTCCACGGCCGCACCGGCTGCGATCGTTGTCGCCTGCCCGGCCACCGTTCCGCTGCTCTTGCCCGGCGGACCGATCACCCCGTCGCCGATTAAGTTTTGGTCGAAAATGGGATCGAGCGATTCCAACGTAGTTTTCGACACGACGCCGATAGTATCTGAGACGAAGTTGCCGTTGCTGTCGGTGTTCCAGATCGTATACTCGTTGGCGCCCGGGACCTCCCAGGCAACCAAATACCCGCTTGCCGTCTGCACCGCACCGATCGGCGTCCAGGCACCAAACTGACCCGCCACAACATCCGTGCCGGCAAGGCTCAACTCGGGACCATAACCGCCACTTCCATCCAAAAAATATTGGGTGGCAAATTCTGCCAGAGTGGTCGATCCGTCTGTCTGGATAGGAGTCAGAGTGTAGGTCCCATCCGAAAACTCGAACGACCAATTGTTCTGGTATTGATCGACCCCGTCAGGTGCACCAGTCCGAAGATCGGATACCTGGAACCAACCGCCCGGCAATTGCGCGAAACTGTAGTCGGTGTGCGTGCCGTCATAGATGGCTGTGTTGGTTGCCGCAGAAGAGCCGACGAAGGAGTGGATGTCGCTGAGCTGAGCGGCCGCGTACGGCGCATAGCCTTGGCTGGAGGCGGCGCTTGCGGTGGCGCCGGCACCGGCTTTGCCGCTCGCACCGCCCACTACCCAATAGCCGCCGCCGAACAGCTGGTAGCCGCCGTTGTCGTAGACGTAGTCATAGTCCGAGCCGAGGAAATTGGTTCCGGACCGATAACCGTTGGCGCCGAAATAGGTGGCGTAGACGGCGTTGCCCTGGTCGTGATCGTAATACGCCGTGTCGTAAACGTAGCCGTTATAGGCGGCGCTGACGCTGCTCGACTGAGTGCTGTAGACGACATACGTCCAGGTGCCGCCGTCCTCGTCGGTGGGCGACGTCGCGGTGCTGCCGGAACTGTATTTGCCCTGGTCGTCGTAGACGT
>JBEKNW010000198.1:0-7554 GCA_049522435.1 Xanthobacteraceae bacterium
GACCTATTTCGGGCCCGACCGGCGCCGCAACGTCAACCCGAACTATGTCGGGCCGGAACGGCGCAAGGGCGGCAAGGCGGACGTGATCCGCCAGCAGCCGCTGCTCGACAAGGTCTTGAGCTGACCATCAGGAGCGATCCGCAATGGCCCCGCGCAAGGACAACACGCCGTCGGTCGCGACTTTTGCGGACCACGAAGTGATCACGCCGCCGCACGTGCTGCGCAGCGCCGTCGCGCCAGCGGCCGATGGGGATGACGATCCCGTCGCGCGCGCCGAGGCGGCGCTGGCGCAGCTTTCGGGCGAGTTCGCCGGCTGGATGCATTTGGAATGCGAGCGCCTCGAAGCGTCGCGGCAGGAGGTCAGGCGCCTAGGCTTCACCAAGAAGACCCACGACGAGCTGTTCCGCGCCGCGCACGACATCAAAGGCGGGGCCGCCACGTTCGGCTATCCCGCGGTCGGCGCTGTTGCCGAGAGTCTCTGCCGGCTCATCGAGCACACCCCGGCGATGACGCGCATTCCGCTCGCGCTCGTCGACCAGCACGTCGATGCCGTGCGCGCCATTGCCCGCGAACATACCCGCGCGGACCTCTCCGGCACCGCCGGCGCGCTGACGCGGCGTCTGCGCGAAGTCACCGACGAGTTCCTTCGCGCCGAGAACAGCGACCGGCCGGATTACCTCGAAAGCATCTTTGCGCCGCCGCTGGCGCCGTGATTCGAGCGGAGAAGTATCAGGCCGCTTCCGACCGACCTTCTGCATCGAAAGTATCCGCCACGAGCTCGTCGCAGAACAGCCGCGCTTCTTCGCGCGCCGCCTCCGTGGCGAAGCGGCGCAACAGCGTGAACAGCGGCGCCAGCTCGCCCAGCGCCTCGTTTGCGCAGCGGGTCAGGACGCGCTCGATCATGCGTCGCTTGAGCCGCGCGGCGCCGCCCGGCTCGCCGCTGAGGCCACCCTCGCGCATTGCCTCGATCGCCTCCTTGAAGGCCGGATAGGTCGAGGGCGGCAGTCCGGCCTGGTCGAACAGCGCCCGCAAACCCGCATTGCCGCGGTCGTGGACCAGGCTGGAGACGCGCGCCACCGGCATGTCGGTAAGCTCCGCCAGGGCCTCTTCGAAGAGGACGACGTTGCCGGACAACAGCGCGCGCAAAATGAGGCCGGCGTTAAGTTGCCCGCTCACGCGCAAGTGACGGATGAGCGCGCGCACCTGCGTCGTTGGCGTATCCGCCGCGAGCGTCACCGTCGCCTTCTCGCAAGCCTCGCGCGCGATGCGCTGAGCGTGGTCGACGTCGAGCCATTCGCGTGCGGCGACGAACCCGGCAAGCGTCTCCGACAGCTTCGCGACCAGCGTCAGGCGCGTGGCCACCGGGATGTCCTCGCGCGCCAGCAACGGCTCGCGAATGGCCGCAAGGTGGCCGTGGCGCTCGACGATCCGATCGATCGAGAACGGCGCGATGTCGGCATCGCGATTTTCCAAAAGCACGAGACAGGATTCCGCCGTGCCGACTTCAGCGATGGCGGCCGCGACCGAACGCGGCAACCCGGCTCGGCTCGCGATCGCGGCTTGCACGGCACCGCCGCCGGTCGCCACCGCATCGACCAGATCGGCATCGACGAAAAGCGGCGACAGCGCCAGCACGGGCGCGGCGATCTGCGGCTGGTCGGCGGCCAGCGCCAACATGATGGCCGGCGGCGCGCTTGGGCTTGCCGCCAGCGCATCGGCCAGCGCCCGGCGCACCAGCGGCGAGGCATCGTCGAGCAGCATCAACATCGCGCCTTCTGCGGCGGCAAGATCGTCGGGCGCGAGATCGGAATAAAGGTAGGCGCGGGCGAGCGCGCTCGTTGCCTCGGCTCGCTTGCCGGCCGGCGCGCTGCGCACCCAGTCGAGAAAATGGCGGACGATCATCGCTCGCTCACCGCCACACGATATTAAAGCCGATAGCGATCCTAGGGGCGCGGACTTAACAAATCGTTCACCATAAATGTTGGTAAACGTTGTCGGCGGTGAGGGTATCGCTCCGCGGGGGAGGATGAAGATGAGGCGCCCCGCTTCACGATCCCTGAACAGGATCCTTGAAGAGATCGAGCATGCCGCCGGAATTCGACTTCTGCGCCGGCGTGCCATTGGCGCTCGGCGTGGCGCTCGGCGTGACGCTCGGCACATTCCAGAGCGCGCTCACGACGGGTGCAACCGGCGCGGCGCGGTTCGCATCCGCAAACAGGCCGTGGAAGATTTGAGTGTCGGATGCCGCACGTTTTGGAACGGCGGCGGCAAAGGCGTCGGTGATGCCTGCGGTATCGGGCGCGGCCGCAACGGCTGGACCGCTTGCGGCCTGCGCTGTAAAGGCAGGCTGGTCCTGGCTGCCGCGCGCCACGTCATAGCGGGCGGTGAGGATATTGCGCACCTGCGCGACGCTGCGGGCGGCGCCCGTCGTTCGGTCGTAGAAGATCGAGGAATTGGCGTGCGCCGCATGCGAGAAAAAATCCGCAGCTTTGGCGTTGGGATTGCTGGCGGCGAGCGTGATGAGCCGCGCCGCGCCGCCGGCGCCGAGAAAGTGCGCGACGTAGAGTTCGCCCTCGCTTGGTGCACGGCCGAGCCGCTCGCTCAAGACCGTTGCATTGGCCTTGGTGAAGGCTCCCGCCATCACTGCGTTCGCGGTCGGATCGTTGCGCAACTTGAGAATTTCGCCGCGCAAGGTCGGGTCCTGCACCTGGTAGCGGCCGGACGCGTTCTGGGTGATGGCCGCGGCATAGCGGCCGTAGCCGAGCGCGGGGCCGGCTTGCTTCACGGTGGCAAGCCAGGTCTGCTCGATGAACTGGAACAGGCCGCGCGCGGAACTGGTGGAGGCGCCCGCTTGCGGGTTGAGGCCCGATTCGACCTGCGCCGTCGCCAAGAGGTAATTGAAGCTCGTCCCGGTGGCCTGCGCCGCCTGGTGAATAGCGCCCGTCACCATCGAACCGGCGGCGGAATTGCTGGGATCGACCAGCATTGGCTTGCTCCCCTACCGGCGCCCACCGGCTCCCTTTCGGGCATTAGGAATGATTAACCATTATGGTAAATGGGAACTTAACGATCAGGAGGCGATCATGACGCAGCAGGCGGCCATGCGGCACAAGCGCGGCGGACTCTATTTCGAGGATTTCGTCCCCGGCGAAATCGTCGAGCACCGCTACACGCGCACCGTCACCCAGATGGACAACATGCTGTTTTCCAACATGACGCTCAACCCGCAACCGCTCCATATCGACCGGCATTTCTGCGAGCAGGAGACCGAATGGGGGCAGCCGTTGCTGAACTCGCTGTTCACGCTCGGCCTGATGATCGGCATGTCGGTGAGCGACCTCACCGTCGGCACCACGATCGCCAATCTCGGCATGACCGAGGTGAAATTCCCGCATCCGCTGTTCGAGGGCGATACCGTCCACGCGACCACCGAGATTCTCGGCAAGCGCGAATCGAAGTCGCGGGCCGGCGCCGGCATCGTCGAGTTTCATCACCGCGCCTACAACCAGGACAACAAGCTGGTCGCCGAATGCCGCCGCCAGGCTTTTATGCGCATGCGGCCGAAGTGACCATGCGCTCCCTCCTCTTCGTTCCCGCCGACAGCGCCAAAAAACTCGACAGAGCGATGACGAGCGCCGCCGACGCATTGATCGTGGACCTCGAAGATTCGATTGCGCTCGACGGCAAGACGCGGGCGCGGCAGAGCGCGGCCGCGTTCCTCAAGGAGGCGGTCGTGACGACGCCGCGCCCCTATCTCTTCGTGCGCGTAAACGGCTTGCAGACCGGGCTCACCGACGCCGATCTCGATACCGTGGTGCCGGAAAAACCCGACGCCATCATGCTGCCGAAGGCGGAAGGCGGCGCCGCGATCGTTCACGCCGACGCCAAGCTCGCCGTGCGCGAGGCCATGAACGGGCTGCCCGACGGTCACGTCAAGATCATCGCCATCGCCACGGAAACCGCGGCCGCTTTGTTCCTCGCCGGCACCTATCGCGCCGCCAGCGCCCGGCTCAACGCTCTCACCTGGGGCGCCGAAGACCTCTCCGCCGAACTCGGCGCCGAAGCCAACCGCGATGCACAGGGCCGTTTTCTCGACCCGTATCGGCTGGCGCGGACGCTGTGTCTTGCCGGTGCGGCTGCTGCCGAGGTGCCGGCGATCGACACGGTCTATATCGACTTTCGCGACAGCGACGGCTTCCGCCGCGAATGCGAAGAGGCGCGCCGCGACGGTTTTGCGGGGAAGATGGCGATCCACCCGGCACAAGTCCCGATCATCAACGAGCTGTTCACGCCGACGCCGCAAGCGCTGGCGCAAGCACAGGCGATCGTCGATGCCTTCGCCGCCAATCCCGGCGCCGGCGTCGTTGCCATCGGCGGCGTCATGGTTGACCGACCGCATCTTGCGCGCGCAATGCGGCTGCTGGCGCGGGCGACAACGACGAAGGGGTGATCAGTCCGTGCTCCGATACACCGCCTTCGGATCGAACACGCGCTCGTCGCGGAATTCGAGGGTGACCGCGCCTCCGTTGCCCAGCGGCACCGCGCGATAAAAACAGGAGCGGCGGCCGGTGTGGCAGGCGCCGCCGGTCTGCTCGACCTTGATCCAGACCGCGTCCTGATCGCAATCGACGCGAATTTCGACGACGCGCTGGGTGTGGCCGGAGGTCTCGCCCTTGCGCCACAGCGCGCCGCGCGAGCGGCTGAAGTACCACGCTTGCCCGGTGGCGATGGTTTTTGCCAGTGCTTCCGCATTCATGTGCGCGACCATCAGCACATCGCCCGAGGCGGCGTCGGTCGCGACGCAGGTGACGAGCCCGTCGGCGTCGAACTTCGGCGTCAGCGCCGAGCCTTCTTCCAGGTCGGCGGCTGCGCCCGGCGCTGCAAATGGTGTTTTGTCGGACATGATAATGACGGTTCAGTTGCCGCATGCCTCGGGGACCGGGACTCTCGCACCGGCCCGCCAGTACCTATATAGTTCATTGACAGGCTGACACAGTCCCGGCTCACGATTTTGCAATGCTCAACGAGGTCTATAATCGCCGTATCATCGAGCTTGCGGGAACGATTCCACGGATCGGGCGGCTCGCCGACCCGGACGCGACAGCGACGGCGGTTTCGCGGCTGTGCGGCTCGACGGTGACGATTGATCTGAAGATGGATGGCGACACGGTGACCGACTTCGCCCACGAGGTGAAAGCCTGCGCGCTCGGCCAGGCGTCATCCTCGATCATGGCGCGGAACGTCGTCGGCTCCAACGCGGACGAGCTGCGCGCGCTGCGGGAAACCGTGCGCAAGATGCTCAAGGAGAACGGCAAGCCGCCGGCGGACGGCAAGTGGGCCGATATCGCGGTGCTCGAGCCGGTGCGCGACTACAAGGCTCGCCACGCCTCGACGCTGCTGACTTTCGACGCCGTGGTCGACGCCATCGGCCAAATCGAGACCAAACGCGGCGAGAAGACCGCCACAAAGGCCGCGGCGGAGTAGGACTGCCGTGCGTCATTCCGGGGCGCGGGCTTTAGCCCGCGAGCCCGGAATCCATAGCCACGATCCGCGCGGTTTCTGCACCGACTGTGGTTATAGATTCCGGGCGCACCGCTTCGCGGCGCCCCGGAATGACGGCGTTGGGAAACAAACCGATGCCCCTCGACACCTTGTCCGATGTTTTAAGCCGTATTCCTCGCCTCGCCGGCCGGGGATTGGTCAAGGCCTATCGCTACACGCTCTCCCCGCTGGTCGGCTTCCATTGCCGGCATCTGCCGACCTGCTCGGACTACGCCGACCAGGCGATCGAGCGTTTCGGCCTGTGGGCGGGTGGCTGGATGACGCTCGCGCGCCTGCTGCGCTGCCAGCCTTGGGGCACCGCGGGTCTCGATTTCGTGCCCGATGCCGTGCCGCCTGACGCGCGCTGGTATTTGCCCTGGCGCTACGCGCGCTGGCGCGGCACCAATGCGGTGCCGGCCGCCTGAAGATCGCTACGCCGCCGCCTGCGCCGGCGGCGCCATGAATTCCGGCCCGATCGGCGTGCGCACGTTTTCGGCCACGATGCGATCGATCTCCGCCATGGCGCTGGCATCGATTTTCCAGCCCAAAACGTCACCCACCGGATCGAGCTGGCCGGGATGCCGCGCGCCCCAGAGCGCGATCGTGTTGGGGGCACGGTCGAGCACCCAGCGTAGCGCCAAGTGAATCACTCGCTTGTTGAATTTTTGTTGCGCGAAGCGGTCGAGCGCCGACACCGCGGCAAGGTATTCGGCGAAATAGGGCAGCTTAAATTTTGGATCAGCATCGCCGCGTAAATCATTGTCGGGAAAGCTGGTATCGGAACGCATGCGGCCGGACAGCAGGCCGCGACAGAGCGCGCCGTAAGCGAGCATCGCCAGGTCGTGACGGCTTGCATAGGGAAACACATCCGCCTCGATCGCGCGCTCGAACAGATTATACGGCGACTGCACCGCATGGAGCGGCGACACGGCGCGAAAGGCGTCTATCTGCGCCGGGCTGAAATTGCTTACGCCGATGGCGCGGATTTTTTCCGCCCGCAACAGCTCGGCCATGGCGCCGGCGGTTTCCTCGATGGGCGTGTTCGGGTCGGGCCAATGGATTTGATAGAGGTCGATCGCGTCGGTGCGCAGACGGCTCAGCGAATCGTCGATTTCCTTCATAATGCGGGCGCGGCTGCCATTGCGGAACGGCTGCTCGCCCTTCCAATCGAGCGCGACTTTGGTGGCGAGCGTTACGCGCGCGCGCCGTCCGCCTTGCGCCAAGGCCTTGCCGACGATCTCCTCTGAACGGCCGAAACCATAGACCGGCGCAGTGTCGATCAGGGTGATACCCCGGTCGAGCGCGGCGTGGATGGTGCGGATCGATTCAGCCTCGTCGGTGCCGCCCCATTGCCAGCCGCCGATCGCCCAAGTGCCGAGCCCGATGCGCGAGGGGCTGAGGGTCGTGCCGGGAATGCGGAAGGTTTCCATTTGCGGTGTTTCGGTCATTGGCGGCCTCCAAGGGCTGATCGCAGATTAAAAGGGCGCTCGGGCACGGCGGCTGCTCCCGTGCTACCAGCGTCCCCCCATAACCGACCACGTAGGCACGACCGCCGCTTGCTGCCGCCGGAGCGACGCATAAGTCATGCTGCACTGCCGCATGGCTGCGGAACAAGGCGGTTCCCCGCTTGCCTCAGCAGCCGTATGCGCTACATACCGATCGATCACGCTTACCTGCGCTCGTTCGCAGGAGTGAGCAGAAGGAGCAAGAAATGGTCGCTGTGACCTTTCCCGATGGCGCGCGTCGGGACTACCCGCCAAACACCACCGGACTCGACATCGCCAAGGGCATTTCACCGTCGCTTGCCAAGCGCACGGTCGCCATGGCGCTCGACGGCAAGCTTGCCGACCTCACCGATCCGATCGATCACGACGCAAAAATCGAGTTTTTGACCCGCGACGACTCGCGCGCGCTCGAACTCATTCGCCATGACGCCGCGCACGTGCTCGCGGAGGCCGTGCAGACGCTGTGGCCGGGCACCCAGGTCACCATCGGCCCGGTGATCGAGAACGG
>JBEKNW010000199.1:0-7524 GCA_049522435.1 Xanthobacteraceae bacterium
GGACGAAAAGATGCTCTCGGCCGAACCAAAAGATCGCCCAAAAAAGGAGGACAGAATGCAGTCAAATTAGATACCCTGATCCCAAGACCTCACCTCTCCACGAAACCGGGGCAAGCCCAGGGTTTCGCCTTCGCTCAACCCATCCTACAGGCGACGAGCTTCTGGATGCTAAGGGCTTTCGCCCTGAAGCGATTTCGGGATTCCGCTTCGCTCAATCCAGGCTTGCCGCGGTGCTACGCGATCCCAAGCCGGCGAAAGGCCGGAACCTTCACCAAATCCAAGATGACGGCGAAGACAGCGGCGGCGGCAAGCGTGCCGGCCACGGTCCAGGCCGGCAAAGGCGTCATGGCAATTCCACCGATCGACAATATCGAGGCGATCAGAAGGTCGGCGATCGACGATAGGACGAGCCAGACGCTGGGACGGGACGACCACAGATGCCGGCGCTCGCGGTTGGTGTAGGTCGTCGCCTGATTGCCGAACACGATGACGACAAAAGCCAGCGTCTGCAGCGCGCCGATGCCGAGCCCCATCCGGTAGGCGCCAAAAGCCAGGACGGATGTGCAAAAGAAGAGCTCGCCCAGCCCCATGATGACGCCGGCGACCGTCAGATTGCCGATCCGCCACGCATTCGGCATCGGCGACGGCCGGACATTGTCGGTGGTCAACGACATGCCGAGGAAGTCGCCGGCGATCATGATGAGGACCATGAGGAAGGGCGTCAGGATCGCATGCCCGGTCATGACCAGGCCGATCGCCAGGAAGAGCACCTGCACGATCTTCTTGGTAATCGAGTTCAGCGTATAGCTCAGGATGCGCTCGAACGTCACGCGGCCTTCCTTGACCGCGGCGACGATGCCGGCGAGGCCGGGCGCGGTCAAAACCATGCCGGCCGCCGATTTGGCGACATCGGTTGCCGTCGAGACCGCGATACCGATCTGCGCCTGGCGCAGCGCCGGCGCGTCGTTGGCGCCGTCGCCGCACATGCCGATGGTATGGCCGCCCTTCTGGAACGCCTTGACGAGCTTGTACTTGTCCTCCGGCAACACACCGGCGAAGACCGCGAATTGCTCGGGATGGACGGCGTCGGGGATCGGCCCGGGCGGACAGACGGCGCCGTCAAGTCCCACCGCCTTCGCCACGATGGAAGCGGTCGCCGGCGCGTCGCCCGTCACCATCACGGTGCGCACGCCCAGTTTGTGCAACTCGGTGACGAGCGCCGCCGAGTCCGGGCGAGGCGGGTCGCTGAGCGCGATGAGTCCTGCCAGTTTCATCGCCGTCGCGGTCCCGGCGGCCACCGCCAGCACTCGGAAGCCCTTCCCTTCAAGTTCCTTCGCCGCTGCCGCGGCGGCGGGCGACGGTTGCGCGAGGCCGACGACCGCGGCAAAGGCGCCTTTCACGATACGTTGCGTGCCCCCGGTCGAATCCGTCGCGGTCGCCTCGGACATTTTCTTCGCCGGATCGAAGGGCGCGAACTTGACTAGTTTCGGCGCATCGGAAATCGCCTTGGTCGCGGCGGCCGCGCGAATGGCGCCATCGACCGGGTCCTGTCCGCCATCGGAGCTCGCGAGCGCGGCCAGCGCCAGAACGTGCGCCTCGTCGAAGCCCGGCATCGGATGCACCGTCGTCACGGTCAGCGCGTTGCGCGTCAGCGTGCCGGTCTTGTCGGCGCACAGGACATCCATCGATGCGGCTTCATCGACGGCGGAGAGGCGGGTCGGAAGGACCCCCTGCCCGGCCAAGGCACGCGCGCCGAGCGCCGCCGCGAGCGTGAAGGTGGCCGGCAGCGCCACCGGAATCGAAGCGAGCACCGCCGTTAGGACGAGGGGAACGATCTCGTCGAGCGGCATTTTGAGAAACCACGCATAGGCGACCAAGAGCACGATGACGACGCCGTTGAAGCCGGCGAGATTGCGCACCACGCGCAACACCGCTTTCTGCTGGGAGCTGACGACATGGGCGGTGCGCACCAGCTCGGCGGTGCGGCCGAATTTTGTGCGCGCTCCGGTCGCCGTGACCTCCGCCACCGCCTCGCCGCGCCTGACCAACGCTCCGGCATAGGTCTGCACGCCGGCGCCGGCTTCGATGGGGACGGATTCGCCGGTGAGCATGGATTGGTCGAGCAGGATTTCTCCGGCGGTGAGTTTCACATCCGCGGCGACCACGGCGCCGAGGGAAAGCTTCACGACGTCGCCCGGCACCAGTTCGACAGCTTGTATGGTTTTCCATGCGCCGTCGCGGCGGACGGATGCATTCAGTGCCAGCCGCGATTTCAGCGCAGCAAGGGTGGCCTGGGCGCGGCTCTCCTGGAACAGCCCGAGTGCGGCATTGAAGACCAGAAGAGCGGCGATAATCCCGGCCGCGACATACTTGCCGAGCGCCAGTTCGAGCACAATCGCAGCCTCGAGCATCCACGGAACGGGCGCCCAGAATTTGTCCAGCGCCATGCGCAACGGATGCAGCGCCGTATCGGGCACCGCGTTTGGGCCGAACTTCTCCAGCAGCCGGCGCGCTTCGTCGCTGGTCAGGCCGTTCGGCGCGCTGACATCGGCGACGCTTGCCGACGTGGGAAGTAACCCGGTGCCTACCGCGGACGTCGTCATGCTCACAGTCATCAATTGTTCAGAACAACCCGCAGCGCACCGCGATTGCCGCCAGCCAAATGAGCCCGGCGAGAGAGATCGCGCAGAACACCGCGGCGGAGCCGAAATCCTTGATCCTGCGGATATCGGAGTGGTGCTCGCGCGTGACGTAGTCGGCCAGCTTCTCGATCGCCGTGTTCAAGAATTCGACGGCGAGGAGGACCATGAGCGTCCCGATCATAGCGACATACCAGGCGGCGCTGGGCGCGATGAAGAGGCCGAGGGGAACCGCTACCGCGAGAGCGATCGCCTCCTCGCGCAGCGCGGCTTCGCTCTTAAAGCCATAACCGAGCCCGCGCAGCGAGTTGATGGTCGCGCTGAAAAGCCGCTTCACGGTGGATCCGATTGTCGGGATAGCCTACAGGGAACGCAAGGCACTCTACGTCGTCGCGCCCCGGCGCGCGAGCGCATGTTGCGCCACTTTGAGCCCCTCACTATAGTCCGGCCGCATTCTCGGAGCGTAGCGCAGCCCGGTTAGCGCACCAGTCTGGGGGACTGGGGGTCCCGAGTTCAAATCTCGGCGCTCCGACCAATCCCATCGTCCGAATAACTTTCCGCCACTGCGGTCCCGACAGGCGGCGACAGGCGATGAGGCCGTCGTGCATCGTCTGCAGGTTGGTCCTCGCCCGACCGAGTCGCTTGAGCTGCGGCTGTTAACATTTCGTTCACCATGATCTTTTAGCGAACGTGGTAGGGGCGTCGCCACGCTAACCAGCGATTCTGGCGAGTGTCCATTGGACAGCAAAGTGGTCAACTGCCTGCCCGCGCCGCCGAGCCAACTTCAATGAGGATACGCATGCGCAAAACTCTTCTCACGGCTCTTCTCACGGCTCTTGCCGCGGCGACCATTCTGTCGGGCGGAATGCTCGGTCACGCGGCCGCAGCGATGACATGTGCCGCGCCGGCGGCGTTGGACGTTGCGGCCGCGCATGCGGCCTTTCAACAGGTTACCAACGTCTGTGGAACCAACGGATGCGTGCGCGTCCAAACACAACGCGTGCGCCACCAAAAGCCCGGCAGCGTCGCTGCGCAGCATATCTGAATGACGCCGTGAATGCCGGACGCGGGTCGCGTATTTAAGCCTCGCGGCTCCGGCCGATCGCATCATCCGCAGCATTTTCCGAGACGGAGATATCCGACAGCGCGGCCTCGATCAGGCGGCGGCAGGCGATGAGGTCGTCGAGCACCGTCTGCAGTCGGCGCCGGTCCTCGCTGTTCGCGCCGAGCCGCTGCCGCGCCGGCTCGGGAGCCGCCGGCGGCATCATTGTCGGTTCGCGGCGTTCAGCCGGACGTTCGTCAGTCGCCGCGTCGGGGCGCGGCGGCGAGAGCTCGAAAAAGGAGGGCTCTGCCTCCGAGATTGCAGCTTGTTTCTCCGCCCTATTACCCCCCGCTTTGTCTTCTGCCCGCTCGGGCGGCGGCGGTTCGGCGCCGCCACGCCAGACGCTCTGCACGAACGACAGGCCTTCCTCGCGCAGGATGCGTTGAACGCCGCGAATGGTGTAGCCCTCGCCATAAAGCAAGTGGCGCACGCCGCGCAGCAAGTCCACGTCGTCGGGGCGATAATAACGCCGCCCGCCGCCCCGCTTCAGCGGCCGGATCTGCGGGAAGCGGCTCTCCCAGAACCGCAGCACGTGCTGCGGAACGCTGATCTCCTCGGCGACTTCGCTGATCGTGCGGAAAGCGCCCGGCGCCTTGTCCAATGCCCTACTCCCCGCCGGCCATCACTTGCCGTTTTCCCCATCGCTTTCCTTGCCGCCATCCGGCCCGGAATTGATTCGCTGCTTGAGGATCGCGGAAGGCTTGAACACCATGACTCGGCGCGGCGAGATCGGTACTTCCTTGCCGGTCTTCGGATTTCGGCCGATGCGCCGGCCCTTCTTGCGCACGACGAACGAGCCGAACGACGACAACTTCACCGTTTCCCCGCGTTCCAGGCAGTCGGTAATTTCCTTGAGTACAAGTTCAACGAGCGTGGCGGACTCGGTGCGCGACAGGCCGACCTTCTGATAGACCGCCTCGCACAAATCCGCCCGCGTGATCGTCTTTCTCGCCATCGCCAGCCCCGCTCTCGGCGATCGAACCAAATCGATCATCGTATCGTACTGAATTATCAACGATATTCGCTTCTCGCCGAACGGTCAACGGGCTTCGCGAGCCCGATCTCACCAGCGCACCAGCGCGGCGCCCCAGGTGAAGCCGCCACCCATCGCCTCGAGCAGCAAGAGATCGCCGCGTTTGATGCGACGGTCGGCGACCGCATCGGCAAGCGCGAGCGGAATAGAAGCCGCCGACGTGTTGCCGTGCCGATCAAGGGTGGTGACGATTTTCGTCGGCGCGATGCCGAGCTTGTGCGCCGAGCCGTCGATGATCCGTTTGTTGGCCTGATGGGGAATGAACCAATCAATGTCGGCGACGCTGGTGCCGGTCGCTTTGAAGGCGTCCTCAACCACGTCGGTGATCATCGCCACGGCGTGACGAAACACCTCCCGGCCTTCCATGCGCAAATGGCCGACAGTGCCGGTCGATGACGGTCCGCCGTCCACATAGAGCTTCGATTTGTAACGGCCATCGGAACGCAGCCGGACCGTGAGAATGCCGCGGTCCTCGCGCCTGCCCGGCTGCTCGAGCGCGTCGAGCACGACGGCGCCGGCGCCGTCGCCGAAGAGCACGCAGGTGCTGCGATCGGTCCAGTCGAGGATGCGCGAGAAAGTCTCCGACCCGATCACCAGCGCGCGGGAGAACGCGCCCGACTTCAGCAGCGCGTCGGCGGTCGCCAGCGCAAACACGAATCCGGAACACACGGCCTGCACGTCGAAGGCGGCGCCATGGGTGATGCCGAGGTCAGCCTGCACCGAGACGGCGCTGGCCGGAAAGGTATTATCGGGCGTCGAGGTTGCGAGCACGATGAGGTCGATCGACTGCGCATCGAGCCGCGCATGGGCGAGCGCGGCGCGCGCCGCGTGCGTCGCCATGTGCGAGGTGAATTCGCCGGGGGCGGCGATGCGGCGCTCATGGATGCCGGTGCGCTGCACGATCCATTCGTCGGATGTGTCGAGCTGGCGCGCCAGATCGGCGTTGGTAAGCACGCGGCTCGGCAGATAGCCGCCGCAGCCGAGGATGACGGAGTGGCGAACGGTCACGAGGCGGCTCCGCTGACGGCTTGCTGCCGCTCCTTGCCGTGGCGCCCGAGCGCGGCCGTGATCTTGGCCAGAAGTTCATCGCGCACCACGCCATAGCCGAGCTCGATGGCGGCCGCAAAACCCTCGGCATCGGTCCCGCCATGGCTTTTGATGACGATGCCGTTGAGGCCGAGGAAAATTCCGCCATTGGCCCGGCGCGGGTCCATGTGCTCGCGCAACTGCCGGAACGCCGTACGCGCGAACAAATATCCGATGCGCGCGCCGAGCGAGCGGCTCATCGCACTTTTGAGATATTCGCCGATCTGGCGGGCAGTGCCCTCCGCCGTCTTGAGCGCGATGTTGCCGGCAAAGCCTTCGGTGACGACCACATCGACTTTACCTTTGCCGATATCGTCGCCTTCGACGAATCCGACATAGTCGAGGTCAGGCCATTGTTCCTCGCGCAGAATGCGGCCGGCTTCGCGCACCGGTTCGAGACCCTTGACCTCCTCCACGCCGATATTGAGCAGACCGACCGTTGCGCGTTCCAGACCGAACAGGATGCGCGCCGTGGCCGCGCCCATCACCGCAAGCTCGACGAGGTGCTCGGCATCGGCGCCGATCGAGGCGCCGACGTCGAGCACGATCGATTCTCCGCGCAAGGTCGGCCACAACGCCGCGATGGCGGGCCGCTCGATCCCGGCGAGCGTTTTGAGCTCGAATTTCGACATCGCCATCAGCGCGCCGGTATTGCCCGCCGATACCGCCATATCGGCTTCCCGCTTTTTGACCGCCTCGATCGCCAGCCACATCGAGGATTTCCGGCGGCCATAGCGTAGCGCCTGGCTCGGCTTGTCCTCCATCCGGACCGCGACCTCGGTGTGGACGAGCCGCGAGGCGGATTTTAGCGCCGGGCGCCCGGCGACGAGCGGCGCCACGAGCGACGTATTGCCGAAAAAGAGGAATTCGCTCTCCGGATGACGCGCCAACGCCAGCTCCGCGCCGGCGACGACCACGGCAGGGCCATGGTCTCCTCCCATCGCGTCGAGAGCAATGCGGACCATGTGCGACATCGAATGACCGCGGTCCTAGACCCTGATCCAATTCAACTGAATCGGATCATGGTCCAGATTTTTTTGCTTGCGCATGATCTTTTCCGAAAGCCGGTTTCCACTTTTCGGGATCATGCTGCAGGTCCGAACAAGGGAGAAGCGAGACCGAAAGCGAGAATAGCGGTTCGACGCCCGGACACAACTGCGATCAGCGGCCATCCCGACCCTTCTTGAGCGTTGCCAGCGCGGCGAACGGGCCTTCGTCCGGCTTTGCGTCCGGCGGAGGCTGGAAGACCGCTCCGGGCTTGCGCGGATACGGATCGAGCCCGAGGATGAGGAACTCGGTCGCGAGCGCGCCGAGATCGATTCGGCCGCCGATCAGCGGCTCCGCTTCGTCCGAGCTCTCGCCATGCGCGTCGGTTTTTCCGTTTTCCCGCTGGGCGGCCGGCTGCGGCACGAACAGGAGATCGACCGCCTCCTCGACCTCATTGGCGAGGGGTTCGAGCGTGACCACGCACGCCTGACCGACCGTCGCAGAAACCCGGCCGGCCACGTGCAGTCCGCCGGCACCGTGCCGCCGCACGTCGAAATTCGCTTCAAGCCGCGGTAAATCGCGTAGCCCGGCGATCCGCGCCAATGCGGCGCGTACCTGCGCATCGGCGACGAGGTCGAAGTGCTCGCCGGTGTCGGCTAAATCTTCGACCGCAACGG